>JAHEZO010000180.1 GCA_023250995.1 Flavobacteriales bacterium | reverse complement strand
GCACCAAGGTAGAATCGGTGTCTGTTTCAGAGCCAACCCAAATTGGTATTTCCATTTCACCAGCAGATGTTTCATGTAACGGTGGATCAAACGGCCAGTTATCAACAGTGGTTTCGGGCGGAACCTCAGATTATTCTTACCTCTGGTCTAATGGATCTACTCTTGCTTCTCCACAGGGATTAACCTCCGGCAATTACACCCTTACAGTAACGGATGCAAATAATTGTGCAAAAACCATGTCGGCCACAATAAATCAGCCGGCTGCTCCACTTTCCCTTTCTCCCTCCTCAAGTGATGTTAAATGTTTTGGTGGAAATGATGGCATAGCTTCAGTTTCTGCTTCAGGGGGAACTTCCGGATATACCTACCTTTGGTCAACAGGGGCAACTTCTTCACAGGTTTCAAATCTTGATTCTCAAACTTATTCGGTTACCGTTACCGATTCAAAAAATTGCACCAAAACTTCCTCTGTTTTAATTGATCAGCCCAATGCAATTTCATTAACTTTTTCACCTGTTAACGCAAAATGCAACGGGGTAGCTGACGGACAGGCCTTTGTTATTGCCACAGGAGGTGTTTCAAATTATTCGTACCTCTGGTCAGGTGGTGGCACTACCTCTACAAAAACAGGTTTGGGAGCAGGTACTCATACCGTTACAGTGACCGACAATAATAATTGCTCATCCACCAATTCCGTTACAATTAACGAGCCTTCCGCAATAATAATCTCACCAACATCAACTGATGCAACCTGCGGCAGTTCAAATGGTAATGCTTCCGTTACTGCTTCCGGAGGGACCGGAAACCTTGCTTTTTTATGGAGCAACGGGAACCAGACCAATGCCATTTCTTCGCTAAGTGCCGGAACATATACCGTAACTGTTACTGACGGAAATAACTGCAAAAAAACCAATGATATTATAATAAATAACCTTACCGGGCCTTCCGTTACAGCTTCATCCACAAATATTTTGTGCAATGGGGCTGGCACAGGTACAGCAACAGCAACCGCAACAGGTGGAGCATCTCCTTTAACCTATCTTTGGTCTAATGGATCTACTCAAAGCCAAATTTCAAATCTTACAGCCCAAAACTATTTTGTTACCGTAACTGATAATAATAACTGCCTTGGCATTTCCTCGGCCAACATTAGTGAACCTTCTTCTGTTATTGTTTCTGAAGAAACCGAGGATGAAACCTGTGGAAACTCAAATGGTTCCGCTTCGGTAACATCTTCCGGTGGAACCGGTAATCTGACCTATCTTTGGTCAACAGGAGCAACCACCGCAGGAATAAATTCTCTGGCTTCCGGATCTTACTCTATTACCGTAACCGATGGAAATGGCTGTGAAAAGGTGAAATCCATGCAGGTAAATAATCTTTCGGGTCCAACCGTAAATGTTTTGTCTGCAACAGATGTTAGTTGTAATGGCGGTTCAAACGGACAAATTACCACAAATCCAATCGGAGGAACTTCACCCATTTCATTTTTGTGGAGTAATGGAAACACAAACCAAAATCTTTCCGCTTTGCCATCGGGCACTTATTCATTAACTGTAACCGATGCTAATAATTGCACCGGTGTATTAACTGCCACTGTAAACGAGCCCGCACCAATTGTAATAACAAGTTCAGTTACCAATGCAACCTGTGGAAATTCTGATGGATCGGCAATGATTTCTGTAAGTGGTGGAAATGGTGCTTATTCTTATTCCTGGTCCAATGGTGAGTCTGGTTCCCAGGTAAACAATCTCTCCTCGGGAAATTATTACGTGTTGGTTTCTGATGCCAATGGTTGTTCAAAATTATCAACCATAACAATTACAAATACCACCGGGCCAATTGTAAATGTATCAGGTCTGGAAAATCCCACCTGTTATGGTTTCAATGACGGAACAGTAACTGCATCTGCTACCGGAAATGGTCCTTTCAACTTTTTATGGCAAAACTCTTTGGGGGATACCCTGAAAAATTCCGCCAATATTACCGGCACTGATGTTTCCGGAAATCTTTCTGCCGGAAATTATTCGGTTTTTGTAACTGATAATTCAGGTTGCGGTACAAATCTTTTCATTGAATTAACCGAACCGGTACCGGTTGTTGCCCTTTTCTCAATGAGTGAAGATACGGTGGATGTTGCAGGTGGTGGTACGGTTAATTTTACCAACAGCTCTTCGGGTGCTAATTCTTATTCATGGAGTTTTGGTGACGGTGCCATTTCCACTCAGTTTGAGCCGGCACATAATTACCTTCAACCCGGAATTTATTCGGTATCCCTAAGTGCAGGAATGGGTTCATGTAACAATTCATCCCAACAAACAATAGTGGTGATAAATACAGTAGGGCTTGCCGAACAAATGATTGCACCAAAGGTTTTTATTTTCAGGACTGGAAATAATTTAACTGTAGCTTATTCTTTTTCTGAACCAGCCCTTGTTGAGATTGAACTGTTTAATCTTTTGGGTCAGCCTGTTTCCCAAACCAAAACCTTTACCGGAACTACCGGCAAAGTAGAAATAAAATTACCCGAACAAACCGGAATTTATTTCCTGAAAGTGAAACATAGTAACCAGGAACAGGTGAGAAAAATTTTCAGGTAACCATTTACTTTTTAGATTTGTAAAATATTAATAATTATGAAAAAGAAAAAAATTAACCAAAGCTTTTTTGGATTGTTTGCCCTTTTTGTGGCTGCTTTTCTAAATCCTTTTAATTTATTGGCCCAACCCGATCCGGGATCAGGCCCTGACTGCTGGCCCCCTCCCTGCATCCCCATTGACACCGGGGTTGGATTCTTAGTTGCTGCAGGAATTGCAATTGGCCTAATAAAGTTGTTTGAAATAAGGTTTCAAAAAGAAGGAAAGGCCTTATAGTTTCAATGAAAAAAGTTTCCAACAAGGCACTAATCAGATTTCTGGTTAGTGCCTTAATTATTTATTTTGGGTGGTATCTTACCTATACTCTCTGGCTGCACCCATGGAAAAAGCTTGATTTGGCCATCATAAATAATTTAATTTTTCTAAGTTCCCATATCCTTACTTTTTTAAATTATAAATTAATTGATTACCCTTACAGCGAAAGCGTAAGAACCATTGGGATTGACGGGTCACATGGGTTATGGATTGGGGACCCATGCAATGGCATTACTTTATTTGCACTTTTTACTGGATTTATAATTGCCTATCCGGGAAAGATAAAATGGAAATTAATTTTCATTCCCTCCGGATTAATTGCAATCCATTTATTAAATGTTTTTAGAATAGTTGGCCTAGCCTTAATAACTTTTTACTTCCCCAAGTATTTAGATTTCAACCATACCTATACCTTTACAATAATAATTTATTCCTTCATATTCCTTCTCTGGTATTATTTTGCAGCAAATCCTGCTTTTAGAAAAAGTTTTTAAAAAATGAAAAACAAAAAGGGCTTTTTCATAATTTTTTTTGTTTTCATTTTTATATCCTTTAGTTTTTTCCGTGAATTCATTTTCAAAAATATTAATGCCCATATGTGGTATTTGTTTTATGAAAATGATCGGTCCCATCTTTCACCATACCTGAATTTTTTAAATGAGTTTTCATACAAAAAGCTTTATTGGTTCAAATGGGGGCTAACCATTTTTTTCAGTTTAGCATTCCTTGGTTTTTCAATATTGATCATCTCATTAATCTTTGCAGAAAAAAAATTCCTCCTTTTTACAATTTATTTTTACTTCGGAATTTTGGTTATTTCAGGATTATCCTACTCAGCAGGTTGGCTATTAAATGAAGTGGAGAAGGGTTACACGATTTCGAGATTTTTTATGGGGCTGGTTGAATCTCCGTTTATTTTGATTTTTTTGATCCCCGCTTTTAAACTTGCAGGGTCGGAAGAAAAATAGTTTGAAAAAAAACAATTATCAATTTTTTACATTTGTCGCCTCAAAAACAAATATATGAAAACCGACTCAATAATTTTTGAACTGATAAAGGAGGAAAAAAAAAGGCAGACCATTGGAATTGAACTCATCGCCTCCGAAAATTATGTGAGCCAGCAAGTGCTGAATGCAATGGGTTCCTGCCTGACAAACAAATATGCCGAAGGTTTGCCTTTTAAAAGATATTATGGCGGATGCGAAGTGGTTGACAAAGTAGAACAACTCGCTATTGACAGAGTAAAGCAATTATTTAATGCTCAATGGGTAAATGTTCAGCCTCATTCTGGGGCACAAGCCAATGCAGCGGTAATGCTTGGAATTCTAAAACCCGGGGATACCATTCTTGGATTTAACCTTTCACATGGCGGCCACCTTACGCATGGTTCACCTGTTAACTTTTCAGGCAAGTTATATCGTTCTGTTTTTTACAATGTAGATAAAGAAACAGGGAGAGTAGATTATAATGAAATGGAAAAAGTTGCAATTGCCGAGCAACCAAAGCTTATTATTGCCGGGGCATCAGCTTACTCCCGCGACTGGGATTATGAAAGAATGCGGAAGATTGCCGATTTAACAGGTGCAATTTTAATGGCTGATATTTCACACCCGGCAGGATTAATTTCCAGAGGACTTTTATCCGATCCCCTACCCCACTGCCATATAGTTACCACCCCCACTCATAAAACATTAAGAGGGCCCAGAGGAGGAATGATAATGATGGGAAAAGATTTTGATAACCCATGGGGTTATAAAACTCCCAAAGGAGAAATAAAAAAAATGTCATCCATTCTCGATTCTGCGGTATTTCCTGGAACACAAGGAGGCCCGCTTGAACATGTTATTGCAGCAAAAGCAGTTTCTTTCGGGGAGGCGTTGTCCGATTCTTTTATGAAGTACTCAATCCAGGTGAAAAAAAATGCAAAAAAAATGGCCGGCTGCTTTGTTGATCTTGGATATAATGTTATATCTGGCGGAACGGATAATCATTGCATGTTAATTGATTTAAGGTCGAAAAATCTAACCGGTAAAATTGCTGAAGAAACCCTTATTAAGGCCGATATTACCGTTAATAAAAACATGGTTCCTTTTGACGATAAATCTCCTTTTGTTACTTCGGGAATCAGAGTGGGCACAGCAGCTGTTTCCACCCGGGGGTTGAAGGAGAAAGATATGGAAAAAATTGTTGGTTTTATTGATGAGGTGCTTACCGAAAAACAGGATGAACAGAAAATTTCAGCCATAAAAAAAGAGGTAAACAAATGGATGACTAAATTCCCACTGTTTACAAATTGATAAAAAGGATTTTAAATTTCAAAAGATGCTCCCATCAAATAACCCAAAGCTAAAATCCTGGATAGAGGTATCTCCGGAGAGCAACTTTCCCATTCAAAATCTTCCTTTCGGAATTTTCAAAACCAAAGAAATTCTTCCCAGAGTCGGGGTTGCCATCGGTGATTTTATAATTGACCTTGCAGAATTAAAAAAGCTTGGCGTTTTCAACGCTCTTAATTTTGATACCCAGGTTTTTGCAAAGCCTTACCTGAATGATTTTATTTCTCTGGGAAAAAAAACAACCAGGGCTGTACGCGAAAGAATTTCAAAACTTCTTCAGGAAAGAAATCATGAGCTGAGAGATAATTTAAAGGCAAGAGAAAAAGTTTTCCATAAAATTAAAGAAGTTGAAATGCTTTTACCCGTAAGAATTGGAGATTATACCGATTTTTACTCGAGTATGGAGCATGCCACTAATGTAGGATCAATGTTTCGTGACCCCAAAAATGCACTTCTGCCCAATTGGAAACATCTTCCTGTTGCTTATCACGGAAGGGCCTCCTCCATCCTTGTTTCGGGAGAGGATATTTACCGGCCGAATGGCCAAACAAAGGCGGATGAGGTAGAATTTCCATCCTTTGGTCCAACAAAGCAATTGGATTTTGAACTTGAATTAGCCTTTATCACACACCAGGGAAAACCGCTCGGGCAAAATATTTCAACCAAAGAGGCCGAAGATTATATTTTCGGATTGGTTCTTTTTAATGACTGGAGCGCACGCGATATTCAAAAATGGGAATATGTTCCCCTGGGCCCCTTTTTATCTAAAAATTTTGCATCATCAATTTCACCTTGGGTTGTAACGATGGATGCTCTTGAACCATTAAAAATTGCCGGTCCTGACCAATTTCCGGAAGTTTTACCTTACCTTAAATTCGAAGGGAATAACAATTTCGACATTACCCTGGAAGTATACATTAAACCGGAAAATTCGAATGAAACCCTGGTGAGTAAAACCAATTCAAAATTTTTGTACTGGAACATGGCTCAGCAATTAGCCCACCACACCATTAATGGATGTAACATTAATTCAGGTGATTTAATGGCCTCAGGAACCATTAGCGGACCAACACCTGACTCCTATGGGTCGATGCTGGAACTTGCATGGAAAGGAACAAAGCCCCTTAAATTAATTTCCGGAGAAGAAAGAAAATTCATTCACGACCACGACACCGTGATTTTTCGGGGATATGGGGAAATAAATGGAATCAGAATAGGATTTGGAGAATTGAAGTCGAAAGTATTACCGTCAATTACTCCCAAGTAATATTATTCATATTTTCGCCCTCGGGTAAGCTCATGTACGACCAGCTCCCGCTGAACTCCCCCAGGACCGGAAGGTAGCAAGGGCAGGCGGTTGTAGCGGTGCGATATTGTGAGCTTGCCCTTTTTAATTTCCGTTACTCAAAATATTAAGAGTAAAATGCCGGCTTTTGCGGTATATCTTTATCACCATAACATAACAGAAATAAACAAAAAATGGGGCTGCTACTACATCCATTGTATAGTGGGCATGCTGAAATAACAGCAAAATTCCCACTGCAATGGTGGAAGTAAGGAAGAACATTTTCAACCACTTGTTTTTCGCAAATAAATAAACAATGCACATGGTGGCGGTGTGCCCTGAAAAAAATAAATCCTTGGTAACCACTTTGCCCGATCCGGTAAAATACTCAACAAAGGGATCCCTGAGAATAATTATTCCAGCCGGAGTTTCAAGAGGAAAAAAGTAAATGGAAATCATCCGGCAAACAAGCACAATGGTATAAACATAAAAAGCCGGGACAAGCCTGTAAGGGGTTCGGCTTACGTGGCTCATTCCAATAATTAGGGAACTGTAAATTAAAAAAAAGATGAGCCCCGAAAAATCATAACTTGGCAACCGGCTGAGTAAAATATCATTGAAAAACATTCCCGACCTGGATTCGGCATAAATCAAAACTCTGGTTGATAGAAGTAAAAATCCAACGAGGATAACTAAAGACAATCCCAAATTATATCGGAAAGATAAACGCTGCCATTCGGTCCTCCAGTTTTCCTGCCAATCAATTAATAAAGAATCTTTTTTCATTTTTTATAATAAGATACAAATTTATAACAGAAATTTATTTTTACAATGTTTAATTTTGCCAAGATGAAAATAAAAAAAATCGGAAGTAAACCGCAAACCTTAACTCTTGGATTATCGCCTTGCCCCAATGATTGCTTCATATTTGATGCTTTGATTAATGGAAAGGTGGATACAGAAGGTTTGAAATTCGACCCGTTAATTACGGATGTAGAAGAGCTAAATTTAAGGGCAATCAGAGCGAGGGGCCAAAGTGAGAAAAAAAAACAGCTTGATATTACCAAGTTAAGCTTTGCTGCTTATTTTCAAACTGCCAATAATTATGTTCTTTTAAGAAGTGGTGCAGCTCTGGGGTTTGGAACGGGGCCTATGTTAATATCAAAAAAAAAGTATTCTTTAAAAGAAATGCCAACGTTGAAAATTGCTATCCCTGGGAAAAATACAACTGCCAATTTTCTTTTTTCTCTTGCTTTTCCTGAGGTTGAAAACAAAATGGAAATGGTTTTTTCAGATATTGAAAAAGCACTTTTAACCGGAAAAGCTGAAGCCGGAATAATTATCCACGAAAACCGTTTTACTTACCAGAAAAAGGGATTAAAAAAAATTATTGATTTGGGTGATTGGTGGGAGAAGGAAACAGGATTTCCCGTTCCGCTTGGGGGAATTGCAATCAAAAGAATTTTGCCGGATGAAATTAAAATAAAAGTAAACCGGATTATCCGCAGGAGTTTGGAATATGCTCTTGCAAACCCGATGGAGTCAAAAAATTTTGTTAAACAAAATTCACAGGAAATGAGCAAAATTGTAAGAGACAGACATATTAAATTGTATGTGAATACTTTTTCGGTTGATTTAGGAGAACAGGGCCAAAATGCAGTGACAATGCTTTTGAAAAAAGGAATTGCGGCCGGAATAATAAAGAAGATTAAGGGAAATA
>JAHEZO010000313.1 GCA_023250995.1 Flavobacteriales bacterium | reverse complement strand
AAATATTTATCGGCAATAAATATTTGAGTGGAAAATATTTTCTAATTATTGCCACAAAGACGCGAAGACGCAAAAGATTTTCTTAAACGTTTTTTGCGCCTTTGTGCCTTTGCAGCAAATTATTTTTTTTTACAATAAATTTACCTCTCCCATTTTGTCATGAATCCACCTTATATTATTGCTCCACAAATGATTCTATAATTCTCACATATTCCCTTAATTTTGCTTTCATGAAAATCCTGATAAAAAACATTAAAGAGCTGGTTCAGATTGAACAAAGCCCCGGAGGACTTAAAAGAGGAAGAAGCATGGGTATCCTGGCCACCCTAAAAGATGCGTGGCTATCAATAGAAAATGACTTGATAACGGGTTTTGGAGAGATGAAATATTTTCCGGGAATTTCCGACTGGACAAACCTTGAAGTAATTGATGCTACAGGCAAAATGGTGTTCCCCTGCTGGTGCGATTCACATACCCATTTAGTTTATGCCGGAAGCCGTGAATTGGAATTTGTTGACAGGATAAATGGATTAAGTTATGAAGAAATTGCAGGCAGGGGAGGGGGAATTTTAAATTCGGCCAAACAACTTCAGGCAGCCACCGAAGAAGAATTGATTCAATCCGCACTCAATCGATTAAATGAAATAAAATGTTTCGGAACAGGTGCTGTTGAAATAAAAAGTGGATACGGGTTGACCATTGCCTCAGAATTAAAAATGCTTCGGGTAATTAAAAAGCTGAAAGAAATTTCGCCACTTACCATTCAAGCTACTTTTTTGGGAGCCCATGCCATTCCACCTGAATATAAAGGCCAAAAGGAAAAATACATTTCAATTATCACAAATGAAATGTTACCTGCAATTGCGGAAGAAAAACTAGCCGATTTTTGCGATGTTTTTTGCGAAAAAAATTACTTTTCAAAAGATGACACCATTAAAATTCTTGAAGTCGCTGCAAAATATGGTATAAAAGGAAAAATTCATGCCGAGCAGCTAAGCCATTCGGGGGGAATTGAAGCAGGGGTACAATGTGGTGCCATCAGCGTTGACCATCTTGAATTTGCCTCTGAAAATGACATTGAATTACTAAAAAATTCCAATACCATTCCAACTATTTTACCCGGTGCTCAGTTTTTTTTGGGTTTGCAAATTCCCCCGGCAAGAAAAATGATTGATGCGGGTTTGCCCCTGGCCATATCGAGTGATTACAATCCCGGAAGTTGCCCCAGCGGAAATATGAATTTTATGATTTCGCTGGCCTGCATAAACTATAAAATTACTCCAGAAGAAGCCATCAACGCAGCAACCATAAATTCAGCTTTCGCAATGGGTCTGGGGAACAGCCATGGTTCGATTTGCGTTGGGAAAAAAGCAAATATTTTTATCACCAAGGAGGTTTCTTCCTATGGTTTTTTACCATATTCCTTTTCAAATAATTTGGTGGAAAGGGTGATTTTAAACGGAGAAATTCCCGGTAGGATTTAAAAACCTCAACCGGTTAATTTAAAAATAATTCGCGATTCGCGAATCACGAATTAAGCAATAGTTATAACAAAATTGAGCCGGTAAGTTATCCGGAGGAAATACAGTGTTGGCTTTTAAGCATTAAAATGGATGCATCCCACATTAATACCCCAACGTCTTCAGCATTGATTTTGCACTCTGTTCTTTTGCAAAAAGTTTGGTATAATACTCCCCGTCTTTATCCCTTTCAATCAATACATGTTTAGGTGAGGGTATCAGGCAGTGTTTAATTCCCCCGTAACCGCTCAGGCCTTCCTGGTAAGCACCGGTATGAAAAAAACCAACATACAAAGGTTCTTTTAAGTCAATTTTGGGAAGGAAAACGTTGTTGGCATGAGCTTCTGAGTTATAGTAATCCTGGCTGTCGCAGGTGAGCCCTCCCAAATTTACCCTCTGATATTCATTTTCCCACTGGTTTATGGCAAGGAGAACAAAACGCTTACTTATTCCCCATGTATCGGGTAAAGTGGTCATAAATGAATTATCAATCATATACCATATTTCGCGGTCGTTCTGGTGTTTTACACCCACCACCGAGTAGATATTTGCACCGCTCTCGCCCACGGTATAGCTTCCGAACTCGGTAAAAATATTTGGTTCTTCCACTCCCCGCTGATCGCAATATCTCTTAATCTGCTGCACAATTTGTTCAATCATATATTCATAATCAAACTCAAAACCGAGTGAATTTTTTATGGGAAGGCCACCGCCAATATTGAGTGAATCCAGAGTGGGGCATACTTTTTTAAGCCGGTAATAAACATTCAGGCATTTGGCCAGTTCACTCCAGTAATAAATATTATCCCTGATGCCGGTATTGATGAAAAAATGCAGCATTTTAAGCTGGAAGTTCGGATGCTTTTTTATTTCATTTTCATAAAAATCAATAATGTCGATATACCGGATTCCCAACCTCGAAGTATAAAAATCAAAGGTGGGTTCTTCTTCCGAGGCAATTCTTATCCCAATAAAACATTTCTTTTTCACCGTGGTTTTATACAATTCCAGCTCGGCCTTATTATCCAGTATGGGAATACAGTTTTCAAATCCGTCATTAATTAAATCGGCAATATGCTTGGCATATTCAGGTCTGTTAACACCATTGCAAATTATGAAATGGCTTCTTTTCAGGTGTCCGCTTTTATGCAGTTCTTTTAAAATAGGAATATCAAAGGCAGAAGATGTTTCAATATGAGCATCATTCTTTAGAATTTCTTCTATCACAAAAGAAAAATGAGAGCTT
>JAHEZO010000312.1 GCA_023250995.1 Flavobacteriales bacterium | reverse complement strand
ATAAATTGAGCGTTATTTCAGGAGCAAAAATTATATTGGTTGAAGAGATTTTTCCGGAGCCTGAAAAATTAATGTTTAGCAGGGAGGGAAGGGTAACAAACACGTTAATTTTATAATCGTAACTCCTAAGAAAATCGCACCCGTTTCCGTTTCTTATTTTCAGAGAATTTCCTTCCACATCAGTATAAATAAAGTTTATTAAATTTATTGGACTTTCAACTGTTATTTTATAAAAACTATCCTGGGTAAGAATTAAATTTATATTATCTGCCAGAAAAATATAATCAAATCCTTTTCCCTCTCTCCTTTCCGTCACCACCGTACCATTACCCTTAAAACACGGGCGATCGGTACTTTTTTTGCATGAAATAATAAAAAGAAAAAAAGAGAAAAAAAAGTAAATTTTTAGAGAGGGAATAATAAATTTAATGCGATGTTTTCCAATCATTATTTTTGATAAAAACCAGGCGGCCTGATGCCGAAGTTCAATTTTGCAGAATTTTTTATTTTACCCTTGCTCTTGGGTCAAGCATTCCGTAAATAACATCCACCAAAATATTTATAACTACAAAAATTGTGGCGATGATTAAAACAGTTCCCATTACCACCGGAAAATCATATTTTTCGAGTGCTTTGAAAGTTTCGTACCCAATACCCTTCCATCCGAATATCATTTCAATGTAAACAGTTCCGGCCATAAGAGCTGCAAGCCACCCCGAAATAGCAGTAATTACAGGATTAAGGGCATTCTTGAGTGCGTGTTTTATGATAACAGTATAAAAATCGAGTCCTTTGGCATTTGCTGTTCGAATGTAATCCTGACCAAGCACGTCCAACAAGGAACCCCTCATCAGCTGTGCAACCACGGCAAGCGGCCTTATCCCCAAAGTTGCTGCAGGCAATATCAGATTTTTTAAATCAAGGTACTCCCCTTCTCCGTAATCATCCAGGGTAAATAAACTCCCATACATGTTCAATCCGGTATAGTCGCTGAGTAAATATCCAAATATCCATGCAATAATCAGGGCGGCAAAAAAAGATGGGACCGACATTCCGATAACCGAAAAAACCAGATTGAAATTATCGAAAAATGTTCCTTTTTTAATTGCAGATATTATTCCCAGAATAATGCCTAAAATAGTGGCAATTATCATTGATGTAAGTGCCAACACGGCTGTGGCCGGCATGGATTGGCTGATAATTTCCGAAACCTTTCTTTTGCTTTGATAGGAGCGCCTGAGATAAGGATATTTTAAAACAATGGCTCTGGATCCGGCAAAAGTGAAAAGTTTTGTGTAGGTGTACTTTTCATTATCGAGAAAGAGAAAATGATTTTCATCCACGATGTTATGCACTGAAAAGGGTGACAGATCGTTTGCATACATGATAAACTGAATCATTAAAGGCCTGTCAAGTCCAAGATCCCTGTTTATTGCTTTTATTGATTCCTGGTCGGCCCTCTGGCCAAGCATCATTCTTGCAGGGTCGCCAGGAAGGACATTAAATAAAAGGAAGACAACAACCAAAACTCCTACCAATACCAAAAATCCATAAATAACCCTACGGATAATAAATTTAAACATCAGGGAAAAATTATTTTAATCAACAATTAGTTTTTTTGCCTCCTCAAATTCCGGAAAATCGCTATAATGCCAAAGGCCTTTTACCACCCCTTTTTTTAATAAAATAAGACCAGGATTTGAACGAATCATGGTTTTAAGCATGGTTGCATCAGCCGAATAATAATCAAACATAGATTGGTGCTTGTGCCTGAAATCCTCAACTTCATTGTAAGAGGAAGCGGTAACTCCATAAAAATAATACCCTGCTTTATTCACCTGATCAACAAATTTATTAATGAGTGGCTGAACTTTTTCATTTGAATTTTTTATGTCGTATGAAATTAATAAAAACATAACCGGTTCGTTTAAAATATCCTCGGTATAATCATTCCCGTCAGGTGAAAGAAGGTTAAAATCATGAATAGGTGCCTCGTCTCCTTTTTGAATCATTTTAGTATCTCTGGAAACAAAAACCCAGGTGGAATCCTTCCATGGATAATTCTTATCGTTAAATTCTTTCTCCTCCCCGGAAACAGAATTTTTGTAAATAAAAGTGTTTTCATAAATAAATGGTTTGGCTCCCGGGGGTGGTTTTCTCCCTTCAATAATGCTCTTCCCAATTGCATAGGGCCTGAAATCTTTTACCGGTAAATGGTTAATGCAGTAAAATGAAAAACAAGTGGTAATTGAAAAGGCAATTATGGCCAATATCCAATCAATTTGAGGATGGGTAAGCGACCTCTTTACCATTGCAAGAATAAAAAATACCAAGGCAGCAAAAATCAAAGGAAAGCTCCAGTGTATTACACCAAATGAAAAAAAGCCAATTGCCAGCAGGGAAACGGGTAAAATAATTAAATCCTCTCTGGGTGTATTGCGGTGAATTTCCTTTGCCCTAAAAAAAAGAATTAAAACAAAAACAAACAATACTATATCTTTTGAAAATGATTGCCAGGGAGTAAGTTTTAAGGCATCACCAAAACATCCGCAATCAGTAACCTTGTTGAAATAAGCCGAATAAAACGTGAGAAATGTAAAAAAAAGAATCATCAGCAGCAGCAGCCACCCGGTTAAACGGGCTTTAGAGCCGAACAAAACAGCAATTCCCAAAACCACTTCTGCAATGCAAATGAGAACCGAAATCGGTAAAGAATAAGGTTCAAGAAAAGGAATATTTAATACATTGGAAGAAAAATACTCCTCCATTTTGTATGAAAACC
>JAHEZO010000031.1 GCA_023250995.1 Flavobacteriales bacterium | reverse complement strand
GAAGAATTTTTTCTTTGGAAATATTTTTATTTGAAAACTCCTCTTCCCGTTTTCTTACATAATTAGCTTTTCCCAAGGTTTCTGCAATAAAAAAATTTAAATTTCCAAGGAGGTGAAGAGCCAAATTGCCTGCAGGATTTTTTATTTCGCCCTTTACCTTCCACAAATCAGCTTCGTTGTTATACAGTGAAATTTCATTTCTCAGGGATTTAAGGTCGCGTTCGAAAATTGAAGAAAAGTAAAATATTTTCATCTTGAGTGAGATTGAATTTGGTTTAAATTTTAGCCGGAGATTTGATTTTTAGTGCATACTGCAAAGAGAATGTTCGCCCAGCCCCCGGGTGTTATCTGTTTTGCTTTTTCAACACTTACTTCGCTCATTTTATTCAAATCTTTTTCCTGAAGTGAAATTGTATTTTTTAAACAACTTTTTAATTCTGTTATGTTGCCCGATTTAAAAAGAAATCCATTTTTACCGGCTTCCAGAAAATTTTCATTCGCTCCCACTTCATCACTACAAATAAGGGGAAATCCGGCAGCAGCAAACTCGTGCAGCGAAACCCCCCATGGTTCAAAATGACTTGGCAAAACATATACCCCGGTTTGAGAAATTATTTCGCCAAGATTTTCGGGCTGAATAAAACCAAAATGTTTAATTTTTGGATGGCTAACCGGTTTAACGTCACCCGTGCCAATGCACCATAATTCCCATTCATTCGGATTTTCTTCATGTAATTCAATAAAAGCCTTCCAAAGGTCTTCGATGCCCTTGTGTTTTACGTAACGGGCGGCATATAAAAATCTTTTCGGGAATTTATTTTTCTTCACTGCTGCGTTTAATTCATAGTGTTTATAAAACAATTCGAAATCGGCAGAGTACAGGCCGGTTAAAATTTTATCTGAGTTAAAACCTAGTTTTGAGGCATATTTTTTTTGTTTTTCCCCGGGCACAAAACAATGAGAAAAATTATTTGTAAGATAAAAAGGAGCAATGACCGTGGCAATATTTTGGCGAAAAGAATTTTTCCATTTATTGTCAAAACCCAATACCGTTGGGATTTTCCCGGAGCAGGCCTTAATTATTTTTAAATAATCCTTATCAATCCAACCGGCACAGTAAATAAAATCGGGATGAATTTTTGAAATGGTTTCCAGCATTGATTCAGCGCTAAAATTTTTCCTCTCATAATAAAACACATTCTGTATTTCAGGAAAATCAAACGGAGCCTCTTTATTAACAGGGTATCGGAAAACATGCACCTGTACCCCCTTCATTTCGGCCAGCTTTTGAACACAGGCAAGAAAATATCCGGCAATTTCGGTATACAGAAATACGAATTTTATCATAGAATCATTTTGGCTGATATAGGCTCAATTTGGCATTTTCAAAAAAAATTTTAACATAGAGAAAACGAAGAAATATCACAGAGAATCACAGAGAAAAAATAATTTAAATTGTGAAACCTGTTTGGTTAATAATGCAAAGAAACTTTTTTATTTCTTCCTTCATATTTTTTGACTGATGTATTCCCGAAGAGACGGCAATCCCAAAAACACCCGTTTCTAAAATGGGTTTTATATCATTTAGTTTAATTCCACCAATTGCAATTAGTGGAGTTTTGATGTTTTCTTTTTTACAAAGGGCTGCTATTTTTTTAATTCCTTCAAGGCCAATCACCGGATTTAATTTTTCTTTTGTGGAGGTAAAACGGAAAGGGCCAATGCCTATATAATTGCAACCACATTTTTTAAGGCGGTAAATATCTTCCATTGTGTTTGCGCTTCCCCCGATAATAAAATTTTTCCCAAGAATCTTTCTGGCTTCCCGGGGGTCCATATCATCTTTTCCCAGATGAACTCCGTCAGCCAAAATTTCTTTTGCAATCATTACATTGTCGTTGATAATAAGTTTGGCCCCAAACTGTTTACAAATTTGTTTTGAGTCAGCGGCAAACCTAAAAAAATCATCCTCCGGTTTGTTTTTGACTCTAAGCTGGACCCAATCCGCCCCTCCTTTACAGGCCAGTTCAACCAGGGCACTATGCGAAAATTCTTCCGTTTCACCGGTAATGAAATGCAATTTCGAAATCATTGGTTTTTTGAAAAATTAAATTTTATGATACCCAATTAAATTTTTACTGCTCATCATAAAATCCGTAACATAATTTTTAGCCATTAAGCAAGATCGGGGCAGGGTTTCTCCACTGGACAAATTTGCTGTAATTGCGGATGAAACCACACAGCCGCTTCCATGTTTTGAAAAAGCGGAAATTTTCTTTGCCCTGTATGGAAATATTTTTCCCTCCTTAATAAATAAATAATCTTTCCCTTTTTCTGAATTCTTTGGTTTTTCCTCCACCAGGTGGCCACCTTTTAAAAACACATTGCAATAGCGGCTTAATTCCTTTGCCGAAAAAAACGCATCCTGATTATTCATTAATATTTTTATTTCATCCATATTGGGAGTGATGAGGTAAATTCTTTGGCAAACGGAAAGAAATTTATCATATGCTATTGTGTGGTGAATTTCAAAACCGGTTCCCGAAGTTTCTTTAAAAGATGACCCCGCACTTGTCCTCAGTATTGGGTCCCAAATAATTTTGGGTACTTGGGTATTGGAATGATTCTGAAAAAGAAATAATATAATTTTTTCTATTGTCTCCAAATCCTTTACCATCCCGATTTTAATATATTCAAAAGTAAATTTCCGGAAAAGAATTTCCAGTTGCCTAATTACTTCATCGCTTTCTATCCACTTAATCCCATCAAATTCAGAATCGTTTTGGAAAGTAAGACAGGTAACCACACCCATTCCATTTACCTTATTGGCTTCAAAAGTTTTTATGTCAGCAAGCAAACCGGCTCCACCGCTTGGGTCGAAACCGGCAATGCTCAGGCAGGGGGGGCGGGATTTATTCATCTTTCTATAACTACAAACTTGTACAACTTAACTCTCATTATCTGTTTTCAAATTCATTCATTGGGGTAATACCATTTCTCATTATTAAATTGGCCTAAACCAATTCAATTAAAAATCATCACGGTTATTCTTATTTCCAGAACTTTCCATCAACAATTCTTGTTTATTTTCTTACCTTTTATAAAAAAAGTAAAAAAAAAATCAAAGTCGTTTATTGGACTATATTACATTGAGAATTTGTATAACAAACCTGAAAAGTTAAAAATTTCTTTTTCCAAATGGAGTTAAATTTAAGTGGAATTTCATTTCCCGGAATTACGGGGATACGAGAAATAATCAGTTTGCCAATAAATTGGGATAAAAAAATTCAATCAATCACGGCCGGATCGGGAGAAAGGTAAATTTCACTCCCCGCCTCAGCAAATTCTTTTGCTTTTTCTTCTAATCCTTTCTTCAAGGCAGCATCTTCGGCAAGGCCGGCTTTTTCTGCATAATCGCGTACATCCTGAGTAATTTTCATGGAACAGAAATGAGGGCCGCACATAGAGCAGAAATGTGAAGTTTTGGCTCCTTCCTGCGGGAGAGTTTCATCATGAAATTCTTTGGCCGTATCAGGGTCGAGGGATAAATTAAACTGGTCTTCCCACCTGAATTCAAAGCGGGCTTTGCTCAATAAATTATCTCTGAGTTGTGCTCCCGGATGGCCTTTTGCCAGGTCGGCTGCATGGGCGGCAATTTTATAGGCAATCACTCCGTCTTTTACATCCTTTTTATTTGGCAAACCCAAATGTTCTTTGGGCGTAACATAACAAAGCATGGCCGTACCGTACCAGCCAATCATAGCCGCCCCGATAGCGGAGGTTATGTGGTCGTAGCCCGGAGCAATATCAGTAGTTAATGGACCTAAGGTATAAAAAGGGGCTTCCTGGCAGTATTCCAATTGCTTTTCCATGTTCTCTTTAATGAGGTGCATGGGTACGTGCCCCGGACCTTCAATCATGGTTTGCACTTCATGTTTCCATGCAATTTTTGTAAGTTCTCCCAGCGTTTTTAGTTCTGCAAACTGAGCTTCATCATTGGCATCGGCAATGGAGCCCGGCCGCAAACCATCTCCCAAAGAAAAAGCCACGTCATATTTTTTCATTATTTCACATATCTCCTCAAAGTGCGTGTAAAGAAAATTTTCCCGGTGGTGGGCCAGGCACCATTTGGCAAGAATTGCTCCCCCGCGGGAAACAATTCCGGTTACTCTTTTTGCTGTAAGGGGAATATAACGGAGCAGGACTCCCGCGTGGATGGTAAAATAATCAACCCCTTGTTCGGCCTGTTCAATCAATGTATCTCTGTAAATTTCCCAGGTGAGGTTTTCGGCCCGGCCGTTAACTTTTTCAAGGGCCTGATAAATGGGAACTGTTCCAACGGGAACCGGACAGTTTCTGATGATCCATTCCCTGGTTTCATGAATATTTTTACCTGTAGAAAGATCCATTAGGGTATCTCCGCCCCAGCGGCAGCTCCACACAGCCTTTTCAACTTCCTCTTCAATGCCGGACGAAACAGATGAGTTGCCTATGTTGGTATTGATTTTTACAAGAAAGTTTCTTCCAATTATCATGGGCTCAGCCTCAGGATGGTTGATGTTTGATGGGATAATGGCTCTTCCCCTTGCCACCTCATCGCGCACAAATTCCACATTCATGTTTTCGCGGATGGCAATATATTCCATTTCGGGGGTAATTACTCCCTTGCGGGCATAGTGCATTTGAGAAATATTTTCTCCCGACCTTTTAAATTTCCATTTTTCCCTCAGGCGTGGAAGACCCGCGGAAAGATTAATTTCAACCTCAGGATCTGTATAAGGGCCACTGGTATCATACACTTCCAAAGTTTCTTTTTTGGAATTAATGCCATTTTTGGAGGCCAACCCACCCGAAACGGTAATTTCGCGCATAGCCACTTTTATTTCGGGGTGAATTTTCCCATGAACATAAATTTTTTTTGAATTAGGAAACGGTTCGCGGGAAACTGACGATTCCGAAGGAATTTTTTCTTTTACCATAGAAGGAATTTTTTATTAAAATTATTTACTTCTGCTTTGCAAAAATTCAAATTTTAAATTGTAATAAATCATTTTTGTTACTTAAACAAACATTTTTAAAAAAAATCCCAAGCCCCAAATTCCAAATTTAAAGCCCCAAGTAATGAAAAAGAGAATTGAAAGTTTGTTCAAAATGGAAGCAAGTATTTTTTTTAGTTCTGAGGATTCATTAACTAAATAAGTGTTTTTCTCAAGGTCCCCAAGTTTCAATCGGCTATATATTTGGAGGAAATAATTCGCCTCCCGCATTTCTTTCAGGGATATGCCAATTTTAGTTTTAACATCAGGTTTTGTGGGAGAACCCTGGGATTCCTCATAATTAGCTCCGCTTGAAGTTGAGGCTTTAATAATCTGCCGTTTTGTATCCATTGTTTCGATGGTATTTTTTACAGTTCGCAAATACAAAATGACATCTACCGCAAACCGCATTAATCTTTCACCTAAATCGTTTTTCATTTCAATCTTCCTTGTTGTGCTTCTACACCCCCCCACTCAAAAAGCCCATGGATGTTTGCTGTCCTTTGGTTTTGGGACTTTAATTTTGGGGCTTGGGACTTATTCAATATTATTGGCCTAACATCAGTTAATCAATTAAAAACCTACAACCCCAGTCAAAACCACCCGGATTCCTTCCAACTTGCTGTTTTCTTTTCCCACCTACCCACCTTCCTACCTACCCACTACCAAATACCCCTTACTCACTACCATCTACCCACTACCCACTACCCAATACCCAATACCATCTTCCATCTTCCATCTTCCATCTTCCATCTTCCCCTACCCTCCTGCAGTTGCTTTTATCAATAAAACCGCATCATTATCCTTCAGAAGGAAATTTTCCCATTCTGTTTTGGGGATAACTGTTTCATTTATGGCAATGGCCATCCCTTCTAAATCAAAAATTTTAATTTCAGTTAAAAAGGATTGAATCGGAATTTCCTTAATTATTGAAACTGGTTTATTGTTAAGGAAAACATGCATAAAATTTCATCCAATGAAACAAATAATTCAAAAAAAATATCGGGGGAAATTCTGAAGAGAAACAAGTCCGCCAGTGGCCGGATTTTCTTATTCCTTGCGTCAGCATTATCTGAATCAAGTTCAAAGGGTTTTTCTCAGTCTGCCAAAAAGGCCGTGACACCCCCATAAGTTTGGGTGTAAAATTAATAAAGGAATTTACAAATTGTAAAAATTATTTTTTAATTGCAATTGCAGCTTTGCGAAAAATATATTATTGTTTTGGGGAGAAGGTGCTGAATTTTTTCCTGCTGCGATTTATTCATCTGGATAAGGCGCATGTCTAGAATTTTTAGGTTTGAAAGTGAACTCATTGATTCCGGCAGCTCGCTGAGGTTGTTGCTCCATAAATCAAGGTATTCAAGTTTAGTGAAATCAGAAAAAGAAGTAGGCAGTGAAAACAAATCATTCTTCCCAAGGATCAGTTTTTTTAAATTTATTAGCTTGCCAATTTCCATTGGCAATAGTTCAATTTTATTGTTGGATAAATCCAATTCTTCGAGAAAAACAAGTTGACCAATTTCCTTTGGCACCGAAGTGATTTTGTTTTTGCTGAGGTTTAATTTCTCCAGATTTTTAAATTGGAAAATTTCAAAAGGAAATTCCTTTAGCTTTTTTTTGCTCAGGTTAAGAATTTTTACATTTTCAGGCTGCTGCAGGGCAAGGGCAAGATTTGAGAACTCATCCGTCCCCTGCTCACTCTGTGAATAACCGGAATTAAAAGCAAAAAGGACAAACTGGAAAATAAATAATTTGATCATTTGACCTGGAAAGAATTTTTTGTTCAGCAAAATAACCATACCATTAAACTAACTTAACTGAAAGAATCCAATGCACTCGTTTTATCAATTTCAAGCTGGGCCTTTAGTCCTTCAAGAGAACTGAATTTTTTTTCTTCCCTCAGCCTTTTTCTGAAAACCACTGTTAATTCCTGGTCGTAAATATCCTTGTTAAAATCAAAAATATGAACCTCAATTGTTCTTTTATTTTGCTCTGTAACGGTTGGCTTAACCCCAATATTCATCATCCCTTTTAATTCAGCCCCCTTATGAAATACCTCCACGGCATACACCCCATCGGATGGTATCATTTTTAGCCTTTCGCAAGGAACAATATTAGCAGTAGGGAATCCGATGGTACGTCCGGTTTTGCTGCTTTGAACTACCTTGCCGGTAATGGAATAATTATAACCAAGATAACGGGCTGCAGTAGAAATATCTCCCCTGATTAACGCCTCCCTGATTTTAGTAGAAGAAATATTTACATTATCCAAATCAAGAGCTGGGATTTCCTCCACCTCAAATCCATAGCTGAAACCGAATTCTTTTAAATGCTCAAAGCTCCCTTCCCGGTTCCGGCCAAACTGATGGTTATATCCAATGACCAATTTTTTTGTTCCGATTTTATTCACCAGCACATCCCTTACATATTCGGCCGATGATAATCTTGAAAACTCTTTGGTAAACGGGTGAATGATTAAATGCGCCACCCCGGCTTCTGCCAGCAATTTGGTTTTTTCCGAATCCGAACTCAGCAGTTTAAGGTTATTATCCTCCGGAAAAAGAACCAGCCTCGGATGGGGGGAAAAAGAAAGGATTACTGTTTCTCCGCCTATTTTTAAAGAAATTTCTTTCAGACGGTTTATTATTTTACGGTGGCCCAGATGAACCCCGTCAAAAGTACCTGTGGTTACCACCGGATTTTTTACGTTTCCGAATTCGTTTAAGCCGTAATATATTTTCACTGAATTAAAATTTTTGAGGAGCGCGAAAATACGAATAAAAACTCCAGGATTTTTGCATTGATTTAATTTAAAATACTACTTTCGCCTCCGCAAAAAAAATGCTTTTTTTAATCAGAAAGAATTTTAAATCATCAAAAAATAAAAGTAATCATGGGAGTAAAAATTGGAAAAATAACCCAAATTATCGGGCCGGTAATTGACGTAAGTTTTAACTTAAAAGACAGCGAGCTTCCCCAAATCATGGATGCCCTTGAGGTAAAAAGGGAAGATGGCCATTCCATTGTTCTGGAATGCCAGCAGCATATTGGTGAAGATACCGTTCGTACGGTAGCCATGGATTCAACGGATGGTTTACGAAGAGGTATGGATGTTATTACCACAGGCAGCGCCATCCGAATGCCTATAGGAGAAAAAGTGAAAGGACGATTGTTCAATGTAGTTGGTGAAGCCATTGATGGTATTGGCCCCGTTTCAAATGAAGGGGGATATGCCATTCACCGGGATGCACCAAGGTTCGAGGATCTTACCACAGCCACCGAGGTGTTGTTCACAGGAATAAAAGTTATTGATTTGATTGAGCCCTATGCCAAAGGCGGAAAAATTGGCTTGTTCGGTGGAGCCGGGGTGGGCAAAACGGTATTGATCATGGAGCTGATAAATAATATTGCAAAAGGATATGCCGGTTTATCTGTATTTGCCGGTGTGGGTGAAAGAACACGCGAAGGAAATGATTTGCTGAGGGAAATGATTGAATCGGGGGTTATCCGTTATGGTGATGAGTTTAAACACTCTATGGAAAAAGGTGGATGGGATTTAAGCAAAGTGAATATGGAAGAACTTGGCAAATCGCAGGCAACTCTGGTTTTCGGACAGATGAATGAACCCCCCGGTGCCCGGGCAAGGGTTGCACTTTCGGGCTTAACCATGGCAGAATATTTCCGGGATGGTGATGAGCAATCGGGCGGACGGGATATTCTCTTTTTTATTGATAATATTTTCCGGTTTACCCAGGCGGGTTCAGAAGTTTCTGCGCTACTTGGACGTATGCCTTCGGCCGTAGGTTACCAGCCTACCCTTGCCACTGAGATGGGAATAATGCAAGAAAGAATTACCTCCACCAAAAGAGGTTCTATTACTTCGGTTCAGGCAGTTTACGTTCCGGCCGATGACCTTACCGACCCAGCTCCTGCCACCACTTTTGCTCACCTGGATGCCACAACGGTTTTAAGCCGCAAAATTGCTGAGTTGGGAATTTATCCAGCGGTAGACCCGCTGGATTCCACCTCAAGAATTCTTACTCCAGAAATTGTTGGTGAAGAGCATTACCGTTGCACACAAAGAGTAAAAGAAATATTACAGCGTTATAAAGAATTGCAGGATATTATTGCCATTTTGGGAATGGATGAGTTAAGTGAAGAAGACAAACTGGTAGTACACCGGGCCCGAAGGGTTCAGCGGTTTTTATCTCAACCGTTTTTTGTGGCCGAACAGTTTACAGGATTAAAAGGAGTGTTTGTTCCGATTGAAGAAACCATAAAGGGCTTTAACATGATAATGGATGGGAAAGTTGATATGTACCCCGAGGCGGCTTTTAACCTGGTGGGATCTATTGACGATGCAATTGAGAAAGGGAAAAAGATGATTTCAGAAGCAGAAAAAAATAATTAATATGCATTTAGACATTGTTTCGCCCGAAAAAAATAT
The DNA here is from genome assembly GCA_023250995.1 of Flavobacteriales bacterium. Classification (GTDB taxonomy): domain Bacteria; phylum Bacteroidota; class Bacteroidia; order Flavobacteriales_H; family JAHEZO01; genus JAHEZO01. The sequence goes on along the minus strand of JAHEZO010000031.1, from coordinate 12,277 downwards.
TTTTTCAGGTGAAGTTTCTTCCATCACTTTGCCCGGCACTTCGGGCTCTTTCGGAATCCTTAACAACCATGCCCCACTCATTTCAACACTAAAAAAGGGGAAGATTAAAACTTTAAACCCGGCAGGCACCAATGATTTTTTTGAAATAAACGGAGGCGTGGTGGAGGTTTTGAAGAACAAAGTTATTGTTTTGGCGGAGTGATAATGGGGCTTACCTTACCAGCGTAATATTCCCCTTTTCTTTATGTGTTTTTCCGTTGCACATGGATGCTTTAAGGCAATATACAAATACCCCGGCATTTAATAATTTTCCGCCAAAAGTGCCATCCCACCTCTGATTTTTATCGCTGGTTTCAAAAATCCGGTTTCCCAAACGATCGTAAATTAATAAATTGATTTCTTCAATACCATTTCCATAAACTTTAATAAAATCGTTTTGGCCATCCCCGTTGGGAGAAAAAATTGTAGGTATTGAAATACTATTCCTGCATCCTTCAACGGTTATAAGTATCGTATCAATTTTAATACATCCCAATGAATCTGAAATTTCAACGGTATAATAGGTATCTTCTTCCGGGCCTACTTTAATGCTTGCAGAAGTTTCACCCGTACTCCAAAGAAATGAATCCCCTCCTGTTGCGCCAAGGGTAATAGTGGTTCCCCGTTCAATCAATGTGTCGTTTGAAATTACAGCATTTATTCCTTTGTTTACTTTTATCAGGATGGTATCCCAGGAGAGGCAAAGAAAACTTTTTCCCTCAACATAATATTGTTTGTCAAAAACCGGTGATACCCGGATGGAATCATTGGTTTCTGAATTGCTCCAGAAAAAATTATCAGCACCCGAAGCCACCAGCAGGGCCAATTCTCCAGGGCAAATCAAAGGATCGGTACAAGATATTGTTACATCAGAAACAACCTTTTTTATACGGATAGAATCTATGCCTGAACAACCGGTGGAATCTGTAACCGTTACAAAGATTAAAGAATCAGAATGAATATTATTTATAATAATATTTTGCGTAATCTCTCCGGTACTCCACAAAAAATTCTGGCCCCCGCCAGCAGAAATTGCAGCGCTTCCGCCCCAACAAACAAGGGAGTCGGAGGTTGAAATTTTTGCAGGCACCTTGGTCGGATCTGTTAATGTTATGGATGAAACCGCTTTGCATCCTGAATCATCCGCCACTGTAACGAAATAAGTTCCGGCTGTTAAACCATTGTTGAGAGGAATAGAAGAATTATTGCTCCATTGATACATATAAGGGCTGGTTCCACCCGTTGCATTTACAGAACCAAAACCATCGCCATAGCCATAACAAGAGGGATTTTCAGAAAACAACGAAAGAACAGGAGCACTTGTATCTGAAAGAAAAGCGGTGGCAGTTTTTGTACAATTATTTGCATCTGTAATGGTAATTTCATACTCACCCGCTGCGAGAGCATCTGAAAAAGGAAATGTTTGGCCAGTATTCCAGAGATAAGAATAGGGGAAGGCCCCTCCGCTGGCAATTGCGTTTAAAGAGCCGTTATTTTCTCCGCAACCGGCTGGCTTAACAATAATACTTATACTTATTTCATTTGGCTGTGGAATTACAAAATTAGTTGTTCCGGTGCAGCCGGCTCCATCGGTTACAGTTGCTGAATAATTTCCTGCTGCCAGCCCCGACAAACCGGAAACTGTTTTTCCATTATTCCATAAAAAAGAATATGGAGATGACCCTCCCGAAACCGAAAGGATTGCCTGGCCATTGGAATCGCCAAAGCAGGTAACCGGAATTAATATTGTGGATAAAACAGGGCTTCCGTAGGTTCCTACAGTTGTATAAGTTGTATATACACAACCCGAATTATCAGTTATTGTTACTGAATATGAACCTGGCCCAATGCCGGTAATAGTACTTGTGGTTTGATTATTACTCCATTGATAGTTATAAGGGCCATTCCCCCCGGAAACTACCACATTTGCAAATCCATTGTTGGTGCTGCATGAGGAAGGATTGGAATTAATGGTTGCTGTAAGCCCGGATAAAGAATTCACTGAAGCGTTTGATATTTTTATACAGCCAATGCTATCGCTAATGGTTACCGAATAAATACCTGCCGGAAGCCCGGTTAGATTAGGAGAAGTTGAGCCATTTGACCAGTAGTATGAATATGGGGCTGTTCCCCCAAAAGCATTAACATTTAAAGATCCATCGTTGTTTCCGCATGAACTGTTCGTGGCGGCAATCCAAGCATCCACTCCGGCAGAACCATTAACCCAGGTATTCGTTGTTGCAGTACAACCGTTAAAATCTGTTATAGTAATATAATAAGGCCCGGGTGAAAGATCGGAAACCAATTGCACATTTGCACCATTACTCCAGAGAAAAGTAAATGGGCTGGTGCCCCCTCCGGGATAAACTGTTGCCACTCCGTTATTGTACCCGCAAGTGGTAAATGCAATTGGAGATGAAGCAGTAAATGGACTTTCAGCAGTGATAACAGCGGTAGCCGTGTCGTTGCACATGCCACCTGTTACGGTTACCACGTATGTTCCAGGAGAAAGACTGTCAATTGTTGCGGCAGTATCCCCGTTGCTCCACAGATAAGAATAGGGCGTAATGCCTCCGCTAGCCAAAGCTGTTGCCTGGCCATTATTTTGGCCGCATACTGTTGAAACCGGTGAAACGGATAACTGCGGAACAGCACAGGAACAATAGGGCAATGAATTTACATCCCCAATTACAAGGCTGTCGTTTAAATTATCTACCACCAATATTGGAAAAGTATCGGGAAGAAAAACGGTATTCGTTCCAACCGGTTTCCAGAATACCGAATAGCAATAATTGGCAGGATAGGCACCCAGCATGCATATTCCTGTGATCGAATCCCAAAGATAACCACAGGCAACACATTCCGACTCCTTTTGTATTGAAATACCCGAAGGTTTCGATTTATACCATTGGTATGGGGCAAATCCGTTGGAAGCAGTTATAAAGCCATTGCTGTCCTTACATGCCGAAATGGGTGTGCAGGGATAAACCGTAATTGAAATTGAGTCGCTGCCACAATTAAGGGTATAGAGAACATGGTGTTTTCCGATTCCGGCTAAAGAAGGGTTGAAAGTACCATTGATGTTATTGGTAATTCCCGGGCCACTGAAAATTCCCCCGGGTGTAGCTGTTTCCAGATCAAATGGAGAGGCAGTAACGCATGTTGGCTCAGGCGTGCAAATAGCAGGATTGCAGCAAATGGGTTCAATGGTTTTGCATGAATTCATGCTGAAAGATTGAATAAATCCTTGCCGCGAGCTGTCTGTTGAAGTTCCTGTTGAACCGCTAGCAATTACTTCCCCGTTTAAACCGAGGGCCACATCATATACAGCAAAGGAGGTTGGTATTTGGGTAATAAGATTCAGGTTGGCATCAAATTTTACGAGTGCATTTCCCGAGCCAACAAAAATATTTCCACAACTATCCGCTTCAATGCCACTATTGCCGGCAACTCTTAATCCCTGAATATTAAACATAACTATTCCCCCGGGAATTGGTGCGGATATTAAAACGGTTCCATCAAATTTCGACCTTTTTTGAACAGTGGAACCATCTGTAGTGTAAATAAAATTTTCGGCAGCTTTTATCGCTTTAATTCCTGACTTTGCATCAACATCAGGACGATAATTTTCACTTTTATATCTGAATGCATAATGATCATTAACTGAAAAAAGAGGTTTGCCCGAGCAAAAATTAAAATCCTGGTTTATCCTATATAGCGAATCAAGGGTAATAAAATAATATGAATTATTTGAAAAAGAAATTGATCGAACCTCCTCTGTTTGAGTGGGCGGTGAGCCTTGCGTGGGTATGGTATGGAAATAACTTACCAATAATTCATTAAGAATATTTCCGTTAACCGCATCAATTTCGAATAAATAACCCCTGCATTCGTTGGGTGCAAAATTCCCAAACAACCTGGTCCCTCCAACCATTAGTTTAGATTGATTACAATTAAATGCAATGGTCCAGTATTCATCCATACCATTGGGTGGGTACCACCAAATCAAATTTCCGGCAGAATCCACTTTCTGTAAATCGCCAAAAGACCCGCTAGTGATAAAACTATTGCCGGCAGTATCGGTAGCCAGGGTACCAAGCCAGTTGGGCAGTGCCCAGGGAGAAGAATACAACCATAATAAGTTTCCGGCAGGGCTGTATTTTAACAGTTTCATTGGAGCATCTCCCCCTATTATATATACATTTCCGGCCTTATCGGTTTCACATTCCCAAACACAGTTCAAATCGGGTAAAACAGGGGTTTGTATCCAAGGATCGATTATGAGGGTTTTTGATTTATCGTAAGGGGCTAAAAAAAATGAAACAACATTGTTAGTCAATTTGAATGAAGTGGGAATCACTTTTGGAACAGGCTTTTCATAATAACTTACAGGAGGATGGTCAATGATATCGCCAAAGCGGGTGGATATATGAATTTTCCACTTGTCATCCATCCATTTTTTTTCTGAATTCAAATACTGCATTTTAATCATTGCAGCGTCCCCTCCCGGATGAAGGATAAAATGGTATTTGATTCCCCCCTGAGGGTGAATTGAAAATTCCACATCGGTTTTCGGATAAATATTTTTAATCCCGATTTTTCTAAAGCCCTTTATATGATTGATGTTTTTAAATGCATTTTCCTGAAAAAACGAATAGCTGAAATATTCATCGGCAGATTCAACGGCATACATTTGAGCCCCTGGGTTGGCATTTTCAAAAGTGAGAAAAATGGTGTCGGTTTCATACCTTTTTAATTCTTCCTCCCGGAGAATGTCATTCCATTTTTTTCCTGAAAGAATTTTGTGTTTCAATTCCCTTTCCGCATCTTCCTCAAAAATATTTTCCTTATTTTTTTTTTTCAAAAGAAAAACCAGGCCCTTGCTTGAAAAATAAATTTGCGACAAACCTTCCTCCACCATGAATTGAATTTTATCCGGGGTATTTATCCCACCGTCAAATTGACCTTTATTTTCTATGAACAAGGGGGGTTCATCAAATTTTACTTTCCACTGACCAGGGGACCCCGATAAAAAAAAGGGATTAAAAAATAAAAAGGAGGTAATAAATCCAAGAAGGGTTTTAAGGAATATAATAACCTTCCTAAACCTCTTATTGCCTGAAATTTCTGACAAGGGACGGAGGGAAAACTGCAATATTGCCAATATCAGTATCATTGTGGGTTTGAGTACTGATGCAAAGGTAAGAAAAGAGAAATTTGTTTGAAATAATACCTCACCGGATTCCCTCCAATGGCTTCCTTAATAAAGAATAATTTTTCGATTGCCTGATGTTAAACAAAGAATAATGTCTGTTCACTCAATATTTTTTTTAGTCGAAAGTCGTAAGTGTCTTAAGTCTTAAAAATCTTTTGACTTACGATTTACCATTATTAATAATTCTGCCCAACATCAGTTATTTAATAACAAACATACGCGAAACTGGCCGCGATTTTTCAAATTCCATGTTAATTAGGTAAGGGCCGGGGGCAAGCGATTCGGTATTAAAATCAAACAAATTTTCACCGCATTTTACCTGGAACGATTTTGAAACAATTTTCCGGCTCAAAATATCAATGATTTCAATTTCGGAACCTTGACTATTCTTTTCGGGATTATAAATTGAAACACTTACAGAATTGGAACCCGGACTTGGAAATAGTTTAATGTTCAGATCGTAGGTAATATTATTATTACACGTAACGGGAAGCATGTTTAATATTTTGGTGTATCCGTTAATATCTGTTAAAGATATGCGATAATAGAATGTTGTGTCAGAAGTAATATCCCTATCAGTAAAGGAATATGAAACAGGAATATTGCTGTTGCCTGCAGCCTTTACCGTTCCAATCCTGGAAAATTCCTTTCCATCCAGGCTTCGTTCAAGGGAAAAAAAGGTGCTGTTTAATTCCTCTAAAGTAACCCAATCAATAATTACATTAAAACGGGAAGCATTGGATGAATTGTCGCACGTAAAATTTATTGACCCCAAACCTATAAGCAATGGGTTGCTTTGCCATACTTTTGAACCAAAAGTAAATGGACTAAATGAGCTGATGTTATTCGATTGAACCCAGCCAGAAGAAGGGGCACTTCCGGTGCAGGTGGAAATCACGGTTGGACTTCCTTCACTTTGCCATACAGAACCGGTTTGGTGTGCCACCACAAGGTCTCCGTCCGTTGCACAATTTAAAATATCACTATAAGATGCATCTTCCCAATAAAGGCGAACTTGTGCCTGACCGCCTCCCGCAGGGGAAAGCAACCAATGCTCTTTTGCACTTACTACCTGCAATGGAGAATTGAGTGATGCACTGCCTGAGTAAGGATAATTGAAATATTCGGCAGTAAAATCCTCTGAACCTGATAAATTAATAACTCCAATTCCTGCCAATCGGTTTGTTTTCCCCACCGGAAAAATAAAATCTGTACTTCCTTGTTTCACCATTGGTCCGTTTACAAAACTTGTCGCCTTTCCGGAGGTGGAGGAAGCGGTTGAGGTTAAAGTTAAAATATTTGTTGCTGTGGTATTTATTTTCCCCGCAATTAAAATCATTTGCCCGGTAATATTGGCCGGTTTATTTAAAGTGATATCGGATGAGTTATTAATGGTAAAATTATTAAATGTGGTAACCGAAGAACCCTTTATTACCTGGGCGGAAGTACCATTGAATTTCACTCTGCCACTAGCGGAAGTAAAGGTTCCGCTGTTGTCCCAGTCGCCATAAATGGTCAAAGTATCTGAAGTTGAAATTGACAAAGTAGCACCCGATTGAATCGTAATATTTTTACTAACTGCACCTGCTGAATTAATCACGGGCATGTTTGGAACACTTACGGGCACATTTACATCTGTAGTGGAAACAGGAATTGCGGAGCACCAGTTACCTCCATTAAACCAATCATTGCTTACTGCTCCAATCCAATCTCCGGAACTTCCCCAAATAATCAGCCGGGAAGGAGCTGCACTTGAACCGGCACATTCGCCAGTTCCATTAGCAGTTAGAACGGCCGTAAAAGAACCGGCAGAAACAGAAGGAGTAAAAGTTGCAAGTGCCGGGTCGGCATTCTGAGTCCAACTCCCGAGCCCGCTTCCGCCCGACCAGCTTTGAGAACCATAATTTGAAGCAGAAGCACCCGACATGGATATTGGAGAAACACCGGTACAGGTAGTGATAGCCGCACCTGCATTTGCACTTGGTTCTGAGAGCTGAAACCAGCCATAAATGATATCAGAACAGGTCTGAAAGGCATCTTGGGTACATCCTTTGAATTCATAGGAATTTACAAATTGACCGCCTGCTTTTTCCTCCGAAGTAAAAGTTACATTACCACCATTGGTGGTAACATATGCATATTTACTTGAGGTAATCACCGACCATGTGGAACCTAATCCTGAGGCAGGACTCGTTATGGTAAAAGTAAGAGTAGGTGTTGGAATTGGCGTTTCCAGGCAGTTGCCCGGAGCATTAACGGTGGCCATATTGAATACAATGGTATTTGTTCCTGCCCCCGAAACATAACTCCACATATTGGCTGCCGGATAACTACCCGATCCCCCGGGGCAGCTACCAGCATTGAATACTCCGAATCCATTGCGGTTATCGCCATATTGAAATCCCACCCCATAACAACCTGCTGTTGGTTTAGCAATGGTATGTGTAACAGTTCCTGATCCGCAAGTTCCTGACATCATATGGCTACCCCCGGAAGGTGCCGAAGTAAATGGAGAAAGCGGTGTTTGAGCAAGTAAAAATTTTAAAGAAAAAAAAATAACGGACCCAAAAATAATCAGGGATTTGCAGATTGGTTTCATTGGTGAACCTTAATTAGCGAGTGAAAAAAATTGCTTTTTAGCATTCGGATGTCTTTTAAAGAAAATTTTTCATTTGTTTATCCATTAGCATAACGTATACGTAAATATCACTTAAAAAGTTGGCTATGAAAAAAGCTGTTTTAATTCAGACCCGATTGAAGCGGAAATACTTTTTGCAAGGCAAAAAGATTGAAGCGGAAAGCGGGAAGGGCAGGAGTTAAAAGAAAGCATGGTTCTCTCCAAAAAAATCCGGGTAATTACTTTCTCTTATTTTATATACTTTCGGTGGCAAAATATCAAAATAAATTTTCAATGAAAACGCTGATTTTATCCTTTCTCATATTTTTTTTCCCCTTTGAATTTAAAAAAATAACTTTCCCTTCTAAGGACGGTTTGTTAATTACTGCGGATGTTTATGAAAGCGGGAATGATAAAAACCCCTGGATACTGATGTGCCATCAGGCGGGTTTCAGCAGAGGAGAATATACAGAAGCCGGCTCAGTTCTTAAAACTAAAGGATTTAACTGCATGGCCATTGACCAGCGCTCAGGAAAATCGGTTAACGGAGTGCTTAATGAAACGGCAAAAAGGGCAAAAGAAAAAAATCTTCCCACAGATTATTCCGATGCAGAAAAGGATATTCTTGCCGGAATTGATTATTTATATGATAAATATAAACAACCTGTAATTTTGCTCGGAAGTTCTTATTCTGCTTCTTTTGTTTTAAAAATTGCCAATGGAAACCAAAAGGTTTCAAAAGTGATAGCATTCAGTCCGGGAGAATATATTAAAGGAATCAGCTTTGCCGATGCCATTAAAGGGTTAAGTAAACCTGTATTTGTTACTTCTGCCAGGGCCGAGGCTGAATCGGTAAAAGAACTTGTAAAAGGAGTTGACCAGAAAAAACTGGTTCAGTTTATTCCAATTCACGATGGGGACCACGGGTCAAAGGTGCTGTGGGAAAAAAATCAAAATTTCAGAGAATACTGGGGCATGCTTCTGAAGTTTTTAGAGTAATGGCATGGAAATTATTTTGCGATTACAGAAAGCATTTTTGAGGGATAGATACGTTGTAATATTCCTTCTTTTTAACGTCCTGAATTCCCCGTTTTGTTTTGCACAATATCCCTGCGGAACGGAAGTAAGTGATGTTCAGTTTAAAAATCTCATTGAATTTTACACAGAGGGCAATCAAAAGACTTCCCTTCCGGAAGACACTTTTTTTGTCCCCGTTAAAGTACACATCATACGAAACCAGGACGGAACAGGAGGTTTAAGTATTCAGAAATTCCGGGTTGAATTTGATTCGGTAAATTTTTTTTATCAGAATGCAAAAATTCAATTTTTTCAGTGCGGACAAATCCAATATATTGACAATTCTGAATTCCTTACTTTTAATGCCCCGGGGGAAGAAGATTTACTCACAGGGGGATTTGAAACCCCGAGAGTAATTAATATTTATTTTGCAGATACCATTTTGCTCAATGGAAAAAGAATTTGCGGTTACTCTTACCTGCCCATGGGAGCCAATAACATATTTATTGACAATGCCTGCGTAAATAACGGGAATACGGTAGCCCATGAGCTTGGACATTATTTTTCACTTCTCCACACACACGGCAAAAGCAACACCACGCTAACCGTTGAATTAGTAAACGGCTCCAATTGTTCTTCTGCCGGAGATTATATCTGCGATACCCCTGCCGACCCCAACCTGGAAGGAAAAGTAAGCTACAATGCAATTTTAAAAAAATGTTTTTATACGGGTTCCGGCAAAGATGCCAATGGAGATTTTTTTGCTCCAATGGTTGAGAACATCATGTCGTATTCAAAATCGCAGTGCACAAATAAATTTACTCCGGGCCAATACAACAGAATCCGAAACAGCTTATTTTACCACGGAAGGGTAGACCTTGCCTGCACTTCAGAAATTGATTTTGTTGAGGAGAATTTAATAGGCTCGGTAAATCCAAACCCATTTAGCAATTATTTTTTTGTAAGCTATCAACTGGCCTCCGAGTCAAAAGTTCTGCTTGCAATGTATGATGTTTTTGGAAATAAAATTTCGGTTCTGCATGAAAAAACAGAACCCAAAGGATTGCTGAAATTATATTACCCATGGGGAGACACCTTTCTGAATTCGGGAATTTATTTTCTAAAAATGGAGGTGAATGATAAAGTGGTTTCGGTAAAAAAAATTGTGCGAATTAATAATTAACAGAACTTACCAAAATTTTATTGAATAAGTCCCAAGCCCCAAATTTCAATGCTGAGAATGAAGTGCCATTTTATTTCCCTCGGTATCAAAAAATATTGCAAAGAACCCCACTTCGGGAGAAATCTGTGTTTTGGGAACAAGTATTTTTCCTCCGGCCTTTTCAATTCTCGCTAAAGTGTTGCTTAAATCGGGGTTGGCATTAAAATAAAGGAGAGCTCCTTCATTGGAAGGGATCCTATTTTCACCCATCACAATGGCACCGCTAAGTTTTCCGCTTCCCATTTCATAAGGGAAAAACCCCATCGTATTGCCACCGGCACTATGTTCGGGAATGGAAATTTCAAATATATTTTCATAAAAAAGTTTAGCCCTTTTGAAATCTACGGCAGGCACCTCAAACCAATTTATTACGTTGGCGTTTTTTTCCATAAAATACTTTCTTTGATTTTTTACTTGTGACCTGCAATTTTTTGGTTTGGAACTGATTGTTGCTTGATGATTTTTTGGATTAGATACTTATCCCTTGAAAAAAATCTTGCCGGTTGTGCAAAAGGCAAACAGGTTACCAGCCCAAAATCCAGGCAAACATCAATGGGGCCACAATGCTTGCATCCGATTCAACAATAAACTTGGGAGTATTTATTCCAAGCTTTCCCCAGGTTATTTTTTCATTGGGTACAGCCCCCGAATATGAGCCATAACTGGTTGTTGAATCTGAAATCTGGCAGAAATAACCCCATACCGGAACGTTTTTCCTTCGCAAATCCTGGTGGAGCATGGGCACCACGCAAATAGGAAAATCACCTGCAATACCGCCCCCGATCTGAAAAAAGCCCAAACTTGAATCGCGGGTGGTTTTGGTGTACCAGTCGGCCAGCCACATCATATATTCAATTCCCGATTTCATGATGGATGGGTCAATACCATCTTCCATGCAATGGGCTGCAAAAATATTCCCGAGGGTAGAATCTTCCCAACCCGGAACCACAATGGGAATTTTCTTTTGATAGGCAGCCAGGAGCCAGGAATCTTTTTTATCAATCTCGTAAAATTTTTCCAGAGACTTGTTTTCAAATAGCTGAAAAAAATATTCGTGCGGAAAAAAACGCTTTCCCTCTTTCTGAGCCTTTTTCCATTGCCTTAAAATATTATGCTCTATCCTGCGCATGGCCTCCTCTTCGGGGATGCAGGTATCCGTTACCCGGTTGAAATGTTTTTCGAGCAGTTCGTTTTCATCTTTTGCCGTTAGGTCGCGGTAATGCGGAACCCGTTTGTAGTGCGAATGAGCCACCAGGTTGAATACATCCTCTTCCAGGTTTGCTCCGGTGCAGGTGATAATGTGCACTTTGTCTTTCCGTATCATTTCTGCCAGCGACTTTCCAAGTTCTGCCGTACTCATGGCCCCGGCCAGGGTTACCATCATTTTCCCCCCTTTGTCAAGATGATTAATATAACCATTGGCGGCATCTACCAGTGCGGCTGCGTTAAAATGAAGAAAATGCCGTTCGATGAATTCTGAAATTTTTCCCTTTTTCATAAAATTTTTTTTTGCAAAAGTAAATTAATTGTCAGTATTTTATGCACCAATTTCAATTTTAAAGTAATTTCGTTTTTTGAGATTCGGAATAAACAACCGAGGCAAATGAATGAATCTGAAAATACAATGCATGAACCCGGAATATCGGTTTTTCAATCGCAAACCAGCGAAGCTTTTATGTTAATTGCTTTTATGATTGGTGATTTATTAATTGTTAACGGAGCATTGCAGGGCCCAAAGGATTTTCAACTTTACAAGGGACTTAACAAAAAATCATATTCAGATTTAAAGCGAAAGATTTTTCAACCCAGGCAGGCTGGCGAACATTCAAATCTTACCATCAATGAAAGCATTCATTTATATATGCTGGTGGATATTGCCTGCAAAAGTTTTGTTGACGACACCAATGAAACCCTTAAAAAACTCGCTATCGAAAATGTGAAAATCAGCGAGGATGAATTTGAAATTCTAAGGATGAATTTTCTGCGGTACGGACAATTGCTTATTGAAAAAATGAACCGGAAATTCGAAAAAAATGAACTATTTGTTCAATCTAAAAAAAACCTGTTTAAAAATGGTATTCAAGACTGAATCCCGGAACAACCGCCCTGCTCTTCCAGGTTCCGCCAAAATTGATTTCAAGATTTACATCGGTTCTTTTCTTTCCTT
>JAHEZO010000311.1 GCA_023250995.1 Flavobacteriales bacterium | reverse complement strand
GACTTGCTTTATGTTTTTTGTAGGCTTCAATAATTTTAGGAACTATATCAAATGCGTCACCTACAATTCCATAGTCGGCAGCTTTAAAAAATGGAGCTTCCTTATCCGTGTTTATCACCACAATTACCTTGCTTCCGTTTACTCCGGCAAGGTGTTGAATAGCCCCTGAAATACCAATAGCAAAATATAAATTTGGGCGGATGGCAAGGCCGGTCTGGCCCACATGCTCATGGTGTGGCCTCCACCCTATGTCGGCTACCGGACGGGAACAGGCCGTGGCGGCTCCCAGAGTTTTGGCCAAATCTTCTATCATTCCCCAGTTTTCGGGGCCTTTGAGCCCCCTGCCACCCGAAACAACAATTTCAGCCTCGGGCAAAAGAACTCCTGTTTCTTCATCCTTTTTAACTTCTTTAATTACTATTCCTGACAGGCCGGGGTCTGCATTGAATTCAACCACCTCAGCTAAATTATCAGATTTTTCTACCGGAACCGAATTGGGTAAAAGTGAAACTACTTTTTTCTCCGAACCAATTTCAAAAATTGCAAAAGCTTTTCCGGAAAACACCGTTCTTTTAACTGTAAAAGCTGAACCAATTTGTGGAAATTCTATTACCCCCGGAACAAAACCTGCATTTAACCTTGCGGCCACTCTTGGGGCTACTGCCTTTCCGGTGTAATCATGAGAAAACACAAGAATGCTTACGCCTTCATTTTCTGCGGCCTTCACCATTATTCTGGTAAGCTGCTGGGGATCTGAATGGTTTAAATTTTTTGCAACCAGAACTTTTGTTGCACCGTAATTGCCTAGTTTTGACAATGAGTCATTATCAGCGTTTCCGTAGGTAACTACTATGGCTTTTGAACCAAGCTGTGCCGCAATTTTGCTTCCGTAATACGTTGCCTCGTTTGCACTTTTTACTAATTTTCCATTGGGAGCATCTGCAAATATTAATACCGACATTTTTTTTTGGTTTTTGGTTAATTAGCTAATTAGCAAATTGATTAATTAGCAAATTAGCTAATGGGTTTGTTAGTTTATTAGTTTAAAGGTTTATTAGTTTAAGGGTTGAAAGGGCTTGCTCGAAATTTAGTTTAAATTGCTTTGGCTTCATTGTGCAAAAGTTCAATCAACTGCTCCGGATTTTCAGCCGGCACCATTTTGCATGCAGCTTTCGGAGGAGGCAAAATATAAGATATTACCGAAGTATGCTTCTGTCCTTCTGAAGCCGGAATTACCTTTAAAGGTTTTGTCCTTGCGGCCATAATTCCTCTCATGTTTGGAATTCGTTGTTCTGCCATTCCTTTGGCAGCGCTGATGACAAAAGGGGTTTTTACTTCAAGTACTTCAATGCCTCCCTGAATGTCTCTTTCGCAAAGAGCAACATTGCCGTTTAAATCTAATTTTCCGGCCATAGAAACAAACGGAAGGTCAAGTAACTCGGCAATCATGCCACCAACCTGCCCGCCATTGTAATCCACCGTTTCTCTTCCCAGGAAAATAATATCAAAATTTTGCGTTTTGGCGAAATCGGCAATTTGTTTGGCTACAAAAAAAGCATCTGTGGGAGCGGAGTCTATCCGCACCCCATCATCGGCACCAATGGCAAATGCTTTCCGGATGATGGGTTCATAATCAGTTCCTCCAACTGATACTGTAGTAACAGTGCCTCCAAATTTTTCTTTTAGTTCAAGGGCCCGAACCAAAGCATACCATTCGTCATAGGTATTAATAATCCATTGAACCCCATCCTCCATAAATTTGGTATCGTTTTCTTTAAATGAAATTTTGCTGGTTGTGTCGGGGGCTTTGCTGATGCAAACTAAAATCTTCATAATGATAATTAATATTGGGAAAAAGAAATTATTTTAAAAAGTGGGCAAATGTAAATAAAAGTTCAAAATGAATTCTGATATTCATCAGGGCATTGGAAAGAGGAGAGAAATCCAGGAAATGGGAGAAGTGGAAGTGTTCAATCGATTAATTTTTTTCTACCAATTCGGTATGCAGCCCGCATTCGTTCTTTTTAAGTCCGAACCAGCGTCCATCCCTTGAATTTTCGAGGTCGAATTTTTTTGTGCATGGCTCGCAACCAATACTCAGGTATCCTCTTGCCTCCAGAGGGTGTTTGGGTAAATTATTTTTACTTATGTATTCAAAAATCATTTTGTTTGTCCAGTATAACATAGGATGGTAACGAAGTGCACCCTGTGGTGTTTTTTGCTCAATCTGCATATTTCTCCGGTTTTCATTTTGGTCGGCCCGGATTCCGTTAATCCAAACATCAAAGCGTGAAAGTATGGGGTCGAGGGGCTGCACTTTATTCAGGTGGCAGCAATAATCGGGGTCGGAAGTAAAATAGAGATTTCCCCATTTATCGCGCTGCTGGTTTTTTGGTACCACCGAATGCAAATCAACAAATGACAAACCAAATTTTTGGGAAATTGTATCGCGAAAAGATACCGTTTCGGGAAAATGGAAACCGGTATTGATAAAGTAAACAGGGATGGATTTGGTAATGCGGCTAAGAATATGAAGCATGGGCAAACTATGGGTTTGAAAGGAAGAAGTGGCAAACAATTTTTTGCCATCCTTCAGGTAATGTTCAATTTTATATCGAATCAATTCAACCGAATTTTCCAATTCATTTTCCATAGAGAGAATAAAAATTAGTTGCAAAGTTAATTAACTGAAATTATTCGCCTATGATAATTTATCTGGCCCAGGTGGTAACTGAAATGGGTCATCAGAATTAAAAGCATTTCGATTATTGTTTTTTTTGCTCCCAAAAACT
>JAHEZO010000179.1 GCA_023250995.1 Flavobacteriales bacterium | reverse complement strand
TTTTCTACGGGTTTTTTTAATGTTCTTTTTCTAAACCCAAAACCTTAAATTTATGATAAAAAAAGCAAGTAGTATTGAATCAATTGGCAATGGAACTGAAGTTGCTTCCAAAGGATTTGAATTTCAACTTACAGATTGGAACAGGCAGGAAAGAGCAGCCGTTGAATTAATTAGCTCCATTGGAACTCTGTTGTATGCAAAATCGGTTGAGCTTGTACTTTTCCGAAATCATCTGGTTGACATCAGTGCTTCCGAAATTTTAAAACTGCACGAATACGCTAAAGTGGTTGTAAATAAACCCATTGATATTTTTACCACCTCCGAGCTGGCAAAGGAATTATTGAACATTGAAGATTTAGTGCCGGCTAAAATTGACATTGGCCGTCTTTCGAACGAATGGCTTTCTGAAAAAAACAATTTTAAAAATAAATATTATTTTTTAGTAAACAAATTAACCGGAATAATAGGAAGAGAGTTAAATCCCTTAACTCCTAGAGATGTAGTGTTATTTGGTTTTGGCCGAATTGGACGCCTTGCAGCAAGGGAAATAATAAAACAGGCTGGAAAGGGCCAACAGCTAAGATTGAGGGCCATTGTTACCAGGGGAAACACAGATGAAGATATTATGAAACGGGCGGCCTTGCTAAGATTGGATTCAGTTCACGGCCCATTTAAAGGAAATGTAGCGGTTGACTTGCCTAATAAGTCAATGATAATTAACGGCCATACGGTTAAAATGCTGGATGGATCCCAACCCCAAAATATTAATTATGAAGATTACGGAATTAAAAACGCTCTTTTAATTGACAATACCGGTGCCTTTCGCGACAGGGAAAAACTATCGCTACATTTAAAATCGAAAGGCATACAGAAAGTATTGCTTACCGCACCGGGAAAGGGAGACATTCCGAATATTGTATACGGAGTAAATCACAAAAATCTCGAAATTGAAAAAGAAACCATTTTTTCGGCCGCTTCCTGCACAACCAATGCAATTGTTCCGGTATTAAAAGTTATTGAATCTCAACTTTCAATTGAAAAGGGACATATCGAAACCGTGCATGCATACACAAATGATCAAAACCTGCTCGACAATATGCATAAAAAACAAAGAAGGGGAAGGTCGGCTGCCATAAACATGGTAATTACCGAAACCGGAGCAGGAAAAGCAGTAACCAAAGCCATTCCCTCTCTTGACGGGAAATTAACCGCAAATGCAGTGCGCGTACCCACTCCGAACGGTTCGGTTGCTATTTTACAACTTACTGTTGGCAGAGTTACTACGAAAGAAGAAATAAATTCAATGTTAAAAAAGGCGGCTCTTGAAGGAGATTTGGTAAATCAGATAAAATTTTCATTTGAGGAGGAATTGGTTTCAACTGACATTATTGGAGACTCCTGCTGTTCAATATTTGACAGCCCGGCCACCATCGTTTCAAAAACCGGAAGAGAAATTGTGCTTTACGTTTGGTATGATAATGAATCAGGGTATACCAAACAGGTAATGCGACTTGCAAAATATATTTCAAAGGTATCCAGGTTGTCTTATTATTAATTTTCGCTTTCCACTTTGAATTTTTTTTCCAAAAACTATTTATGGATTTTTTCAGCCTGAAAATATTTTTGGAGGAAAAATACCGTCTTTACAATCAAACTTCCTTCATTAAGGATGATCCCATTTCAATCCCGCACCGCTTCAGCAAAAAAGAAGACATTGAAATATCTGGATTTTTTGCTGCCACATTTTCATGGGGCCGGAGGGAAACCATTATTCAAAAGTCAGGACTCCTAATGGAAATGATGGATAATTCACCTTTTGATTTTATTTTAAATTCTTCTAAAAAAGATATTAACGCCTTTGGCAAATTCAAACACCGGACGTTTAATGGTTCAGATTGTATTAATTTTTTGTTGTCATTAAAAAACATTTACCAAAATTTGGGTGGCCTTGAAACGGTGCTTGGCAAACCAATAAAAAATAATAATTATGAAGGGGGAATAATTGAAAATATTTCTTTTTTCAGAAAATCATTTTTTTTAAATAAGAATTTTTATTCTTCCGGAAGACACGTTTCGAATCCTCAAAAAAAGTCGTCATTAAAAAGGATAAACATGTTCTTAAGATGGATGGTTCGAAAAGACAAAAACGGAGTTGATTTTGGCCTTTGGAAAAACCTGCGCCCTTATCAATTGTTATGCCCGTTGGACGTTCATTCGGGGAATGTGGCCCGGAAACTTGGGATATTAACACGGAAGCAAAATGATTTAAAAGCGGTAATTGAATTAACCGATTTTTTAAAAAAATTTGATGCTGAAGATCCAGTTAAATATGATTTTGCCCTTTTTGGTTTAGGCGTTTTCGAAAAGTTTTAATTACCCCACCGAATAAAACCTTATCTTTGCTACCCGATGAGTTTTGTTTACCCCGCATTTCTTTCAGCCCTCCTGGTTTTAGTTGTCCCCATTATAATACATCTTTTTAATTTCCGCCAGTTTAAAAAAATATATTTTTCAAATGTCAGGTTATTAAAAGAAGTAAAACATGAATCACAATCGAGATGGAGATTGAAACATTTATTGGTGCTTCTCACCAGATTAATGGGACTTTCTTTTCTTGTTTTTGCATTTTCACAACCTTTTCTTCCCCCTTTATCCCAAAAGGGAAATTCTCTTTCTGCAGGAAATGAAACCATTGGAGTTTTCATTGACAATTCTTTTAGCATGGACGCAGTTAATAATAACGGGCGCCTTTTTGATCAGGGACTCCAAATTGCAAGACAAATTGTAAATGCCCATCCAACTTCAAGCTCCTTTTTGCTACTTTCAAATGATTTTACTCCCCTTGACCAAAGATCATTGAATAAAGATGATTTTCTCAAACGCCTGGATGAAACAGAAAGTTCCTCTTCCTCTAAAAAAGTATCTTCAATACTTTCCAGGTGGAAGGAAACTTCAGATATAAAATCGGAGGATTCCTTTTCAGGAGCCAATTCCGAACCTGAAGTTAAAAAACACAGAAAAATTCTTTATGTTATTTCCGATTTTCAAAAAACCATTTGTGATTTTAAATCTATTCCTGCTGATTCTGATTTTCAAGTGGTTTTGGTTCCAATTGCTTCAACATTCAGAAATAATTTGTTTATTGATTCCTGCTGGTTTGCCACACCTGCAAGAAAGTTGAATGTTCCGGATGAAATTCATTTAAGAATTGTAAATAAATCAGATAACCTAATTGAAAACGTTCCAATTAAATTCATTGTTAACGGGCAAATTAGGGCCTTAGGAACCATTTTTTCCGTGCCGGCCAATTCCGGAATAGATACGGTCTTGAATTTTACTTCAACCACCCCTGGATTCCAAAGCGGAAAAGCAGAGATCACCGATTTTCCGCTGACCTTTGACGATACCTATTTTATTTCTTATCAAATTTCTCCGGAAGTAAACATTCTCAGCATTGCGCAAAACAGTACAAATGTTTATTTGGAAACACTTTTTAGGCCACAGGACGAAAAAGACACAGCATCGCTTCAGGGAAAAGGAGTTCTTTTTTCCCTTCGTGAAAGTTCAATAAGCAATATTAATTATTCTTCCTTTCCCCTAAACAACCTGATAATTCTCTCTGAACTTGACAGTATACCCAGCGGACTCTCACAGGAACTTCAGAAATTTGTTGAAAACGGTGGGTCCACAATGATTTTCCCCCCTAAAAAAATTAACTTATCATCCTACCATGAATTCCTATCACAATTGAACGTAAACTTTTTTGAATTTGAAGATACTTTTAAGACAAAGGTTTCGCAAATAAATTTTGAAAATGAACTTTTTGAAAATGTTTTTGAGTCGGGTAAAATGAACCCTTTTTCAAACATTGATTTACCGGTTGTTTATAAACAATACAAAGTAAGCAGGATTTCGAAAACAAATGAAGATTGGCTGATGAAAACAATGAATGAAAACCACTTCCTGAGCCGGTATAAATTCGGGAAAGGTTTTATCTATCTTTCCTCTGTTCCCTTAGCTGAAGATTTCAGCAATTTTCCCAAACACGCTTTGTTTCTCCCTACATTATATCAAATTGCCCTTAACAGCATTGTTTCGGCCCGTGACCATACCTTAATAATCGGATCAGATGATTTTTTTGAAATTAGCAACCCAGGCTTTTCAGGAAACAGCCGTGAAAATATTTTTCATATTTTTTCTGAAAACAAAACGGTAGATTTTATTCCCCAGGTAAAAACCATTGATTCAAAATTGCGGCTTTTGTTTCATAATCAGATTACACAATCGGGAAATTATTCATATTCATTGGGCAAAGATGAATTGGGAAGCGTTTCATTTAATTACGACCGGAAAGAATCTGACCCTGCGGTTTTTTCCATATCGGAATTGAAAGAAAAAATAAAATCAGAAGGACTTTATAATTTTTCTACCCTTGACCCGGGAATAAAAAACCTTGAATCGGAAATTAACGAAAGCACTAGAGGTATTTCCTTATGGAAATATTGCCTTATTTTTGCTCTGGCTTTTTTTGCAGCCGAAGTGGCTTTGATTAAATGGTTAAAATGATTTGCTTTTCGGATACTTTGAACCAAGTTAAATAAAATATTTGTATGGATTTGCTCATTAAATCGGCTAAAATTGTTGATCCTCTTTCAAAGCATCACGGGAAAAAAATGGATGTTTTAATTGAAAATGGAATTCTAACCTCCATAAAACCGCAAATTCCGGAACAAAAATGTAAGACTTTTAAATGCCCCGGACTTCACCTCTCTCCCGGTTGGTTCGATATGCACGCCAATTTCAGGGACCCCGGAATGGAGTATCAGGAAACCCTGGAAACCGGAACTGAGAGCGCCATGCAGGGTGGGTTTACCGGGGTAGCCCTTTACCCGGCCACGCATCCACCCATAGATAACAAAGCCGGCATTGATTATATACAAAGTAAAACCAAAAAATTTTTAGTTGATGTTTTTCCATTCGGAACCGTTTCTAAAGGTGGAAGCGGGAAAGAGCTTTCTGAGATGTTTGACATGCACCAGGCCGGTGCTTTAGCATTTACCGATGATAAAAAATCAATTCAAAATGCTAACTTATTAAAAATTGCATTGCAATATGCCATGGGTTTTAATGGTTTAATAATTAATTTCCCAAATGACCGGACCATTTCAAGAAACGGAGTGGTGAATGAAGGAAAAGAAGGAGCCGAAACTGGTTTGAGAGGAATTCCTGCCTTAGCAGAAGAACTTATGGTTTCAAGGGATTTGTTTCTCGCAGGTTATTGCAATTCGAAAATTCACATATCAACGATTTCCTGCGGAAAGTCAGTTGATTTAATTGAAAGGGCAAAAAAATCCGGTTTGGCTGTTTCAACTGAAATAGCTTCTCATCAAATTTTTCTGGATGATACATATATTAAAATTTTTGACAGCAATTATAAAGTTTTACCCCCATTGAGGAATGCGGATGAAATCAAAGCCCTCATAAAAGGAATCAAAAATGGGGTAATTGATGTAATTTGCTCTGATCATTCTCCGGAAGATGAAGAGACCAAACGAAAAGAATTTGATGATGCGGCATTTGGAATTATTGGCCTCGAAACTTGTTTTGCCATAGCAAATACAGTTTTAAGAAAAATTATTCCATTAGAAAAAATTATTGAAAAGATTTGCCACAACCCAAGAAAAATACTTGGATTGGAAATTCCCGAAATTATTGAAGGGAAAAAAGCCAATTTCACTCTTTTTAATCCCGACACAGAATGGATTTTTTCAAAAAATCACATCTTTTCAAAATCCAAAAATACGCCATTCGAGGGAGTAAAATTGACCGGAAAAGCACTGGGAGTTTTTAATAACGGACAATGGAGAGAATGCAAATAAAATCAGGAATGCGCCTGGTGCTCCTTCCGAAGCAAGTCATTAATGGTTTTTGCGGGGGTGAAAGTAGAAAGGGGTACCTCTACAAAAACAGTGTTCCAATTAGCCATTGAACCATTCCACAGGCCCGGCAGCTCATAGGCCTTCAAAGGTTTTCCCTCATAAGTTTTAATAGTAATAAAACCCGCCTCAGCATTGCGGTAATAGTGCAGGTTATATTGTTCGCCCTTGTGATTTTTTATTCCGCATACAATATCAACCGGGTTAAAATGGCTGGACGAATTAAAGATTTTCAATTGTTCGGCAATTCCGGTATTTACCTGTGCCCTTTCAACAATTTGAAGTGAAAGAGAACCATCTGGTTCCTTAACCCAGAAAGGAGCACCCCCGGGTTCGCCCTGGGTTTTAACAACTCCGCAAACTCTTAAGGGGCGGTGAAATTTTTCATAAAGGTGTTTAACAAGTTCTTCGCGATCATATTGAACCACATCAGGAATTTTTACCGAAAGGGTTTTTTCTGCAAACTCAATGGCTTCATCCAGCATATCCTCTGAAATGGAGTTGTTTTCCAGTTCCTCAATGAAATTGAATACTTTATTCTGAATCTCGAGTAAATAACCCCCAAGTACCTTTTTATAATTATTCGTATCCCCTCTTAAATGGGCAGGTTGAACATTATCAATATTTTTAATAAAAATCATATCTGCATTGATGTCGCCCAAATTATCCAATAATGCCCCGTGCCCTGCAGGCCTGAAAAGGATTTTCCCATCCGAATCCTTAAATGGAACATTATTATTATCAACCGCAACTGAATCGGTGGAAGGCCGCTGCACAGAAAAGGAGGTATGGAATTTTACCTTAAATTTTTGTTCATACTTTCCCTGAATTCCCTCATAATATTTTTTAATCATTTCTTTAAACTCGGTAGAAACCGAAAACACGAGCCGGCAATTACCGGTAAAATCTTTGGCATAAAATACAGCTTCCGAAAGATGTTCCTCAAGGGCTGTAACGGATTGTTTTCCCTCCCTGTGAAATTTTATTAACGCCTTTGGAATATTGCCATAATGAAGTCCCTTTTTCCCAAAAATTACATCCAGTATTTTTCCGAAATCATTTTTTTTAAGAAGGTCATTTAACTTAAAACCATTCGCCCTTAACTTTTCATTCAACTCATCGTAAAAACTAAAATTTTTCAAATTCAAAAAAAACTGCTCAGCGGCTTTTCGGTCGGGATTGGTTTTAGGAAGAGAAGCCGCCTTTTCCCTAAAAACGAGGAGGTGATGAAACATCCTGGTGGCTGCTCCGGAAGCTGGAACAAACTTCACCGCTTTTTTGTGGATGGACTCTTTTTCATAAAACTGGGCCAGACGGTTAACTTCAGATTTGGTGAAATTCTTTACTCCATTACCTATTGTGCAGGGAGCCGAAAGAGTAAGGGGAAGAACCCCTTTTTTAAACCGCTCAATCTGGGCATTTAAATGCTCCAGGGAAAGGTGCCTTTTTTTGAGCTGGATTAAATCCTCCTGTGAATATGCTGAAGAATCCTGCTTGATATTCTTTTTCAATTGATTTTCTTTTTTATTAACACGCGACTGTTTAAAAATTCAAATGAAAAAACCGGACGTTCTATTTTTAATAATTGTAGATTTATCCGTTTTTTTCCCTAAATCGGGGCAAAGAAAAACAAATTATTCAAATTTCAAAATATATTTTTATTTTGTTTTAAGGGGATGAAGATTTCTTATTTCGGTCATTCGTGCTTTTTGGTGGAAATTAACACGATAAAAATTTTATTTGACCCTTTTATAACCCCTAATGAATTAGCCAAAAACATTAATGTTTCAGAAATTAAATCCGATTTTATCCTCATTTCCCACGGACATGAGGACCATATTGCCGATGCCGTATTAATGGCCAACAAAACAGGTGCAAAGGTAGTTTCAAACTGGGAAATTATTAGCTGGATGGGAAAAAATGGAATTACCAAAACTCACCCCATGAATACCGGAGGAAAATGGAAATTTTATAAAGATTCCTCCACTATTTCAGATCAGGAAATTAAAAACTTCACCGTAAAGTGCACTAATGCCGTTCATTCAAGTTCATTTCCTGATGGAACTTATGGAGGAAACCCAATGGGGTTTTTGATTGAGTCGGGAAAGGAGAAATTTTATTATTCAGGAGATACTGCTTTAACAACTGACATGAAACTCATTGGAGAATACGATAAACCAGCAGTTGCATTTTTACCTATTGGGGATAATTTTACAATGGGAATTGAAGATGCCGTTATTGCTGCTGAGTTTGCGGGTTGCAAAAAAATTATCGGATTGCACTATGATACTTTTGGTTTTATAAAAATTAATCATGGGGAGGCGAAGAAAAAATTTTCGGATTCAGGAAAGGAATTGATTTTGATGGAGATTGGGGAGGAACTGGAAGTCGAAGGGTAGTGGATTTTAAAGGAAGAAAGCGATGAGTTTTGGAAAAAAAGTTGGAAGAATTAGTTGGGGGGTTTGAGGTAATAAC
>JAHEZO010000178.1:7968-8430 GCA_023250995.1 Flavobacteriales bacterium | reverse complement strand
AAAAAAAAATTGCTGTCAAAAGTATTTAAAATGAAAATTGAAATAAGCCGGTGTTAATAACTTTGATAAATTTCTTTTTTAACCTTTATTGCATGTTATTATCGAAGATAAAGTTTAAAAATATCCTTTTATATTTGCCCTCCTTAAAAAATTCCGAAAAAAATTATCCTTAATCCTAAATAAAAATATGGGTTTAAAATGTGGAATCGTTGGATTGCCCAATGTTGGGAAATCAACTTTGTTTAATTGTTTATCCAATGCAAAAGCCCAGGCAGCAAATTTTCCCTTTTGCACCATTGAGCCAAATCTCGGTGTCATAACAGTTCCTGATGAAAGATTGAACACTTTATCGGGCCTTGTTCATCCCGAAAAAATTGTACCTGCTACCATCGAGATTGTTGACATTGCCGGTTTGGTAAAAGGCGCAAGCAAAGGGGAAGGTTTGGGAAATCAGTTTTTGGG
>JAHEZO010000178.1:6518-7958 GCA_023250995.1 Flavobacteriales bacterium | reverse complement strand
GCCATTATTCATGTTTTGCGTTGTTTTGAAGATCCTAATGTAATTCATGTGGATGGCTCTGTAAACCCGGTAAGGGATAAAGATGTTATTGACACTGAACTTCAGTTGAAAGACCTTGAGGCGGTTGAAAAAAAATTGCAAAAAACGCTGAAAATGGCAAGTACCGGTGATAAAGAGGGAGCCAAGTCGTCAGAGATTCTTAAAATTTTCAAAAAACATCTTGAATCCGGTCAGTCGGCTCGCTCAACCCCTGTTGAAAAAGAGGATTTTTTTCACATCTCCGATTTGTTTTTGCTCACAGCCAAGCCAATACTTTATGTTTGCAATGTGGATGAAAAATCGGTTGTCTCCGGAAATAAATATGTTGATATGATTAAAGAAAAAGTGAAAGGAGAAAATGCCGAAGTACTGGTAATAGGAGCAGCCATAGAAGCGGACATTGCCTTACTGGACAATTTTGAAGACCGACAGGTATTTTTAAACGATATAGGACTTAATGAACCCGGAGTAAGTAAATTAATAAAGGCTGCGTACCGATTACTAAACCTTTCAACATATTTTACAGCTGGGGAAAAGGAAGTAAGGGCATGGACCATCACCAACGGAATGAAAGCTCCGCAGGGAGCAGGAGTTATTCATACTGATTTTGAAAAAGGCTTTATTAAAGCCGAAGTCATCAAGTACCATGATTTTTTAAAATACACTTCAGAATCTGCCTGCCGTGAGGCCGGAAAACTTGCTATTGAAGGAAAAGAATATGTTGTTCAGGATGGTGACATCATGCACTTCAGATTCAATGTTTGAATTCGGCAATCGGAATGTTACCACCCATTTTAAGTCTGACACAGTTATAATAAACAGACAATGAAGAAAACCACATTAATGCTTTTTGCAACCAGCCTGACATTTTTGACCTTTGGTCAGGTTACGCAAAACAAAAAAATGATTGTACTCGGCAAGGCCTACAAGGACTTTATGTTCCGTAACGTGCCTACAAAGGACGTAATGAAAGAAATAATAGCAGAAGTACCTGAAAACTTGAAGGTAGCAACTGATTTTATCGTCCAAAGCATAACAACTAAAAATAAACTTTTAACAAAACCTTATTTGTCAAGACCTGACAATCAAACTTTGAAACAAATTTTTATCATTGAAGCAATATTTCAAAACCTTCGTGATGAAAATCAAGTTGATAACAACAAACTTGTAGACAGTTTGACGAATGCAAAAATTGCCACTTACGAATTAGTTGATAACTATTATGGAATGTTATTTACTTCGGTTGGAAACAAAAATCAACCGTTTAACTTTTCGAAAGTTGATTTTAAACTTATGGATTATAATTTAAATGACGAGACAGAAAAGGGGATTTTCTTTCTTCGTTGTATGAGAGATTGCAACGCAGCAATATGGGGTTATATGAATATTGTGAAGCCACCA
>JAHEZO010000178.1:0-6508 GCA_023250995.1 Flavobacteriales bacterium | reverse complement strand
GTCTTACTTTCAGTACACCGACCTTTATTTCACCGACTTTGAAATGAACATAATTAAAGATAAAGGAATACAGAATTACAAAAGTTATTACATTGACAAGTTTTACGAAACGCTTTTGTTTCATTGGATTTGCCTAAACAATGAAGGTGGTTCAGAAAAGGATAAAAACGACCTGCTTCTTGGTTCAATTTTGAAAGAAAATAACCTTTATAAATACACGAAATACAAAGACAGATTAGAAGACATTTTTAAAGAGCAAAAAAAAGATTAACGGGTGTTAAACGCACTTCATGAAATTGGCGGTTCAGAGGTTAAAAGGTACTTGTAATTCTAAACAAGTTCAGGAAGGGCTGATAGTTGTGTGCATCGTAAAAGCCAACTTCGGGTAGCTTACAACCGTTTTTTTTTCAGCCGTTTTTTAATATTTCTTCCCCTTGTTTCTTCCAATTTAAGAGTTAATAACTCTGTTGATATTTCAATGAAAAATTTAAATTTTCCCCTCTGTAATTTTTAATTTTGCAACTTGCATTTTGGTTAAGGAAGTTTGCTCAAAACAACGTTCCTCCGGAAAATATTTTTGAAATCCTGATTTCATATTATGACAGAAGTAGCCTACACAGAAGATAATGTCCGTTCCCTCGACTGGAAGGAACACATTCGTTTCCGGCCCGGAATGTATATCGGGAAAACCGGAGACGGGTCCTCCCACGATGACGGAATATATATCCTGATAAAAGAAACCATTGACAATGCCATTGACGAATTTGTGATGGGGTATGGAAAAAATATTGACATAGCCGTAAAAGACAGAATGGTGAAAGTAAGGGATTACGGAAGGGGAATACCCCTCGGAAAAGTTATTGATTGTGTTTCAAAAATAAATACGGGAGCCAAATACGATACAAAAGCATTTAAAAAATCGGTGGGTTTAAATGGTGTGGGAACAAAGGCGGTGAATGCCCTCGCTTCTTATTTCAGAGTAGAATCAGTGCGGGATGGGAAAATAAAAGTTGCCGAGTTTGCAAAAGGAGATTTAAAAAAAGATGAGGCAGTGGTAAATTCCGATTACCGGAAAGGAACCAAAATTTCTTATGTAGCAGATTAAAAAATTTTTGGAAATTACCATTATATCAATGAGTACATTGAACAGATGCTCTGGAATTATGCGTACCTCAATCCGGGCCTAACACTGAATTTTAACGGAAATAAATTTTTTTCCGAAAATGGTTTGCTTGATCTTCTTTCAAAAAAAATTACAGGTGAACCCAAATACCCGATAATTCATTTGCGTGGCGAGGACATTGAAGTTGCCATAACTCATTGTAATTCTTATGGTGAAGAATATTATTCTTTTGTAAACGGCCAGCACACTGCCCAGGGGGGTACGCATCAGGGTGCATTCAGAGAGGCCCTGGTTAAAACCATTCGTGATTTTTACAAGAAAGATTATGATGCCGTTGATATCCGGACTTCCGTTGTGGCAGCCATCAGTGTTAAAGTAATCGAACCTGTTTTCGAATCTCAAACCAAAACCAAACTGGGGTCAAATGAAATTGAACCCAATGGTAAATCAATGCGTGCTTTTGTAGGAGATTTTCTTGCAGTTGCTTTGGATAATTTTTTGCACAAAAATCCGCTTGTTTCTGAGGCCCTTCAATCACATATTATGATGGCGGAACGGGAAAGAAAGGAGCTGGCAGGGATTAAAAAATTGGTTAGGGAAAGGGCAAAAAAATCTAATCTCCACAATAAAAAACTCCGTGATTGTAAAATTCATTACAACACTGATAATAAACACGAAAAATATCTTGATACAACCCTGTTTATTACCGAGGGAGATTCGGCCAGCGGTTCTATAACCACATCGAGAAATCCCGAAACTCAGGCAGTTTTCAGTTTAAAAGGAAAACCCCTGAATGCGTTTGGATTAACAAAAAAAATTGTTTATGAAAATGAGGAATTCAACCTCCTTCAGGCAGCATTAAACATTGAGGAAAGCATGGAAGATTTGCGTTATAATAACATTGTAATAGCAACCGATGCCGATGTGGATGGCATGCACATCCGCCTGCTGTTAATGACTTTTTTTCTCCAGTTTTTTCCTGACCTTGTTAAGAACGGGCACTTATTTATTCTTCAAACCCCACTTTTCAGAGTCAGGAATAAAAAAGAAACCATTTATTGTTATTCCCCCGAAGAAAAAGCCAATGCAATTCAAAAACTTGGGTTAAAACCAGAAATTACAAGATTTAAAGGACTTGGTGAAATTTCACCCGATGAGTTCAAACATTTTATTGGGAAGGACATCCGCCTTGAACCCGTGATAATTGGGGGAGATTCCACCGCCCGTTTGCTGGAATATTACATGGGTAAAAACACTCCGGAACGACAGGATTTCATTATTGAAAATCTGGTTATTGAGAAGGATGTAGTTACCCCCGAGCCATTACCCGCTTAATTTTAAGGTTAAGCTGGTAATTGATTTGAAATAATACTCAAAAAATAATAATATGTGTTTTTTTTATGTCGAAAAGCAACAAAGAAAGTTTTGGTAATGAAGGGGAGAAAATTCCCGGTAACGATGGTGAGCGGGATAAAAAAGGCCCATCTGAGGAAAGGGATGAGGAATTTCTGAACCAAAAAAGTTCCGATGATAAAGTGATTAGGGTAGCAGGGATGTACAAGAATTATTTTCTTGATTACGCCTCATATGTTATCCTTGAACGGGCCGTTCCTGCCATTGAAGACGGATTGAAACCTGTGCAGAGGAGAATTCTTCATTCCATGTGGGAACTGGAAGACGGACGATTTAACAAGGTTGCGAACCTGATTGGCAACACCATGAAATACCATCCTCATGGCGATGCATCCATTGGGGATGCGATGGTGCAGCTCGGCCAGAAAAATCTCCTGATGGATTTACAGGGAAACTGGGGGAATATTTTTACTGGCGATAGTGCTGCTGCCCCGCGGTATATTGAAACAAGACTTTCAAAGTTTGCACTTGATGTTGTTTTCAGCCCAAAAATTACGAATTGGCAACTTTCTTATGACGGACGTAATAAAGAACCAATTTCTCTTCCGGTAAAGTTCCCGCTTCTTTTGGCTCAGGGTGTTGAAGGAATTGCCGTGGGCCTGGCCTGTAAAATACTGCCCCATAATTTTAATGAATTAATCGAAGCCTCCATTGCCAATCTAAAAGGAGTTAAGAGAAAAATTCTTCCCGATTTTCCTACCGGTGGTATGGCAGATTTTTCTGATTACAATGAAGGCCTCCGTGGCGGAAGAATTAAGGTCAGGGCCAGGATTAACCAGTTGGATAAAAAAACACTTGTTATTACTGAAATTCCCTTTGGAACCACTACATCCTCCCTTATTGATTCTATTCTGAAAGCAGTTGAAAAAGGGAAAATTAAAATTAAAAAGGTGGAAGATGATACGGCCGAAAAAGTTGAAATTGTTATTCACTTGGCTTCGGATGTTTCTCCCGATAAAACCATTGATGCACTTTATGCATTTACCGATTGTGAAGTGAGCATTTCTCCCAATGCCTGTGTAATAGTGGATGATAAACCAATGTTTATCGGAATTTCCGAAATGATGCAGATTTCTACCGAGAAAACCCTTGGACTTCTCAAGCAGGAACTGCAATTAAAAAAGAATGAACTCGAGGAACAATGGCATTTTGAATCCCTTGAAAAAATATTTATTGAAAAAAGAATTTACCGGAATATTGAGGATTGCGAAACTTGGGAAGAAATAATTAAAACCATTCATAAAGGCCTTAAACCTTATGTTAAAAAATTAATCCGGGAGGTTACGGATGATGATGTTGCCCGCCTGACAGAAATAAGAATCAAAAGAATTTCAAAATTTGACAGTAAGCAGGCGGACGATCACATTTTAAAACTCGAAGATGAAATAAAAAAAGTTAAACACAATTTAAAAAATCTGGTGGATTATGCCATCGAATATTTTAAAGAGTTAAAGAAAAAATACGGTGAAGGAAAGGAGAGGAAAACAGAAATTAAAACCTTTGAAAGCATAGAAGCATCAAAAGTTGCTGTCAGCAATGTAAAACTCTACGTAGACAGGGCTGAAGGATTTGCCGGTTTTAATTTAAGAAAAGCCGAAGCTGAATTCGTTTCTGATTGTTCTGACATTGACGATGTGATTGTAATTCGGGATGATGCCACCATGATAATTACCAAAATTTCAGAAAAAGCATTTGTGGGTAAAAACATTTCATATATCGGAATTTTTAAAAAGGACGATAACCGCACCATTTACAATTTGGTTTACCGTGATGGGCCCCGGGGAAACACCATGATGAAACGCTTTGCCGTAACCTCGGTAATTCGAGATAAAGAATACCATCTGGGCAAAGGAACACCAGAATCATCATTGTATTATTTAACCGCAAATCCAAATGGGGAATCGGAAGTTGTTTCGGTTTTGCTGAGGCAAAAACCCGGGTTAAAAAAGCCCAAATTTGATTTTGATTTCGGAACACTTGCCATAAAAGGGAGAAATGCCATTGGAAATATACTTACCAAGCATTCTGTTCTCAGAGTGGTTCAAAAAGAAAAAGGAATTTCCACTTTAAGCGCCATAAAAATTTGGTTTGATGATTCGGTTCAGCGTTTGAATGCCGAAGAACGCGGGACTTTTCTCGGGGCTTTCAGCGGGGATGATAAAATACTTACAATCACTCAGGATGGCCATTATAAACTCACTGGTTTTGACCTTGCAACCCACTTTGAGGAAAACCTGGTTATTATTGAAAAATGGAATCCCCAAAAACCCATTAGTGCCGTTTATTTTGACGGAGAAAAAAAGCTTTATTTTATAAAAAGGTTTTTGGTTGAAAATACGGATAAAAAAGTAAAGTTTATCAGCGAACATCCAGAATCATTCATGGAAACCGTTAGCAGTGACTGGAGGCCGGTGATGGAATTGCATTTCAGGAAAGAAAGGGAAAAGGAAAGGAAGTCGGAGGTTATTAATGTTTCAGAATTTATTTCGGTAAAAGGGCTGAAAGCCCAGGGGAACCGCCTCTCGCAACATACCGTAAATAATGTTGATTTGCTGCCCCCGCTTCCAAGTCCGGTTCAGGAAATTGCCGCCATTGCCGAAAAGCTGAGTGTTGCAGAGTTAGAAATGGACGAGCAGCAAAATATTCAAATAGAAGTGAAACCTAAAATAAAATTTGACCCTAAGAATAAACCAAAAGAACCCGTTTCAGATCTTTCTTTATCAACTAAAAAAGCCCCAAAACAACCCGAGAAAATCCGACCCGCGAAAATTACCGGTAACGGAAATCCTTCGCAGATAAAACTGGATTTTTAAAATGAAAATCAAAAAACTTTTAGTTGCCAACAGAGGCGAAATTGCCATCCGCATTTACCGGGCATGTGTTGAGCTGGGTTTGAAAACAGTGGCCGTTTACACCTATGAAGACCGCTACTCACAACACCGCTACAAGGCCGATGAATCCTACCAGATTGGCAAAGACAATGAGTCTCTTAAGCCCTATCTAAATATTGAAGAAATAATCAACCTTGCCAAAGAAAAAAAGGTTGATGCTATTCATCCCGGATACGGTTTCCTGTCAGAAAATGCCGAATTCGCAAGAAGATGCCGCGAGAACGGAATTATTTTTATCGGTCCCACGCCCGAGGTAATGGCCGCTCTGGGGGATAAAGTTTCGGCTAAAAAAATTGCCGTTGAGAATAATATTCCCATTATTGAAAGCAGCAAAAAATTCCTTAAAGATTTTAAAACTGCCCTTTCAGAAGCTGAAAGGATCGGATTTCCCCTGATGCTTAAGGCTGCTTCAGGAGGGGGTGGCAGAGGAATGCGCATTATTAGAAATGAAGAAGATTTGGAGAAGGGATTTGAAGAGGCTAGGAGGGAAGCAAAAAATGCCTTTGGTGATGATACGGTTTTTCTTGAAAAATTTGTAGAAAAACCAAAGCACATTGAAGTGCAGATTGTGGCTGATAATTTTGGGAACATTGTTCACTTGTTTGAAAGGGATTGTTCTGTTCAGAGAAGATTTCAGAAGGTAGTTGAAATTGCTCCGTCTTTTGGTTTGCCCGAAAAATTAAAGGAAAAAATTTATCAGTACGCCATCCGTATTTGCAAGGCAGTTAATTATAATAATGTTGGTACGGTGGAGTTTTTAGTTACTTCTCCACCCATTACTTTAGGGTTGCACGAAAATAAAAGTTCCGAAGTAAATTATGACAGTATAGAGGATTCTAAGGTTTTTTCAATTTATTTTATTGAAGTGAATCCTCGAATCCAGGTGGAGCATACCGTTACCGAAATGATAACCGGAATTGATTTTATTAAAACACAGATTTTCATTGCCGGAGGATATAAGCTTGGAGATGTTCAGATAAAAATTCCCACCCAGGATTCAATAACAAAATACGGTTATGCCATCCAATCCAGAATTACCACAGAGGATCCCGAAAATAATTTTAAACCGGATTATGGTACT
>JAHEZO010000177.1 GCA_023250995.1 Flavobacteriales bacterium | reverse complement strand
GGTGATTCTGCCAATTCATCTGGTTTTATTTCCTCCCGGATATTGGGAATCTTCCCCTCCATTTTTAAAAAAAAACGGGTAAGTCCGGCATTCCAATATAGGATTAAAATTCATCTTTGCACACCACTTTAATAATTGAAAACCAAAATCAAACGAAAAATTTTTTAGAGGTTTGGAATTTTTGTGCTTTCGGGCCAAAACAAAATGACCCTCTGCTAACTATTAAATTCTAACCCATAACTTGCCACTCCCCCTTTCATTTTCCATTTTCCATATCCCCTATAACCAATAACCAATAACCAATTCCCTATTCCCTATCCCTATTCCCTATTCCCTATTCCCTATTCCCTATTCCCTATACCCAATACCCAATAACCAATTCCCTATTCCCTATACCCTATACCCCATAACCCATACCCTATTCCCATTTTCCATTTTCCATTTTCCATTTTCCATTTCCCATTTCCCATTTTCCATTTTCCATTTCCCATTTCCCATTTCCCATTTCCCCTATACCCCATACCCCATACCCTATACCCTATTCCGATTTTCCATTTTCCATTTTCCATTTTCCATTTTCCATTTTCCATTTTCCATTTTCCATTTTCCATTTTCCATTTACCCTAAACCCCATACCCCATACCCTATTCCCTTTTCCCCATTCCATTTTCATTCTTAAATTCGCCTCAAATTTTTTTATCCCATGACGGTAGATCAAATTTTAGAAAACCTCAAAAACAAAGTTTACCACCCTATTTATTTCCTTCAGGGAGAAGAGCCCTATTACATTGATGTTATTTCCGATTATATTGCGGCCAATGTACTGGATGAAAATGAAAAAGAATTTAACCAAACTATCATTTACGGAAAAGAAACCAATGTTGCCTCAATCCTGGAATGTGCAAAAAGGTTTCCAATGATGTCTAATTATCAAGTAGTAATTGTAAAGGAAGCACAACATATTAAAGAAAAAGACCTTGACGAAAATCTGATTAAATACATTGAAAATCCGCTCAAATCAACCATTCTTGTATTTTGCTACAAATACAAATACCTTGACGGCAGAAAATCACTGGCCAAAGCAATTGGAAAAAAAGGGGTTGTTTTCGATTCGGATAAAATTTATGAAAATAAAATTCCCGAGTGGATTGCCGCATTTTTGAAAAAGAAAAACTATCGCATTGGTGTAAAATCAACCATGCTTTTAACCGAATACCTTGGAAATGATTTAGGAAAAATTGCCAATGAATTGGAGAAGTTAATGATTAACATTAAATCTGGCAATGAAATCAACACTTCACATATTGAACAATACATTGGGATTAGTAAAGATTTTAACGTGTTTGAACTTCAAAATGCTCTGGGGACAAAAAATTTTTTGAAAGCAAATCAGGTAATAAATTACTTTGCTAAAAATCCAAAAGACCACCCGCTGGTGGTAACTCTTTTCAACCTATACTCTTATTTTTCCAAGGTATTAATGTTCCATTACATCCAGGATAAATCAAATAAAAATGTTGCTGCAATACTTAAAGTTCACCCGTTTTTTGTAAAAGATTATCAGGTAGCAGCAAAAAATTTTTCTCCTAAAAATGCCGAAACAGCTATCTCAATACTTCGGGAATATGACAGGAAATCAAAGGGGATAAATAACAACAGCACCCAGGAAGGAGAACTTTTAAAAGAAATGGTTTATAAAATACTTCACTGAAAAATTATGAATTACTTTCTTGTAAAATCAGAACCGGGGGCCTATTCATGGCAGCAATTTTTAAAAGACAAAAAAACAGAATGGACCGGGATACGAAATTATGCAGCCCGTTTGCATCTGAGAGCAATGAAAAAAAACGACCTGGTATTATTTTACCACAGCGGTGAAGGCACTCCGGCTATTGCCGGAAAATCCATTGTTGGAATTGCAAAAGTTGTTAAAGAAGCTTATCAGGATAAAACTACCCTTGAGGATTGGAGTGCCGTTGATTTGGTTCCTGTGGAAACACTTAAGAATCCGGTTGGACTTGCAGAAATTAAAAAAAATAAAAAATTAAGCGGATTTCCACTCATCAGAATTTCACGTCTTTCGGTAATGCCTGTTTCTACTGAAGAGTTCTCAATAATTTTGGAAATGAGTAAACATTAATAACTGAACTCATCCGAAATAAGGATTAACAATTATTTTTTCTGGGGGTCTCCGGGAAATTTCTTCCATTTTCCGCTGTTAAAATAATATTACTTTTGACCGCTAAACAAAAAAAAATGATTTCTACCCATTCAGGAAAAACAAAAAAAAGAAATATATTTTTCAATCCGTTTTCTATAATTGTTTTTTTCGCCATTCTTTTTTCAACATTCCTTTCACAATCATCCTTTTCACAAACCGCCACCGTTCGCGGCTTTGTTTACGATAAGCAATCAGGAGAACCCGTTATTTTTACAAATGTTTATTTAAAGGGGACCACCTATGGTGCTGCTACGGATGTAAATGGTTATTATGTTATCTCCAAAGTTCCATCGGGTACCTATAACCTGGTGGTAACCTACCTCGGCTTCGACACTTTAAGCATTGAAATTTCTCTGAAAGAAAACCAGATTCTGAACAAACAATTGCACCTGCAAAAGGCATCGATCAATTTAAAAACATTTGAAATTTCGGCCGAAAAGCAGGAACAGAAAACAGAAGTTAAAATGTCAGTTCAAAAAATTACTCCTAAAGAAATTAAACAAATTCCTACTATTGGTGGTGAAGCCGATATTGCACAATATCTTCAGGTGCTGCCCGGAGTAATTTTTACCGGAGATCAGGGAGGTCAACTTTATATCAGAGGCGGATCTCCCATACAAAATAAAGTGCTTCTTGATGGAATGGTTATTTATAATCCTTTTCATTCCATCGGGCTTTTTTCTGTGTTCGATACCGATATAATCCGCAATGCTGATATTTATACCGGAGGGTTTAATGCACAATATGGTGGCCGTATTTCTTCAGTTATGGATGTGAGAACAAGAGATGGTAACAAAGGCAGGTACAGCGGAAGAATCGGTACCAGTGCTTTTGGGGCAAGGGCGCTTCTTGAGGGGCCACTTCTTAAACCCAAGGAGCTGGGCGGGAACTCCATATCTTTTATCCTCTCGGCAAAAAAATCATACCTAAAAGAAAGTTCCCGCCTGTTTTACTCTTATATTGATACGGCAGGCCTGCCTTTTAATTTCACCGATCTTTATTCTAAAATTTCATTTAACGGTAGCAACGGGAGTAAAGTAAATGTGTTCGGCTTTAATTTTGCCGACAAAGTGAAATGGAAAGCACTTTCGGATTTGCATTGGAACACCTGGGGAATTGGGAGCAATTTTGTTCTGGTTCCCGAAAAAACACCGGTGCTTGTTGAAGGAAATTTTGCCTATTCCGATTACCAAATCTCGCTTGGTGAGGGCGAACTGAAACCCCGCACAAGTTCCATCAATGGTTTTAATATGGGATTGAATTTTACCTATTTCATAAAAGATGACGAAATAAAATATGGGATGGAAGTGCTTGGATTTTCTACCAATTTTGATTTTTTTAATGAATTTAACCGGAATATTATTCAACAGGAAAACACCACTGAACTGGCAGGCTATTTAAAATATAAACTTACTTATGGCAAATTGGTTTTCGAACCGAGTTTCAGAGGGCATTACTATGCTGCTTTTCCAAAATTTTCTCCTGAGCCAAGAGTAGGCCTGAAATTTAATATAGCCAATTTTCTCCGTTTTAAGCTTGCCGCAGGTGTTTATTCCCAAAACCTCATCAGTGCTAATTCCGACCGGGATGTGGTTAATCTTTTTTACGGGTTTCTCTCCGGTCCCGAAAATTTACAAAAATCATTTGTGAATGAAAATGGTGATACCTCTCTTGTTACTCACAAATTGCAAAAAGCAAATCACCTGATTGCCGGTTTCGAAATTGACATTACCAAAAAACTCAATTTTAATATGGAAGGATACTACAAACAATTTACACAGCTTACCAATTTAAACCGGAACAAAATATTTGAAGACAACACCGATAACCTTTCCCGTCCGGATGCCCAAAAAAAGGATTTTATTATTGAAACAGGTAAAGCCTATGGCTGCGATTTTGTTTTAAAATACGATTTCAAAAGGCTTTATTTATGGGCCGTGTATTCAATTGCTCTTGTTGACCGGTGGGATGGAATTATTACCTATGCTCCCGTTTTTGACAGAAGACACAATGTGAATTTAGTTTCAACCTACACCTTTGGAAAAGACCTGAACTGGGAAGCAAGTGCAAGGTGGAATCTCGGCTCAGGATTTCCTTTTACTCAAACCCAGGGATATTATGAACGATATTCTTTCACCGATGGAATTAATGCAAATTACACCACCACCAATGGCAATCTCGGAATTCAATATGCCGGAGTGAACCAGGGCCGTCTCCCCTACTACCACCGGCTTGATTTGAATTTAAAACGCATTTTCCCCATCAGTGAAAACTCTATTATTGAAGCTACCGCAGGTGTTACCAATGCTTACAACCGGCCCAATATTTTTTACTTCGACCGCATCCGTTATCAGCGGGTTAACCAGCTCCCGTTTATGCCTAATATGGGGTTGGTGTGGACGTTCTGATAAATCCTTTTTTCTTTTCCGGGTGGGAAAATTTGATTTCCAAAAAAATTCCTCTACAACAAAAAATCCAGATAATTTCCTGTATTTATTAAATAAAATTTCGAATCCGGGTAAGCAGAAGAAAATGTTTTCGGCATTTTTGCCTTTTGTTTAGGGGAATACTTAAATTCATAAGCAGTAAGTTTTCCATCCATTTCTTCAATATAATCAATCTCTTGTTGCTGGGAAGTCCTCCAGAAATAACAGTTACAATGAATCTGGTGGTAATGTAAAAATTTCTGCCTTTCGCTAACCAAAAAATTTTCCCATAACTGCCCTTTATCCTGCCGCAGGGATAGCGGGTTGAAATTTGAAATCAAAGAGTTTCGGATCCCATTGTCATAAAAAAATATCTTTTTTGATTTTTTTAATTCATTCCGTACATTACGGCTCAATGAACTTAACCGGAAAATTACAAAAGTCTGTTCCAGTAAAAACATGTACCTTTCAATAGTTTCTTTATCAGCTCCAATTAATTGCCCCAACTCATTATAAGAAACTTCTTGCCCCACCTGTAGTGCCAACGCCCGAAGGAGTTTTTCGAGGAGTGCCGGTTTCTTTACTTTTTCTAAAGCAAATAAATCCTTATACAAAAAACTATCGGCAATGTTGGTAAGAACATTTTTTTCATTTCCGTGATTATTTAAAACCTCCGGGTATGATCCATAGAGAATTCGGTTTTCCAAATTTTTTTCCTCTTCAATTTCATTATGGTTACCAATAAATTCTTCTGAAGAAATTGGAAATAAATGGTACTCAAATTTTCTTCCGGTGAGCGGCTCTTTAATTTTATCCGAAAGCTCAAAAGCCGAAGATCCGGTGGCAACCACCTGTACTTTTTTTAATGTATCGGTAAATATTTTTAACGTAAGGCCAATGTTTTCGACCCTGTGTGCTTCATCAATAAAAATTATTTTGTTTTTTCCGGCAAGTCTTTTCAATCTGGCAGAATTAGGATCGGATAGCTTTTCCCTTACAATACTTTCATCTGCATTAAGCCAGAGATGTTTTTGGGGGAAATTTTCTGCTATCTTTTTAAGTAAGGTGGTTTTGCCAACTTGTCTGGGGCCAAGCAATAAAATCACTTTTCCCTTAAAAAGGTTTTTTAATATTGGCTTATGAAGTAATCGGTCTAACATAATGCAAATATAATATATTTCGTTTCAAAACGAAATTTATTATATTTTTTTTCGTTTCAAAACGAAAAACATTATTTTTCATAATAAAATTAAACGGAAATTCGCTAATAACTTTTCATACTTAATTTAATTTTTTTCCCCATTTGGGGATAGGTATTTAACAAAATGATATATTTTTCGTTAATAACGGGAGGTTGGTTTTCGGGTGTGGTTTTCTACCAATATTTTGTTCCTAAGGAAACAAAAAAATAGAAGCCATATTTAAATTTTCTCCAAAAAATAAAAATTATTGAACCTCCCTTTTCCCCTTTTTCCATCCTACATCCTACATCCTACATCCTACATCCTACATCCTACATCGTACATCATACATCATACATCATACATCATACATCATACATCATACATCATACATCATACATCATACATCATACATCATACATCATACATCATACATCATACATCATACATCTTCCCTTTTCCCTTTTCCCTTTCCCCTTTTCCATCTTCCATCTTCCATCTTCCATCCTCCATCTTCCATCTTTTCACGCCTCAATCTTATCCAACTCCCCTCTCACAAAATCGGCCAGCTCTTTTACGTACTCTTTCGAAAAATCAAATTTAATTCCGGCAGTTTCGTAAATTTCGCCAATGGATTTTGTGTACCCAAGTGACAAAGCCGCCTTGTACTGTTCAAGGGCTTTTCGGGGATTCAGTTTATAATTTCTCCATACTGCTATGGCTCCAAGCTGGGCCATCCCGTATTCAATATAATAAAAAGGCACTTCGAAAATATGCAACTGTGCATGCCATGAGGTTTTCTTCGACTCTTCAAACCCGCTCCAGTCAACTACCCCACTGCTGAAAGAATCCGAAATCTCTCTCCATTTAGCTGCACGGGCTTCTAACGAATGTTCCGGATTTTCATATACCCAATGCTGGAATTTATCCACAATTGCTATCCAGGGAAGAAGGGTTAAAATTTTCTCCAACTGCTCCCGTTTGGCCCTTTTTAATTCCTCCGGGACTTTAAAAAAAGTTTCCCAATGTTCCATTGAAATTAATTCCATGCTCATAGATGCAAGCTCAGCTACTTCAGAGGGAGTACTTTTAAAATCAACTAATTCATGATGTTGTTCAAGAAACGAATGAATGGCATGGCCGCCCTCGTGAACAAGGGTTACTACATCCCTTAAAGTTCCTACGGCATTCATAAAAATAAAAGGTGCCACGCTTTCATATAGCGGATATTGAAAGCCTCCCGGAGCTTTTCCTTTTTTTGAATCAAGGTCAAGCCGGTTCATTTGTTTCATAATTTCAACACACCCGGCAAAATAGGGATCCACGTTTTCAAAACATTCAATTGTTTTTTGGGTAAGTTCCTCAGCATTTAGAAATGGTTTTAATGGTGCCTTTCCGGTAACATCCACATCCAGATCCCAGGGTTTCAGCTTATTTAATTTAAGTTTTTCCTTTCTTGCTGAATTAAATTTTCCGATGATCGGAACAATTTCCTTTTGAATAGAAGAATGAAAATTTTCACAATCGGCAACCGAATAATCAAATCTCCCAAGGGAAGCAAACATATAATCGC
Organism: Flavobacteriales bacterium; assembly: GCA_023250995.1. Taxonomy (GTDB): domain Bacteria; phylum Bacteroidota; class Bacteroidia; order Flavobacteriales_H; family JAHEZO01; genus JAHEZO01. Next base: position 1,038 of record JAHEZO010000177.1, on the reverse strand, counting down.
GATAATTTTTGAAACCGGCATTTAAAGCTGCCTGATTGCGCATATTCAGCAAATGGGTAAACAAATTATTTAGCTCATCGGCATCCTTCATTCTCCTTTCGGTTAGTTTTACAAACACTTCCTCCCGGAAATCCCGGTTTGTATTTTTAAGGAATGAGGCGGCCTTCTGCATGGTAACTTCTTCCCCATTAATCTCAACCATTTGCCTTGAAGAAATGGCACGGTATTTCTGAGCATCCGTTTCAATTTTTGTCAATAGTGAAACGTTTTTCTCTCTGAAAATTTCCATTCTCTTTTTTACACTCCTTAAATAAATCCGATATTTTTCGGAATCGAGATTTTTTAAAAAAGGGGATGAAATCAGTTTCTCATCATAAAAATTTCCATAAGGCATTGTTTTGGGTTGAATTTCGGTCATAAAAAACTCATAATCCCCGCAAAGCTTTTTATCCGTGGTTTCAATGTTCATCTTGATGTAACGCCAGGCAAGATTTTCGGAGAGAAAGGCTTCCATTTCATCTCTGTCGGCCATCCATTTTTCGAGGTCAAGGGGAGAATTTATTTCCCTTCCTTTTAATTCCTCAAAAAAAGGTTCAAGTACATTCCATCCAGTAATGTTAAAATTGATGGGAAGAAATTCTCTTTTTCTTGGTTCGGGTGTTTTAATTATTTCAGCAGTCATTTTGAAAATGTAAATTATTTGTGTTGTTTTGATTTAATTTTTTTGCAAATTAACTGATAATTGTTTTTGATTATGAAAATAAAAGTTCAGATTCCACTTTTCTTTTGCATGGTGGTGAATCTAACCGCTTTCAACCAAACAGACAGCTCCGATTATCAAATGATAAGGGCGATTTATTCGGAAGCTCTTGGAAATGGGAAAAGTTATGAAAACTTAAGATACCTGTGTAAAAACATCGGGCCCCGTTTGAGTGGGTCTGAAAACGCCCAAAAGGCTGTGATGTTTACTCAAAAACTTATGGCCGGTTATTTTTTCGATACCGTTTACCTTCAGGAGGTAAAAGTACCCCATTGGAT
>JAHEZO010000310.1 GCA_023250995.1 Flavobacteriales bacterium | reverse complement strand
TCGTTCATTATTCCATTGTGCACTCCTGAAAAAATAGAATCATGGGTTGATAATCCAATGAAAAACTTTCCAATTAATTCACCGCTTAAAGGCAAGGATAAAGCTCCCTTTGAAATTTTGCTCTTCTCAATAAATGGGAGTTTTGCGGTTAACTGGTGAAGTGCCGTAAAGCGCATTTCAAACCCGGGGGAAATTGAACCACCGTTATATTCATTTTTTGAGTTTACAAAATCATATTTTATGCAAGTACCTGCATCAATGCTTAAAACATTCCGGCCGGGGAAAAGAAAATTTGCTCCTGCCGCATTGGCCAATCGGTCTTTTCCCAAACTTTTGGGTGTTTTGTACAAATTTACCAGAGGCAGCTTTGTTTTTTCGCTAAATTCAAAAAAAGTAAAATTGCTTTTAAGAAAACTATTGATTTTCTCAGAATGGTTAACCACCGAACATAAAATGGCCGAATTTATTTTCTTGTTTTCTTTTAAAAAAAATTTCAATTGGGGAGCATCAAGTCCTCTGTGAAAAAATTTAAGGGCGATTATTTTATTTTTGAAAAAAATTGCTGCTTTTGCCTGTGTATTTCCTATGTCAATTACCAGATTCATTTAATAAACGTTCAAAATTTAAACCCCCACGAAACAAAAGGGATTATTGGAAAGAGACTAATTTGTTTTAATACCCGGTTACCGCTTTTATCATTGCTAAAATAAAGATAAAACGGGTTTCTCCGGCTATATGCATTATACAATCCAAAACTCCAGGTTCGTTCCCATTTTTTTTCTTTGAAAAGTTTCTCTTTTCTGAGGTTTACGCTTAAATCGAGGCGATGGTAGGAGGCCATCCGGTAATCATTTCGGTGGTCAAAATTTTCGATGGAATTATCCCCGCCAAATTCTCCAAAAAAGACCGGACCGTTAATATCGTCAATGGCAAGATACCTTTCGGTGGGTAGAGTAACCGCATTGCCCGTACCGTAAACCCAAACCAGACCGGCATCCACATTATCATTAAATTTATAGGTGAGTGCAATGCTTACATCATGCCTGCGGTCGTATCTGTAAAAATATGGTTCTCCAAAATTAAGATTATCGAATTGCCTCATGGCCCAGGAGAGGGTGTATCCAATCCATCCGGAAAATTTTCCAACTTGTTTTTGAACCAGAAGTTCAGTCCCGTAGCTCCATCCTCTACCCCTTTCAATTTTATCCTGCCAGTTTGAATTTGAACCAAAAAAACTTGCCCCCTCTTTGTATTCAATCAGGTTGCTCATTGACTTATAATACCCTTCGGCACTTATCTCATATTTTTTAAAAGTATATGCAAGCCCTGCAGCATACTGTGTTGATTGCTGGGGTATCACCCTGTCGGTAACGGGAAGCCACAAATCCATTGGGAGGCCGATGGTGGCACTGGAAAGGAGGTGCAAAAACTGTGTCATTCTGGAATAGGCAGCTTTTACAGAAAGGTTTTCGTTTATTAAATAACGTGCTGAGAAACGGGGCTGCAGCGAAAAATATGAAGTGTCTTTTACAAAGAACCCTGAAAAATGCAAACCCGGATTTAATTTAAAGCGGGCCCCGATTTTAATGTCATCCTCAATAAAAGAATACATTTCATGGGCATAAATTCTTTCGCTTCCAAAGGTTGTATCAATTTGGGAATTGGCGGAAGCTGATTTAAATGTGTTAACGCCAGGTGTAAAGGTATGATAAACATTTCCTGCTCCAAACTTTATATAATGATTTGGGTTGGGCAAAAAATCAAAATCAACTTTACCACCCAAATCGTAAATTCCCGAAAAATATTTAAAATTGAATTTTTGAGATTCGTTCCCGGCTGTGCTTTCAGAAATTGTTTCACTTCCGAATTCGGTAATGAACCTATAACGGCTGTAAGTAAGAGTGGTATTGCTGAACAATTTTTTATTAACGATATAATTCCAACGCATTGCAGTGGTGATGTTTCCCCATTTGATTCCTGCATTTTCTTTATTGGTATAAAGAATATTATCGGAAAGGTATTTATTCTGAAATTTAAAATAAAACTTATCATTTCCGAGGTAAGCACTTAGGAAAAGTCGGCTTTTTTCCGAAAATTTATGATTGATTTTTGCGTTCAGGTCATAAAAATAATAACCAGCAGTTACATCTCCGGCCCCACCTTGTTTAGCGATGGCTTTTATTAAAGGCTGGGCCAATAGGTCAATATAGGTCCGCCTTCCCGAAACGATAAAAGAAGTTTTATCTTTATACAATGGCCCCTCAATGGTAAGTTTTGAAGCAACCAGGCCTATAGAACCCTCGGCCTGAAATTTTTTGGCATTCCCCTCTTTCATCCGGATATCAATAACAGAGGATAGCCGGCCCCCGTATCTTGCAGGGAAGCCGCCTTTAATTAGCTCTACACTATTAATGGCATCGGGGTTGAAAACAGAAAAAAATCCGAACAGGTGGGCAACATTGTAAACAGGAACTCCATCAAGCAAAATAAGATTTTGGTCGGGGCCGCCACCACGTACATAAATTCCGCTCGAACCCTCACCACCAGATTTTACACCGGGGAGAAGCTGAATTATTTTTAAAACATCTTTTTCACCAAAAAAAACGGGAAGGTTTTTTATCTGTTCCATGGGGATTACGATGCTGCTCATTTGTGATTTTTCCTGAATTTTTTCGGATTGTGAAGAAACGATTTCTACTTCCTTCAACTCAATGGCGGGGCTTACCTCAAAATTTATGGAGAGGTTTTCATCCAGAAAAACGGGAAGAGACTGTTGCTGATACCCCACAAAAGAAATAGTTAGCTCCACCGAATCCTTAGGCAGTGTTAAACTGAAGAATCCATAGGA
>JAHEZO010000030.1 GCA_023250995.1 Flavobacteriales bacterium | reverse complement strand
TTGCCCTTGAGACTCCTTCGGCTAACCTTACCTTGTTTTCTACGTCCATGGGCAAACTCTCTGCTACAGGGCAATTGGGTGAGGTTAGTGTCATTATTATTTCAACGGCTTCTCCCTGTTCGGTCATGGGAACTGGCTCTTTTTCCTTAATTTCTTCCGAAGGGCTGACTTCATTTCCATCCACTGGCGGAAGGACTGAATTCGGGCTTCCAATTTTTATCTCATAAATCAACCCCAATTCATAAATGTCAACGGGAATCTCTGGGTCATAACAAGTTTTTAAAATATCAATAATCCGTTTTTCCAATTCTTTTTTTTTCATAAGAATCAATCCATTTGTTTTTGATGAAAGGCCAATCCGTAAAGTTTCATCTGCTTAATCATGGCAAGCAACCCATTTGAACGTGTGGGTGAAAGATGTTCGCGCAAACCAATCTTTTCAATAAAAAACAACTCAGCTTTTGAAATGTCTGATGGCTTATGGTCAGATAAAACTCTTACCATAAGAGCCACAAGCCCTTTTGTAACCAGGGCATCGCTATCGGCCAGAAATTTGAGGTTTCCTTTTTCCTGGTAAGCATGAAGCCACACCCTCGATTGGCAACCCCTAACTATGTTTTCTTCAGTTTTAAATTTTTCATCCATGGCGGGAAGTTCTTTAGCCATTTCAATCAGGTGTTCATATTTTGCGGTCCAGGAATCTCCGCTATCCTCCCCACAATCAAACATTGAAAACTCTTCTATTATTTCATTTTGAATTTCTTCTATTGACATACCTCAAAAAAGTAACCTAAGTTTTTCTAATTTCCCAAAAGTTTTTTTGCTTTCTCAAGGCCGGAAACAAGCTGGTCAATTTCTTCTCTGGTATTGTAAAAGGCAAAAGAAGCTCTCACGGTACCCGCAATTCTAAATCTTTCCATTAATGGCTGTGTGCAATGATGCCCCGTTCGCACAGCAATTCCAAGCTGGTCAAGGATAACTCCAACATCGTATGGGTGAATACCATCCAGCAAAAAGGAAATAGCCGCACCTTTATTTTTCGAATTTCCGTAAATCTTTAAACCCTTAATATTCAATAATTTTTTTGTTGCGTATTCAAGAAGTTCGTTTTCCCTTTCCAAAATAAAATCAAAGCCAATATTGTTTATATAATCAATGGCAGCTCCAAGTCCAACAACCCCGGCAATAGGAGGTGTTCCGGCCTCAAATTTTTGCGGCAACTCGTTATAAATTGTTTTTTCAAAGGTTACGCTTTTTATCATATCTCCCCCACCCTGGTAAGGTGGCATTTCATTCAGCCACTTTTCTTTGCCAAATAAAACTCCAACCCCTGTTGGGCCGTAGGCCTTGTGTGAAGAGAAGCAATAAAAATCGGCATCCAGTTCCTTTACATCAACCTTTAAATGGGGGATTGCCTGTGCCCCGTCAATAAGTACCGGAATATTTCTTTTGTGCGATAAATAAATAATTTCCTTTACTGGATTAATGGTTCCAAGTGTATTTGAAATGTGACTTACTGCAACAATTTTTGTTTTTTCATTGAGCAGGTTATTAAACTCATCCATCAGAATTTCACCATTATCATTTATCGGAATAACCCTTATTTTTGCACCTCTTTCATCACATATCATCTGCCAGGGAACAATGTTGGAATGATGTTCCATTTCAGAAATAATAATTTCATCATTTTTTTGAATAAACTTTTTGCCAAAAGAGGAGGCAACCAAATTAATTGAATCGGTTGTTCCTTTGGTAAAAATAATTTCACATGAACTGGCTGCGTTTAAAAATTTTCTGATTTTTTCCCTCACCGCCTCATACTTTTCGGTTGCTGCCGAACTTAAATAATGAACCCCTCGGTGTACATTGCTGTGTTCATTTAAATAATAATTGCTTATGGCATCAATAACCTGTTTGGGTTTTTGGGAGGAAGAGGCATTATCAAGGTAAATAAGCGGTTTCCCATGCACCTTTTGCGACAGAAGAGGAAAATCATTTCTGATTTTCATTATATCATTTTCAGTAAGTTTTATTGAGGGAGAAACCTGCATTTATCTGTTCAAAGTTTTTTCAACTAATAAAGCGGCATATTCTTTTACCGTTTTTAATGAAATTTTATTCACTGCTTCGCTGGCAAAAGCATGCAGGAGCAACTGCTTCGACTGGCTTTCGCTAATTCCCCTCGACCTAAGATAAAAAATTGCCTCATCATCCAGCTGCCCGGTGGTTGATCCGTGGGAACACTTTACATCATTTGCATAAATTTCCAATTCGGGTTTTGAATCAACTGTTGCCGAATCGCTCAAAAGAATATTCTGATTGCTTTGAAAAGCATTTGTTTTTTGGGCATCTCTTGAAACCAACACTTTCCCGTTAAAAACACCCGTTGATTTCCCCCCCATAATTCCTTTGTACAATTCATTGCTGTAAGAACCGGGTTTCTTATGTTCAACCAGTGTATGGTTGTCTATATGATTGCTCTCATTGCCAATATAAATTCCATTTAGCCTGGCTTCACTGTTTTCTCCTTCAATTGAGACGGTAAGATTGTTTCTTACAAGAGCCCCGCTGGTAGTTAAACAAAAAGTTTCAGCATGGCTCCCCGATTTCATTTCCAAATGGGTTGTATTAATTTGTGCGGAACCGGAATTTTCATTTTGAATTAAATTAAATTCCAGGTTGGAATTTTCTTCCGAAAAAATTTCGGTAACAACATTGGCAAATGTTGAAGCAGTATTTGGTGCAGCTTCGAACGATGAAATAATTTTTGCCGAAGAGTTTTTTCCCAGGATGATTAAATTCCTGGGATTAAATGCCGCTTCGGAGGAACCACATAAATTCACCATATGAACCGGGCGAATCAACCGGGTATTATCATTTAAATAAATGAATGCACCATTGGTGTGATAAACAGTGTTAAGCGCTGTAAAAAATTCCGTTTTATGCCTTGCCAATTGCCCGAAATGTTTTTCAAAAATTTCAGGGTGTTTTCTTCTTGCCATCGAAAGAGGTAAAATAAAAGCCCCCTCCTCTTTTCCTAATTTTGATAATTCGGCCGAAAAAAATCCGTTGATAAAAACGAACAGGTGGGAATCCGTTTTCCAGAAATTAAAATCCTTTAAAAAGTTTTCGGGAGTGGTTTGGGTATACTTCCGGTTAAGCAATCCTGCTACACGGGTGTATTTCCAATTTTCGCTTCTCGTAGTAGGGACATCCAATAGCCTTAAAGCTAATTCGGCTTCTTCCTTTATTTTTAAAAGATATAGGTTTTGAGGGAAATCCTGTGCAACAAAATTTGAAAGGAATTCCTCTTTATTATTTTTGGATTTGGCAACGAAAGTCATTGGTTTTTTTTCTCATTTTTTTATTTATAATTCGTAAAGGAATTAATCTCTTTTATCCAATCATACCCTTTTTCTTCCAACTCAAGGGCCAATTCCTTTCCTCCCGATTTTACTATTTTTCCATCGAACAAAACATGAACAAAATCGGGAACAATATAATCCAAGAGCCGCTGATAGTGAGTGATTACCACAATCGCATTGTTTTTTGATTTTAATTTATTCACTCCGCTTGCAACAATCCGAAGGGCATCAATATCCAAACCGCTGTCGGTTTCATCCAGAATGCTTAGTCGGGGTTCGAGCATGGCCATTTGAAAAATTTCATTCCGTTTTTTTTCTCCGCCCGAAAATCCTTCGTTTACTGAGCGGCCGGCCAGGTCGCTGTTAAGCTCAACCAATTGCTGCTTTTCTTTTATGAGTTTTAAAAAATCTTTTGCCGAAAGTGACTCCAAACCTTTATAAGCCCTCGTTTCATTTATGGCTGTTTTAAGAAAATTAATATTGCTCACCCCGGGAATTTCAACGGGATACTGAAAGGCAAGAAACAATCCTTCTTTTGCCCTTTCCTCAGGTGCCATCTCCAGCAGATTTTTTCCAAGAAAATTTACTTCTCCCGATATTTCATATCCTTCTCTTCCGGCAAGAACATTGGCAAGGGTGCTTTTGCCCGAACCATTGGGCCCCATAACAGCATGCACTTCTCCCTCCTTAACTTCTAAATCTAACCCTTTTAGGATTTGTTTGTTTTCTACGGATGTTGTAAGGTTTTTAATTGTTAGCATAGCTGAATTAATTTCTTTTCTTCCATATTAAATTGTTTTTACCTTCTTCGTTTCCATTGAATCGGATTTCTGTGCAAATGGACAATGGCTTTAACAATAATTTTATCCTTTTCGATGGAATAGAAAATACCATAAGGAAATTTATTCACTCTGTGAATTCAGATTTCCTTATAAATAATCTGATGTGCAAAATAATTATTGCTTATAAAATTTTATCCATTTTCAACAGAGGAAATGAACTCTAAATCCAACCTTTCACTCTAAATCCCATACCATAATGCAGCGAGTAAAACGTCTTCCCTCGCTTCTGAGGTAAGTTCTATTTTCATTTTTTCCTCATTGAAAGGAATTCTGCCTTTACAACTTTCCAACTTAAAACAGCTTCAGGATTTTTTTCGTATGACTTAATTCGGTGATTTAACAACGATTTTAGTTCATCCGAAATTTCTGATTTTTGGGATTCGTCTTCGATGCTGTCCCAAATGGTTTTGACTGCATTAATACTCTCAACTTTACTCATTTTTAGTATTTCTTCTACAGGATGTTTTTGCATAAAAGAAAGTTGTTTTTGGTTTTTATAAAAATGCAAAATATTATTTTAAAAGGACCTTCCCCGGTCATAAATTAAAAAAAAGATTTTGCTCATCCCACACTTCCCTCCAGACTAATAGCCAATAACTTTTGGGCTTCAACCGCAAATTCCATGGGAAGCTGTTTAAAAACTTCCTTGCAGTAACCATTCACAATTAGTCCAATGGCTTTTTCTGTATCAATTCCCCTCTGGTTACAGTAAAAAATCTGGTCTTCCCCAATTTTTGATGTAGTGGCCTCATGTTCCATCCTAGCTGATTTATTATGAACTTCAATATAAGGAAAAGTATGGGCTCCGCATTTATCACCCATTAACAATGAATCGCATTGGGAAAAGTTTCGGGCATTACTTGCACTTTTATTAATTTTTACCAAACCACGGTAACTGTTATTGCTGAATCCGGCTGAAATTCCTTTTGAGATAATGGTACTGCGGGTGTTTTTGCCAATATGAATCATTTTTGTTCCTGTATCTGCCTGCTGATAATTGTTTGTTACAGCCACAGAATAAAACTCACCCACCGAATAATCTCCTTTTAAAATACAGCTTGGATATTTCCATGTGATGGCTGAGCCGGTTTCAACCTGGGTCCACGATATTTTAGAATTATTTCCAAGGCAAATTCCCCTTTTGGTAACAAAGTTGTAAATTCCACCTTTGCCCTCCCGGTCGCCCGGATACCAGTTTTGAACGGTTGAGTATTTTATTTCTGCATCCTTTTCGGCAACCAGTTCCACCACCGCGGCATGCAATTGGTTTTCATCACGCATCGGGGCGGTACATCCCTCTAAGTAGCTTACAAAACTTCCCTCCTCGGCAACTATAAGCGTTCTTTCAAACTGACCTGTTTTTGCCTCATTTATTCTGAAATAAGTTGAAAGTTCCATGGGGCACCTTACTCCTTTGGGTATATAACAGAAAGACCCATCTGTAAATACGGCTGAATTTAATGAAGCATAATAATTATCTGTGTAAGGGACCACCGAACCCATATGTTTTTTTACCAAATCAGGAAATTCCCTGATGGCTTCGCTCATTGAGCAAAATATTATTCCTTTTTCGGCAAGTGTTTTTTTAAAGGTTGTTTTTACCGAAACACTGTCCATCACAACATCCACTGCAACTCCCGAAAGAATTTTTTGCTCCTCCAACGGAATTCCTAACTTTTTGAAAGTGCGCAACAACTCAGGATCAACCTCATCCAAACTTTTTAAGTTTTTTTTAGGTTTTGGGGCGGCATAGTAATACATATCCTGAAAATCAATTTCCGGAAAATTTATGTGAGCCCATTTCGGTTCTTTGAGATTTATCCAGTGCCTAAATGATTTTAAGCGAAATTCAAGCATCCATTCCGGTTCGTTTTTTTTAGCTGAAATAAACCGGATTGTTTCTTCTGATAAGCCCTTGGGGGCCCTTTCAGATTCAATATCAGAAACAAAACCGTATTTATAATCAACTTGTGTTATTTCACCCAATATGTCATTCTGACCTGCCATCATTCAAATTTTTTTCGGTAATTTCTTTCTGATTCCTATATTCATTAAATTGAAAAGCTTTCGCCACAACCACAGGTACGGTTGGCATTTGGATTAATAAACACAAATCCTTTCCCGTTTAATCCTCCGCTGAAATCCAACTCAGTTCCTACCAAATACAAAAAGCTTTTTTTATCGGTTACTATTTTAACTCCGTTATCCTCAAAAACTTTATCCCCTTCCGTAATTTTGTTGTCAAAATCAAGATTATACATTAACCCCGAACATCCTCCGCCTTTAACTCCAACACGAATAAAATGCTCCGGGGTATACGATGATTTTTCTATCAGGTGGAGAACCTGTTCTTTTGCTTTATTACTAACTTTTATCATAATTTTGTTTTTTCTATCAGCAAAAATACAAAAATATCCCATTGTTTAGATTAATTCTAAATAATAAAACCGAGACAAACTGGAATTAATAAGGCCTTTTATGGTAAAAAGTTTCAACCTTTAAAACCCCTGCATTAATCAAAGTAATTCGGATTATTCCTTAATTTTGAAAAAAAAATCATGAAATGAAAATTATCATCCCCATGGCCGGAATGGGTAAGCGGATGCGTCCGCACACTCTCACAACCCCCAAGCCGCTTCTTCCAATTGCAGGCAAGCCAATGGTTGAATGGATTGCCAGCGATATTGCAAAAGTTTGTTCAGAAACCATTGATGAAATTGCATTTGTAATTGGGAAATTCGGGAAAGAGGCTGAAAAAAAATTGTTAGACATTGCCCAATCTTTGGGTGCAAAAGGGACTATTTATTACCAGGAGGAGGCCCTGGGTACAGCCCATGCTGTTTTGTGTGCCCGCAATTCTCTTAAGGGAAAGGTGGTTGTTGCATTTGCCGATACATTGTTTACCGCTGATTTTAAAATGGAAGAAGATAAAGATGGTATTATCTGGGTGCAGAAAATTGAGGATCCTTCTCAATTCGGTGTAGTTATGGTAAACGAGAAAAATTTAATAATTGGTTTTGTGGAGAAACCAAAAAAATTTGTTTCTGACCTTGCCATCATTGGGATATATTATTTCAGGGATGGCAAAAACCTGTGCAATGAACTCCAGTATCTAATTGATAATAATATTTCAAAAAACGGAGAATATCAACTAACCGATGCCCTGGAAAACATGAAAAACAAAGGGGTGGAATTTTCACCGGGGAAGGTAGATGAGTGGCTGGATTGCGGGAACAAAAATGCCACAGTTAAAACAAACCAGCGCATATTAATTGGCAGGAAAAATGCCTCTTTTGTTTCTCCCCTTTCAAAAAAAATCAATTCCGAAATAATTCACCCCTGTTGTATAGGTGACAACGTGATTCTGGAGAATTCAAAGGTGGGGCCCTTTGTTTGCATCGGTGAAAAAACCGTCATTAAAAATTCTGTCGTTAAAAATTCTATTGTTCAAACCAACGCTAAAATTTTCGATTCCTCGTTAAACAATTCAATGATTGGGAATTTTACCGAAATTTGCCTTTCGTCCGATGATTCAAGTATTGGAGATTATTGCATAATAAAAAAATGAACCTGCAAGCATCGATTTTCCGTTTTTTAGCTCTGCCGTCAGTTACCTTCATTTTTCTGATGTTTTCATGCCATTCGTCAAAAAACATTTCAGGGGAAAAAGGAAAAAACCAGCTTTCGGAAAAGGCAAAAATCGAATTTACTGAAGAATTTGTTGACGGGGTACGCGAAAAAATAACCGGTAATTTTGAAAAAGCAGCAATTCAGTTTCAAAAATGCCTGAAAATTGATTCCCGCAGTGCAGCCAGCATGTACGAACTTGCCACCATTTATGAATTTGAAAAAAAAGATGCCCTTGCTCTTAACCTCATAAAAGAGGCTACTTCTATTGACGGCCAAAATGAATGGTACCGGATGTTGCTTGCCACCCTTTATGCCAAAAACGGTTATTTTGGTGAATCAGCCAGAGTTTACAAACAACTTACCGAAGATTATAAGGGGAAAATTGAATATTATTACGAATGGGCCAATGCACTGTTGTATCAAAACAAATACAAAGAAGCCATTGCAGTGTATGACGAAATTGAAAAAAACATTGGGATATCAGAGGATATCAACCTGCAGAAAGAAAAAATCTGGTTAAGAATGGGAAATCAGGAAAATGCCATTATTGAATTAAAAAAATTAATTAAAGAATTTCCAAAAGAAGCCAAATACTACGGAATGCTTGCAGAGTTGTACCAATCGCAAGGAAAAACTGAATTGGCCATGGAAACCTTTAACGAACTTAAAACCCTCGACCCCAAAAATCCTTACGTTCATTTATCCCTGTCAAACTTTTATAAGGAAAAGGGAGAAAAAGAAAAAGCATTTGAAGAAATGAGGATTTCTTTCTCAAACCCCGATTTGAATATTGATGCCAAGGTAAATATTCTTCTTTCCTATTATGTGGTTGGAAATGCGCAGCCCGAATTACAGGAACAAGCTCTTTTATTATGCAAAATATTAACCGAGACTCATCCGGAGGATGCAAAATCTTTTTCCATTTTCGGAGATTTTTTTTACAGGGATAAGAAATTTTCCGAAGCAAGAGATCAATACCGCAATGCCAACAAATTAGACAAAAGCAAATTCCCCATCTGGAACCAGCTGGTCCTTTTAGAATCTGAATTAAAAGATTACGAAGCAATGTTTTTGGAAAGCAAGGAAGCAATGGAACTTTTCCCGAATCAACCCTCCTTTTATTTTTTTTATGGATTTTCTGCAATCCAGAAAAAACAATATGAAGAAGCAATCGTTGTACTCGAAAAGGGAAAAGATTTAGTCATTGAAAACAACCCATTGCTGGAACAGTTTTTTTCAACCCTTGGCGATGCATATAATTCAATAAAAGATTATCCGAATTCTGATTCCTCTTACGAAAAAGCAATACGTATTAATCCCGATAATATTTATGTGCTGAACAACTTCAGCTATTATCTTTCACTAAGAAAAGAAAATCTGGAAAGAGCAGAAAAAATGTCGAAGCGATCCAACGATCTTGAACCAAACTCTCCCTCTTTTCTCGATACTTATGGATGGATATTGTATCAGCAGGAAAAATATGAAGAGGCCAGAAAATGGATTGAAAAAGCAATTGCTGCAGGAGCTGAAAATAACGGAACCATTCTGGAGCACCTTGCCGACATCCTGTTTAAATTAAACGACAAGGAAGGGGCTTTGAAATACTGGAACAAAGCAAAAGAAGCCGGTGGTGGTTCCGAAATTCTGGAGAAAAAAATTACCGAAAAAATGTTGATTGAATGACTTTTCCGCACCCACCCTATTCTTCCTACTTTTGCGGCCTTGCAACCTGTATCACCCCATATCTCCGACATCCTTTCCTCTCTCCCCGAAAACCCGGGGGTATATCAGTTTTATGATAAAGATGAAAAGCTTTTATATGTTGGAAAAGCCAAATCTTTAAGAAACCGGGTTCGCTCCTACTTCAATTCCAATATAGAATTCGGAAAAGTGGCGGTACTCGTAAAAAGGATTTATGATATTAAAATCATTCTGGTAGAAACCGAATTTGATGCTTTACTTCTTGAAAATTCTCTCATAAAAAAACATCAGCCCCCTTTTAATGTAATGCTCAAAGATGATAAAACCTACCCATGGATATGCATAAAAAAAGAACGGTTCCCCCGAGTTTTTATCACCCGGAAACTGATTAAAGACGGTTCGCAATATTTTGGGCCCTACCCTTCAGGCAAAATGATGCATACCATGATGGAACTGATTCATCATCTTTACAAACTTCGCAATTGCAACCTGAATCTTACCGAAGAAAATATCAAGGGAAGTAAATTCAGGATTTGCCTTGAATTTCATATTGGGAACTGCAAGGGGCCCTGCGAAGCCCACCAATCTGAGTCTGATTACAACCAGAATATTTCTGAAATTAAAAATATTTTAAAGGGAAACATTTCATCGGTAACTCAGCACTTAAAAGAATTAATGAATAATCATTCGGCAAATTTTGAGTTTGAAAAAGCGCAGGGGATAAAGGAGAAAATTGAATCACTTGAAAACTATCAAAGTAAATCAACCGTGGTAAGCCCGGTAATTCATAATGTGGATGTTTTTACAATTTTAACAGATGAAAAAAACGGATATGTAAATTTTATGAAGGTTCTTAACGGAGCAATAATTCAGGCTCATACCATCGAATTAAAAAAGAAATTGGATGTACCTGTTGAAGAGCTTTTGCAGATAGGAATTGCCGAATTACGCACCCGGTTCGGAAGTGATTCCAACGAAATAATCATCCCCTTTCCAATCAATTTTGAATTTCCGAATGTAGAATTTGTTGTTCCGAAAATTGGGGATAAGAAAAAACTTCTCGAGCTATCTGAAAGAAATTTAAAATATTATTTGATGGATAGGCAAAGGCAGGAAGAAAAAACCGATCCTGAACGGCACAGCAAAAGGATTTTACTTCAACTTCAAACCGACCTGCATTTAAAAGAATTTCCAACACATATTGAATGTTTCGACAACTCTAATTTTCAGGGAGAGGCTGCGGTGGCTGCCTGTGTGGTTTTTAAAAAGGGGAAACCTTCCAAAAAAGATTATCGCCATTTCAATATTCAAACGGTTACAGGCCCAAACGATTTTGCTTCTATGGAAGAGGTGATTTTCAGAAGATACAAACGGATGACCGAAGAACTACAAAGCCTGCCTCAATTAATAATTGTGGACGGAGGAAAAGGACAATTGAGTTCGGCAATAACAGCCCTTGAAAAATTAAATTTAAAAGGAAAAATTCCAGTAATAGGTATTGCAAAAAAGCTGGAGGAAATTTATTTCCCCGGAGATTCACTCCCGCTTTATATTGATAAAAAATCAGAATCATTGAGGTTAATCCAGAATTTGCGCAATGAAGCACATCGTTTTGGAATTACCCATCACCGCAAAAAACAGGAAAAGCTCACCGTGAAATCAGAACTGGATGGAATTAAAGGAATCGGTGAATCAACCTTGAAAAAACTTTTGCAGGAATTTAAATCGGTAAAAAGAGTCCGTGAGGCTGACTTTACCGAATTATCCAAGGCCGTTGGAAAATCAAAGGCAGAAATTGTGAGCAATTATTTTGTGAAAAAATTAATTCATTTTGCAATACTCCTTATAATTCCGCTTTCTCTTTTTGCCTCCAAACTTACCTTTGCCGGAGAAATTCCCCGAGGGGTTTTCAATTTGCAAAAATCAAAAATACCCGAAGGAGTTACCGGAGGTAAAATACAACCCGCACTCCACATTTATAAAGCTTCATCCAAAATAAAAATTGACGGTGAATTAAATGAGCCCGACTGGCAAAAAGCGGAAGCCGCCAGGGATTTTTATCAGAATTTTCCGGCCGACACCTCTTACTCGCTAACAAAAACAGAGGCCTTTGTAACCTATGATGAAGAGTTTTTTTACGTGGCTGCAATATGTTACGATAGTATTAAAGGGGACTATGTAATCCAGTCGCTTAAAAGGGATTTTTCTTACCCTGTAAGTGATGCTTTTGCCGTTTACATTGATCCATTCAACGATAAATCAAATGGGTTTTGTTTTGGAGTGAACCCCCTCGGAGTGCAAAGGGAGGGCGTGTTGGAAAACGGAGGTTCAATGGGTGTAACAACCAATTGGGACAACCGCTGGTTTTCAGAGGTAAAAAGATATGAGGATAGATGGATTTTGGAAATGGCCATCCCTTTTAAATCAATCCGTTTTAATGAAGGGATGGCAACCTGGGGAATAAATTTTTCGAGAAATGAATTAAAACTAAACGAAAATTCTTCCTGGTCACCGGTTCCAAGAAACTTTAATATTGGTTCTCTAGCCTATGCCGGAATTTTGATTTGGGATGCCAGCCCAAAAAAATCAGGAAAAAATATTTCCCTCATCCCCTACGCCATTGGTTCGGTGAACGAAGATTTTATCAATGATTCGCTAAAAAGATATAAACCAAATGCAGGAATGGATGCAAAAATTGCCGTTACCTCCGCGCTGAATCTCGATTTAACAATTAACCCTGATTTTTCGCAGGTGGAGGTAGACCGGCAGGTAACTAATCTTACTCGTTTCAGTTTGTTTTTTCCTGAGAAAAGACAATTTTTTATCGAAAACAGTGATTTGTTTTCGCAATTTGGTTTCAGGCAGATAAGGCCCTTTTTCTCCAGGAGAATAGGTTTGTTCGAAAAAAATGGAACAAATTATAAAGTGCCAATAATTGCAGGAGCCCGCCTGAGTGGAAAATTGGATGAAAACTGGCGTATTGGAGCAATGGATATGCAAACAGAAAGAGATTCTTACCTTGGGCAGGAAGCCCAGAATTATGCAGTGATTGCATTTCAAAGAAAAGTTTTTTCGAGATCAAACATTGCCGGAATATTTGTAAACCGCCAGGGCTTTCGCAATGAAGATATGATGGCAAATGAATTTAACCGGGTGGCCGGAATCGATTATAACCTTGCATCGGCAGATAATAAATGGTTCGGAAAGTTTTTTTACCATCAGTCGTTTAGTCCCGGAATGAATGGTAACTCCGGAGGAACGGGGGGAAACTTAAAAAAAGGAAACCCCTTTATGTTAAATGATAATTATTCACATGCTTCATTTTTACTTTTTTCAACAAGAAGGATTTTTGCAGAATGGAATCATGAGTATGTGGGAAAAAACTACCTTGCTGAGGTGGGCTATGTTCCCCATATTGAAAACTATAATTCATCCTCAGGAAAAATAGTCCATTTATCTTATTGGCGCCTCGAACCCGAAATTTCTTATAAATTTTATCCATCCTCCCGTTATATCAACTACCACGGACCTGCTCTGTATTCAAGCATTTATCTTGATTCTGCTTTTCATTCCACCGAAAGCATTTCCACGGCAAGTTATCTTTTTAAGTTTATTAACTCCGGTGAATTATCATTTGAAATTCATAAGCATTTCACTAAACTTTTTTTCCCCACCGATATTTTGCAAACCGGAGGAAACCCGCTTGAGGCAGGCCATTACCACTATAACATGATGAAGCTGAATTTTCAATCAAACCAAAGAAAAAAACTGAACACAAGGGTTTCTGCAAGGTACGGGGAATTCTACAACGGATATTTTTCTGCCTGCGATGGAGATATTTTCTTAAGGTTACAACCATGGGGAATATTAGGGCTTAGTTATAGCATTGATGATATTCATCTTCCCTATCCCTACAGCAATGCAACCCTTATTTTGGTGGGCCCTTCGGTTGAAGTTTCTTTTTCGAAAAGTTTATTTCTCACCACTTTTCTTCAATATAATACCCAGGCCGATAACCTGAATTTAAACGGACGCTTTCAGTGGCGTTTTAAACCCATGAGCGATTTTTTTCTGGTTTATTCAGATAATTATGATTCAATGCTTGGAAAGAAAAACAGGGCTTTGGTACTGAAGTTTGTTTATTGGTTTTCGCTGTAAAAATCAGTCCAGAAAACGCCAGTCGATCCCAAAATGAAATGCCCTGTCGGGCTGCGGATAATGTGGAACCAGGTAATAGTTGTTTCCTGAAAAACCCGAATTTACATGGGTTATTTTAAAAAAAGCCCTCACTGTTTTTATTTTAAAATTTATAAAAAAATCAACATACGGATAGTTGCCAACTTCCTTTTCATTTTGTAAATAAAACTGCTTAAGGTAAGGAGAATAACCCTGTGAATAATAGGCCGAATGATAAAATAAATCAACCCCAATTTGGCCATAAATGGATTTGCGAAGCATCCTGCTTTCGAAATAAAAAGAATTATAGGTTATGACCTCGGGAAATGGCAACAACACTTCATTGCTTGTTTCCTGATAGTAAATTTTGGAGTTTAAATGAAATTTCCAAATTCTTAACTTCTTTTCTATGTAGGCCTGAGTTATGGTCATGCGCCCTTTTCGTTGCTGCGGAATAATCCTGTTTGCCACAAAAATTGTATCCTGAGTATATATATTACCATAAGCAAAAAACATGGGGTTTTTAACAAATTCCTGGGATAAACCTGCGGTGATGTTCCATTTTTCATTGACATAAGAAATTTTCTGTCCGCTGCAGGTGGAGTTTAAAAAATCCTTTTGCCATTGCAACTGATCCGAATAATAATGGGTGTAAATCCAATCCGGGTGCTTTATTTGATGAAAAGATTCTATGCGGAGCCAATAGCCAGAGGTTTTCGGGACTTCGGAGGGCAAATCCTTTTTTTTGAAATTTGGAGTTAACTCAATGTATCCTTCAAAATAATTATCTGCTTTGTTAAAACCATCAAGGACCTGAAGGGCATTTCCTCCGGCCCTGAATATTTTTAAAAAACGAAAGTTCATGTCCGCACCTGCCATCAGATTTTGAAAAGTGGTATCAAAATTATCATTGTGTGTTAACCGCTGGATGTTCTGATGTTTTAAAAAAACACAAGAAAAAAAATTCTTAAATCCGGTTTGCTTTCCCTCGGGTGAAATGAAATCTATGGTACTGAAACTAATTGTATTTTCATAATTTTTAATATTGATGGAATCTTTTAAAAGTCCGGCTGGACCTATTGCTTTTTGAAAGTTAAATAGTGGAAGATATTGCATGGAATCGGGTGAATTATCCTTAAGTGAAAATATTTTTTTTTCGAAAGAAAAGGTATGTGCCAGCCTGAAAAGTGGAAGGACTGTTTTGCGGGATACAGAATCTTTTGAATCAAAAACATTTTCCAATCTTCCCAAATTTAGATACGGCTTAAAATACCATGATTTTTTTTTAAACTGATTTGTAGAGCCCTGCAAACTAACCGGGATGGCATCTTTCTGCGGCACAAGATTTTCCTCAAAATATATATCCGATAACAAACCACCATTTTCTTCAACGGTCATTTTATCAAAAACAAAATTTGAAAAGATTCCATAAAATTTATTTTTCGATTCAAAATGGGAATGAAAATTCAAATCATTTATTTTGGTTTTTTGTTTTTGGTAAAACCCGGTTGATGTAATATTGGTGTAATTAAACCCGAAATTAAATACCGAACCAATATTCTGGGTATGAATTATATTTAGCAACTGCTCCTCTTTCGAACCCATAAGAAAAAATATTTTGGAATAGGGTCTTCTGGTTTTATAGTATAGAATTTTATCTTTATCCGATGCATACGCATCCAAAAAATTAATTCCGGTTTCATATCCCGTTTTTTGCGGATGGGCGTAAATTAAACTTTGGCCCGGAGAGCCGTTATTACCCAGTGTTTTGAAATTTGAAAAAAAACCCGGCAGAAAGTATTGATACCTTTCAAGGGAGGTATCAATGGGAGAGTAACTTCCCTGGTCATAGTTTTTCTCAAATAAATTTATTGTAAGTGGATAAAGGACTTTGGCTGAATCCTGAGAAAATAAATATACATTAGGAAAAAAAATGAAAATAATATTAAATATATAGAAACAAATAATCCCTGTTTTTTTATTCATACCGTAAAAAAAAGGGCGAAAAAGTGCAAGCATCTTCAATTTTTTGTTTTGTTTTGAATGAAATTTATTTTGCTCAAATACTATTGAAAAACCCAAACTGCAAACTTAAAAACAATAAAACATTCATTTCATTAAATAAATTAGTGTAACTATTATTGCAATTATTTTTTTCAAAATACCCAATACCCAATACCCTATACCCTATACCCCATACCCTATACCCCATACCCTATACCCCATACCTTATTACCCATTCCCCCACCCATGGCTAAACACAATGAAACCGGAAAACAAGGGGAAGAGATGGCCGCTAAATTTCTGTCCGAAAAAGGATTTATTGTTCTTTGCCAAAACTGGCATTACGGCAAAGGAGAAATTGATATTATTGCCAAAAAGGATAATAAAATAGTTTTTGTTGAAGTTAAAACAAGGGAAAGTAATGTTTTTGGGGAGCCCGAAACTTTTGTAACCAGAAAAAAGCAAAGGCAAATTATTAAAACTGCGAATGCATATCTTACATCCAAAAACATCGAACTTGAGTCGAGGTTTGATGTGGTTTCTGTAATCCTCGGGAAAAATAATTTCGAAATCCATCATCTGGAGGAGGCTTTTTATCCTTTGGCGTAAATATGTAAAATAAATCCATTTGTGCGCCCTCTGAAAATGTTTTACTTTTGTTTATAAATATTTCTTATCTGAAATTTATCTGGTTTCAAAAGGTTTTTTTAACCTTTTGTTTTAAAAATATAATTGGTTAAGTTTGGGAATTTGATAAAAAATTATTTATGTACGGAACCTATAAAAATTATTTACAAAAAGAGCTTGATTCAATAAAAGAATCAGGCTTGTATAAAAAAGAAAGAATTATTACTACCCCTTTGGGTGCCGAGATAAAAGTTCAGAGCGGGGAAACTCCGGTGGTGCTTTGTGCAAATAATTATCTCGGGCTTTCCTCTCATCCCAAAGTTATCGAAGCTGCAAAAAAAGCTCTTGATACCCATGGGTACGGAATGTCATCTGTGCGATTTATTTGTGGCACACAGGACATTCACAAAAATCTGGAGAATAAAATTTCCTCTTTTCTTGGTACAGAGGACACAATTCTTTACGCGGCCTGCTTTGATGCAAATGGCGGAGTTTTCGAGCCCCTGTTTGGTGAGCAGGATGCACTTATTTCCGATGAGCTTAACCATGCCTCAATTATTGACGGTGTGCGCCTTTGCAAGTCTGTGCGTTATCGCTTTAAGCACAGTAATATGGAAGATTTGGAGGAGCAATTAAAACAGTCTCAAATCCTAAGATTCAGAATAATAATTACTGATGGCGTTTTTTCAATGGATGGTGATATTGCCAAATTGGATAAGATTTGCAACCTGGCAGATAAATACAACGCACTGGTGATGGTGGACGATAGCCATGCTTCGGGATTTATTGGGAAAACCGGTAGGGGTACTCCTGAACACTGCGATGTAATGGGCAGAGTAGATATTATTACCAGCACCCTTGGAAAAGCACTGGGAGGAGCAATGGGTGGTTTCACCTCAGGGAAAAAAGAAATTATTGAATTGCTCCGCCAACGTTCACGCCCTTATTTGTTTTCAAATTCTCTTTCTCCTGCAATTGTAGGTGCCGCAATTCAGGTTTTTGATATGTTGAGCTCAACCACCTCCCTTCGCGACAGGCTTGAGGCAAATACTAAATTTTTTAAATCGGAAATTATTAAACTGGGTTTTGATATTAAGGAGGGGGATTCACCCATTATTCCAATAATGCTTTATGATGCCAAACTTGCACAGCAATTTGCCGAATCCCTTTTAAAAGAAGGAATTTACGTTATCGGATTTTTCTTTCCTGTGGTGGCCAAAGGACAAGCCAGAATTAGAGTTCAGATTTCTGCAGCACATGAAATTCACCATCTCAAAAAAGCGCTAACCGCATTTGAAAAGGTTGGCCGGAAGTTGGGGGTGTTGAAATAAACAATAGGAAAAAGCTCAAGGCGGAAAGATGAATACCTTCATGGAGAAAATCCGGTTTAGTGGGTTACCTGAACAACAGGTTGAATTGGCGGCCAAAGAAACGGGGTATGATTTCAGTGGGGTGGATAATACTCAGGCAGCAAATGGAGGATTATTCGGATTAAGGTATGATAATTTTACTGTTCCTCTCGTTAAGGCCGTACAGGAACAACAGATAGTTATTGAAAAGCTAAATAACAGGATTGATAAACTTGAAAAAGCTTTGTCGGAGTTACTTCAAGCCAAAGATTTAAAAATTGAAGCAAAACTTGAATAACTCCAATTAGTTGTGGAAGTTTTCAATTATACCATTACCCAATGTAATTTGGTCCAATAAAAGACTTTGATTTTTAAGCATAATATTTTAAAAAAAATCTTTTAAAGGGAATTCGGTCTATATCTAAAATTGCGGGGGGCTCTTTGAAAAATCTGGTGCGGAAGCATTGGAGGTTGATGTGATGGCTGTGGCCCTGCAGGCCGTTGGATGTGTGACGACAGCCATCGCAGGGTTCATCAGATTTTTCGATTTTTTGCTTACTTTTTATAAAAAAAGTGAGAAAAAAACAAAACCTGATGATGAAAAGTCCTCGAAAAAAAGATTATTGTGAGGATTTTTACTTGAATTAATTTTTGGACTAATTAACAATAAGAAAAAGTATTACATCTTCCTGATTTTTAATGAAACATATTCATAAACTATGTATCTTTGCCGCCTCAAATTTTTAATTGATTCTTTTTTCAACCTTTAATTGTTTATGAAAACAAAATTTTTTCTCCCTGTTTTTATTGTTGTTTCAACTCTTTTAGCAATTTTTACTTTTTCAATTAATTCCAAATCTGTTTTGATTGATTCCGAGGAAGGAATTGAAAATCCAGAGGAGGAAGAGGCCGCTTTTTCCGAAAAAATTATTCAGGGGGAAATGGAAATGCTCCAGGACCCAAAAACCGGAAAGATTCCCTCAGATGCCCGACAAAAGGAAATGGCCTTTATTCAATCGGTTGAGAAAAATAATTTTCCGGATGAAAAATCTGCGGTTGCCTGGGGCTATACATTTATCGGCCCCAATAATATTGGAGGGCGAACCAGGGCCATTGCCTATGATAAACGAAATTTCAACATTGCCATTGCAGGAGGAGTATCCGGAGATTTGTTCCGAAGTCCGGATGGAGGACAAAACTGGCAATCTGTTTTTAGTACTGCAAGAGCAACCTGTCTCGCCCAGGACCCAAGGTCTGGAAGCTCTTCTTTAAACGGAAAAATTGTGGTAAATAATAATGTCTGGTACATGGGAACCGGGGAAGATTTTGGCAGCACAAACAATAAAACTAACCGCAACTTGGGAATCCCCGGAAGGGGGCTTTGGAGATCATCGGACAACGGGATTAACTGGAAACAAATTGTTGACCCTTTGTTTAACGACAATTATGTTTTTGATTTATCCTCCGATTATATCCGTAAAGCAGTGGTGGACCCGGCATCCGGAAGTGTTTATCTTGCCGTTTCAAGTGCAATAATAAAAGGAACACCAACAGCCCCCGGAAGTTTGGATTTAACCTGGGCGGTTGTTTTAGGGAATGGGAAAGCTGAGGCTTGCCCCACAGATGTTGCCGTGTCAAGCAACGGGAGGGTTTATGCTTCTTTCAGCAGTATGCATAATACTGCATCAACTACCTATGATGGTATTTGGACTTCCCCTACCGGCAAAATAAATACCTTCACAAAAATTGTAGGTGCTTCTGTGAACACCATTTCAGGTTGGCCTGCCTCGGGTGTTTACGGAAGCATTGCCCTGGCCATTGCCCCGAGCAATGAAAATATCATTTGGGCCTTATATGCTGATACTGCCTCGAAAAACACAAAGGCGGTTCTTTGGAAATTTACCAAATCAATAAACTCTTTTACCGGATACCAGCAAAATCTTTTTAACCCGATAACCAGCAATAGTCAGGGAGGATATAATTTATGCCTTACCGTTAAACCCGATGCCGAAAACATAGTTTTTATAGGCACCACAAACCTTTACCGTTTTATGGAATACAGTGTTTGGTCAACCAACACCGCAAAAATTACCAATTATGGAAATGCCATTGGTGAATTTACCGATTTCCATACCTTGACTTTTATTCCCGGCACCAACATTCTCGCCTTTGGCTGCGACCAGGGAATTGCTTGGGGGGATGCTAGTTGTTACAATCCACAATGCAGTAATCTGCCCAGTTGGTTTACAATGAACAAAGGATATGTTTCCACTCAATTCTTCAATGTTGGAATTAATCCGAATAAAAACAATTTATATCCCCAGTACATTGGCGGAATGCAGGATAAAGGAACCTGGTATATCAGTGAGCCAACAGGGAATGGAAATCACCAGCAGGCCTGGGGAGCCGATGGTTTTGCCTGCGCATTATTTAATGGCAATAAATATTCCAGCACCCAAACAGGACGGCTGGTTCGTGACGGGGTGTTAATTGAACCTGTGGATGTAACCAACCCGGCTATTTCAAAAGCCTTTTGGTATTTTGATTTTTATATGGACCCTGGCTCAGGAAGAATTTTTTATTCCAATGGAAATGATATTTATCGCGCTGACGATCCTTCTACCGTTGTGGGTGCAACCCCGGGAGCTCCTTCCCAGGGATGGACCAAACTGGTTCAGTCATCAAACCTTCAATATTTCAATTTTTCAAAAAGCCTTTATGAAAATGATGTTGTTTCCTGCATGGCATCCAGCAGCGATAATACTGCCCTTTTTGTTGGCACCACAAACGGAGTCCTTTGGCGCCTCGATAATTTTGGAACCAGCTTGCCGGTCCCCAAAAGAATTTATTATAACAACATGCTTGAAAATATGAATAGTTATTTTACCACTTCAATTTCGGTAGATCCGTTTAATGCAAACAACGTGATGGTAACTTTCGGAAATTACAACGTTTCGAGTATATATTATTCCACCAATGCCTTGTCCGGTTTCCCAACATGGACCGAAGTGGAAGGAAATCTGAAAGACCTTTCTATCCGCTCCTGTGTAATTGATAACAATCTTTTGGAAAAGAATTTTTACGTGGGAACTTCCGCAGGCCTTTATAAAACTACTGTTTTAAACGGCTCTTCAACACTTTGGAGTCAGGATGGAAAAAACACAATTAAAAACGCTGTAGTTAACGCACTTGCATATCGTGCCACCGATGCCACTCTTTTGGTTGGAACCCACGGGAGGGGAATGTTTAAGCGCGAAATAGGAGTTAACAATAAAACGGAAATATCAGAAGATTCAGAAGGGAACAAAGAAGAAATTATATCCATTTATCCAAACCCTGTTTCCTCCTCTGGCAAATGCAATGCATTGTTTTCTCTCCGGGAGAGAAAAAATTGCTCTGTATTTATTTATTCTCTGGAGGGAAAAATAGTTTTTTCAAAAATCATGAATTTTATTTCCGGTACAAATCAGTTTGAAATTCCGGTTGAAAGGATGACCAAAGGGATATATTTTCTGAAGATAGAGGACTTGCCTGCCAAAAAATTTATGGTTGAAAACGAATAAAAAATATTCGAATCAATAGGTTTTTTAGGGGATAACTACTATAAGTAATTTCCAAAATTATCCGGATTTTTTTTATATTCGCAAATCACCAAATCAAAATCGATGAAAAAAATTTACCCCTTCCTGATTTCACAATTTCTTTTTTTCTCATCTTTTGCCCAATCATTCGGACCTGAAATTTTAGGATCTGCCGGGGCCTTTTCGTCCTCCTCTTCCGGCTCCATGGCCTGGACGATCGGTGAAGTTATGACTGAAACATATTCCTCTTCAAATAATTTTTTTACCCAGGGATTTCATCAGCCCGACACCTCAATAATTATTAATGTTAACTCTTTTTCAAATGGAAAAATTTCTGTTTACCCCAACCCCTCTGCCGAAAACATCTTTCTGGATTTTTCTGGACACCCTGGAAACTACTTTGTTGAAATTTTTGATATGAAAGGGCAATTGGTTTTTTTTGATAAGACACAATTCAATCAAAAACAAATAAAAATTTCTTTAACTAAATTTTCCAACGGTGTCTACTTATTGAATTTAACAAACAGCGAAAGTAATTTTCATAATTCTTATAAAATTATAAAAGAAGAATAATTTTTTTTCTTTATTCAGATGCTGTTTAAATTCCATTTTATAAAAGTTTTATGAAGTGTTTTTGAGAGAGTCAATTCGGATGCCGCAGCTATAGTAGAAAGCAATGGAGAAAAATTCAGCGAACTCGAAGCCAAAAAAATGCCCCTATGAATAGAATGAAATGAATTTTAAATAAAATCCCTGTCATCTAATCCTTTTTTTTAACCCCCTCCTATGAAAACAAAATTTTTACTATTGTGGGCAATTTCAGCTTTATGCAGTTTGCAATTTGGCCTTGTAAATGCACAGTCCCCTCAATCCTTCAAGTACCAATCCATTGTTCGCGATGCTGCGGGAAACCCAATGGCCAGTTCAGGAATCAGCGTAAGGGCTTCTGTTCATGATGGT
>JAHEZO010000176.1 GCA_023250995.1 Flavobacteriales bacterium | reverse complement strand
GCTCTTAGCTCCGTGCCCGACCCGCATAACTACCTTACCTATTTTATGAAAATTGATCAGGTAAAGTTTAAGCAAAAAGTTGTTCCGGGGGATACAGTAATTTTTAAGCTCGATTTGATTTCCCCCATTCGCAGGGGAATTTGCTACATGAAAGGCATTGCATACGTTAGGGATAAGGCTGTGGCAGAAGGGGAAATGATGGCGCAGATTGTTAAGGTAAAGAACGATCCGGCTCCGGTAAAAGTTTAAAGGTTCCGGGAAATTCCAAATCAGGGAGTCGGGTAAACAATAAACGCACAAAAAAGAAATTTTTTTTAATCCGGATTTCTTCAAAAAAAACTTCCATTTATTTTATATGAAATCCACTCCCCAAACTTACATTCACCCCGAAGCAAAAGTTGAAAAGGGAGTTAACGTTGACCCATTTGTTACCATTCACAATAATGTTGAAATAGGCGAGGGAACATGGATTGGATCCAATGCCGTAATAATGCCCGGTGCCAGGATTGGAAAAAACTGCCGCATTTTTCCGGGAGCGGTTATTTCTGCCATCCCCCAGGATTTGAAATTTGAAGGAGAAAATTCAACAGCAGAAATTGGAGATAATACTACCATTCGTGAATTTGTAACCATTAACAGAGGCACCAAAGACCGCATGAAAACGGTTGTGGGAAGTAATTGTTTGCTTATGGCCTATGTGCATGTGGCACACGATTGCCTGATTGGGAACAATTGCATTATTGCAAACAGCGTAAACCTTGCGGGCCATATTACCATTGAAGAATATTCAATCCTTGAGGGAATGGCCGCGGTTCAGCAATTTGTAAAAATCGGGGCGCACAGTTTTATTACCGGAGGCTCACTGGTTCGAAAAAATGTTCCGCCTTTTGTGAAAGCGGCACGGGAGCCCCTTTCTTATATCGGAATTAATTCGGTGGGTTTGCGCAGGCGGGGTTTCAGCAATGAAATAATTCTACAGATTGAAGATATTTACCGGACGATATATGTAAGAGGATATAATGTTTCAAATGCACTTGCAATTGTAGAGCAGGAGGCCCCCGCCTCCAAAGAAAAGGAACAAATCATCAAATTTTGCCGCGAATCGGTGAACGGAATTATAAGAGGGATTTCTTCGCTATAAAAAATGCCACCATATTCCGCAATAAATTTCGAGGGATTTAGAGTTTTCGTGTTTTAGTGGCGTTATACCAATTCTCAACATAATTTTGTCCAATAAACGACTTTCATTTTTATTCATGGTTTTTAAAAATTCTGTAAAAAGAGAAAACAATCTACATCTCAAATTGCGGGGGGCTCTTTGAAAAATCTGGTGCGGCAGCATTGTGTGTTGATGTGATGGCTGTGGCCCAGTAGGCCGTTGGATGTGCGACAACAGCCATCGCAGGGTTCATCATCCCGATTATTCGGGACGATTTTTTGCT
This sequence comes from Flavobacteriales bacterium, assembly GCA_023250995.1. Classification (GTDB taxonomy): domain Bacteria; phylum Bacteroidota; class Bacteroidia; order Flavobacteriales_H; family JAHEZO01; genus JAHEZO01. The sequence continues at coordinate 7,009 of JAHEZO010000176.1, read as the reverse complement.
TACCATTACGGGGGCTCGCTCAAACAGCCACAGGCTGTTTGTCGTATAAAAAAAGTGAGTAAAAAAAATAAAATTGGTGATGGAAAGTTGCCGAAATAAGAATTATTGTGAAGAATTTTTATTGAATTGGTTTTTGGACTATTAATAATGAGAAAAGGTATTAAAAACGCCTCAGCAACTCAAAATTAATTTAACCATGCAAGGTTGAAAATTAAATTAGAAAATATTGGAAAACGATTTAATGCTGATTGGATATTCAGGGGAATAAACGCTGAATTTCAATCAAAGAGTTCTTATGCCATATTGGGAGCCAATGGATCGGGCAAATGAACGTTATTACAAATAATTGCAGGTGCTGTTTCACCTTCAGAAGGATCTCTTGAGTATTTCCTTTTTCCCGGTGTAAACAGGAGTGATATAAGCACAAAAAAAAATGAAAATCAAAATTCAGCCCTTCCATCCTTAGAGCCCGAAAAAATATTTTCTCATCTTTCTCTCGCAGCACCCTACCTTGATTTTCCGGAGGAAATGACTTTGAATGAGCTGGTGAAATTTCATTTCTGTTTTAAGAGCCCTGTAAAAGGAATGAGCCAAAAACAGATAATTGAAACCCTTGAACTGGAAAGCGCAAAGGGAAAACAAATAAAATATTTCTCTTCAGGAATGAAGCAACGGGTAAGACTTGGTTTGGCAATTTTAAGCAATACTGCAATTTTACTCCTGGATGAACCTGCAAGCCATTTGGATAAAAACGGAATAGAATGGTACCGGAAATTAATGACTGAATATTCCGGGGAACGGCTGGTGGTTGTTTGCTCTAATCATCAGGAGAAAGAATATGATTTTTGCCTCCCACATCTTCTAACCCTGAAGGAACCCTCCCGCCTTACCACTGAATGAATTTTTAAAAGTTATTACCACAGAGTGCACAAAGCCTTCCTGGCGGCAGGCAGGATCCACAAAGATTAATTTTTCTGTGCTTCTTCGTGTTCTCCATTTCTGTGGTGAATATTTTTTTATGAGAACCCCATTTGAACGCTGATAACGCAGATGATTATGATAAACAAAGAAAATTTACTACTACGTTCAATACATGGCCGACAAGTTTCACCAATGAATAAATGTCGCCCGAACTATGTAGTACTCTGTAATTTCACTCTGAATGCAAACAAAAAAAGCATATTAAACCATAACAACCTGCCTATGCCGAAGCGGCTTCGCGCAGGCAGGTCAGCGTCACCTGCGATCCATTTTGATTGTTCAAAATAAATTTGCAATCCAAATAAATTTTTCCTTAATTTGCTTTACCTCCACTTTTGAAAGAATTTAATTAAAATCATTTTCCGCATGCACAAAACAAACAAAACCACTCTTACGTCTACGCTCATTCCAATTAGCTTCGTAGTACGCAGTAAAATCAATAAAAAGGGGGGGGGGTCTCCCTCTGCTGTTTTTTGCAACTTTCCTTACTTTGGCCATGGCCGTTCCGGCATGTTTTAATACTGAAGTTTACGCTCAGGCGGGACAGAAATTTGCTTCAGGAGGAAACACCCTAACCACCGGAGAATTTTTAGGAACACTCAACAATTTCCCTCTTAATATTAAAATAAACAACACGCTGCGAAGCAGTTTTACCACCACCGGTTTTGATTTGTACGGCAACCTGAAAGTTACGAAACACGCCACCATAGACAGCATCCTGAACACATGGCAGGCAGTAGTAAAAGATGCCCTCACTGTAGGAACCACCCTTTCAGTTGTAGGTAATGCCACCTTCAATAAAAATGTAACTGTTACAACAGGAATTTTTAAAGCAGGGTTAATTTCCATTACATCAAACTCCATCACATCTAACATCGGTAGTATTTCATTCGGAGCGGGGAACCTGACTACTACGGGAACCATAAGTGCTTCGAATATTACAACCATGCAAACAAGTATAAATAATCAGCAATTGGCAATAGGCAATATGCAAACCGATGTAGATACTTTGGAAAACAAAATGAACAATGTTCAGTCTTCAATAAGCAACCAGCAATTGGCAATAAGCAATTTGCAAACCGAAGTAGGCAATCAGCAAAATTCAATAGGCAATGTGCAATTGGCAATAAACAATCATGATTCCATTCTTACCAATCATCAATCCTCAATTACCGGAATTCAAAATCAGGTTTCAGCAATGCAGCCAAGCCAATGGCAAAATGATTCATCAGGGAACGGAAATATTTCTTACAGTGGAGGCAATGTAGGAATAGGAACTGCAAACCCTTCCTTTCCTCTCGAGGTTAGCGGAAGCATTAAAGTAACCGGAGCAACAAGTGGAAATAATAACAATGGCGGAACACCACCCACTAGCCAAAGCATCATCATTGATGGCGGTATTGACCAGATAACCGCTACCAGCGGCACGCTTAGTTTAGGAAGTACAAATCTTACTACAACGGGAAATTTTCAGGCGGCTGCTATCAGCACAGGCAACTTAACCATCAGTGATAATTTTTCAACCCGTACCATTACTGCCGATACCATTAGAACGGCAAACTGGGGTGAATATGTCCGTTTTGATTCCCCCGTGCGTTACAGAGAGCCGGTTTATATGGAAAAAATGATGACAGCCACTAATATGCAAATAGATACTATGACCGTAACCAATCAGTTTACCGCAACAAACTCAGTAAGCAGCGATACTCTTGTAGCAGTAAAACAATTAAATGTAAACCACAACCTTGCTCTTGGGAGCGACAGCGGCAGCACCGAAAGTGATATTGCCAGCAGGGTAAAAGAACTCTCCATCCAGAGTGACCCTTTGGCAACTTATAATGTGGTGATGAGTGCAGATAATAATACAAGAGTGGGAATTGGTGATAAAAATCCTACCGAAAAATTAAGTGTTCAGGGAAATGTAAAGGTAAGCGGGGATATTTTATCAGCAGGTAATATAAGTGCAAATAATTTGAGCATTGCCAATAATTTTGTCACAAATAAAATTGTAACTACAAGAATTACTTCGCCTGATAGCGTGATTGCTTTTGGTGATAGCACCGTTTTATTAAATACTGTTTTTCACAGGCTATATGTAAGTGATGCAGCTACGGCAGGAATAACAATTGGCAATGCAAGATTAAACACTACCGGTTTTGGGGCTTTATCGCAGTTTTTATCTCAATCTGCTCTTGGTAAAAATTCAATTGCTATAGGATATAATATAAGAGTAAGCCCATCTGCAAATAATGCAATTGTATTAGGCAGTGGTCTTCAAGCAGGTGCATTTACCGGAACCCAATCAGGTTATCTTGAAAACCAAAAGGCAAACTCTTTAATGATTGGTTTTAACACCAGCGGGAATTTACCCACATTATTTGTTGGGCCTGCCGATGGAACACCAAACTCTTTAGGTAATGTTGGAATTGGAACATCAAACCCAACGGAAAGGCTTCACCTTCAAAACGGCTCAATCTATGTTGATGGCGAAGGGCAGGGGGTTATTGTAAACCAGGGAGGGCATAAAAGAGTTGGGCTGATGAAATACAGCGGGCGCGAAGCCGGAATCTGGCGAGTGGCCAACCAGGATTTTGAAATTGGACGACTGGATGTTTCAATACTTCCCGGCACCCCCACCGCATTTAACACGGATATTTATATAGCGGGAAACGGAAATGTGGGGATAGGTACAACCACCATTCCGGATGGGTATAAATTGGCCGTATATGGAAATATTATTGCAGAAGATATTTTTGTCCAGGTTCATTCCAAATGGCCCGATTTTATTTTTGAACCCGAACACGATAGAATGAGTTTTGACGAACAGAAAACATTTTATAAAAAAAACAAACATCTGTTTGGAATAGAACCTGCGAAGGAAATTGAAAAAAATGGGCTTGGCATGGTAAAAACGATGCAGGGCTTTGTGCTTAACCTTGAAGAAACCCGGCTGGATGTTATTGACCTTTATGAAATGATAAAAGAATTGAAACAAGAAAACCAATTGTTGAAAAAAGAAATTGGAGAGATGAAAAGGAAATGAAGCACCTAATTACTTTATTTTATCTGTCATTTATTACTGATTGCATGTATGCTCAAATAAATGAGGATTCACTAAAAATTACCTTATTCGGGCATCGTAATTCTTTTTACCTTAATGCAGGAACAACTGGGCCGGTTATTTCTTTATTTTATGAAAGAACATTGTTCCCTTACCAACAAATATTTATTAAAGGAGGTATTCCAGGTATAGTTCCTTGGATAGTACCCCAATTGATAAGAAAAATAGAATTTCCTGTTGGATTTTTAGGAATAGGAAAATATTGGGGAATGGGCAATAACAAATTTGAACTTTGTTTTAATTATTTCAGCTATGGGTGGTTTCCAAGCAACGATAATCCCAATGGTGTTTTATGGGGTCTTTTCGACCTTAATATTGGATATAAACATATTTCCAAAAATTCCAAGCGGATATTTAAAATTAATTATGCTCCTTGGATGTTTTCAAATGAATATGAACCTTTTTCTAAATCTACAAAGGTATACTGGTATTGGTATTACGATAAGCCAAAAGATTTTTATGGATTAATTGGTCTCAATTTTAGTTGGGGAATTGCATTTTAAAAAATTAATTTACAGTAATTCAATAACAATAAGATGATTTTTTTTAGGAAAATAATATTCTTTGTTCCCCTTTATCTTTTATTGATGTCTTTGACATTAGCACAATTCCCGAATGTAAAAGTGAAAGAAACATACGATGATGTTTTTCTGGCAACATATAATAACCCAAATTTTGCTCCCGTTGCTTTGTTGGAGGAATTTGAAAATACAGATATCCACACCATGTCATATTTGAATATGGGCAGTCGCTGGAGCGGGGTATTGGAATCATTGCTCAGAATGTATGAAACCACAGGAGACCGCGCTTACATTTATAAATTTATCCTTCCAATGCTTAAAGTTCAGGGGGCCGTAAGGGGAGGTTCATTTACTGATGGGCTTGTTAATTTAGATGACCATCAAAATCAAAATTCCTATTCCAACCAGATGTATTACAATGGCCGGATTCTTTGGCCGATGGCGCATTTTGTTTATTTAGTAAAAAGTACTTCACTTTATAACGAACCTGTTATGGATTTTGGAACTGCAAACAGTTATTACCAATTCCTTTCATACTACCATAACTTTGGTGCAAATCCTACTTTTGGAGATATTTCTGATTATTTTGAAATGCTTTCAAAAGCAACACTTGACAATTATTCCAAATGGATTGATGATAATTGGGGATATAAAGGGGATTTGGACGAATGTCCCGCGCAATTAAACATGGAGGCCCCCTGGGGATGTGCATTAATTTATATGTATCTTGCTAATCAGGGTGTACGTGATGATTATGGAGTTAAAGCGGTTCAAATGGCAAGAATGTATCTCGAAAAAAATGATATTCCATATCATCCGCATCCTGGAGGCTGCACTCTAATTGAGGAGCCTTATTGTTTTGAAGACCATTTCCTCACTTGTTGGGATTATCGTTCTGTTTTATATTATAACAGTTCAAACGCTTCGTATTATTGGTTTACTGATGGATGGAAGGGTACAGAAAGTTTAAAAATAAAGACCTTAACTGATAATAAGGCCGAGGATGTAGGCCACGCAATATGGAGCATTAATTTCCCATTATTATATAATAAATTCCATGGGTCGATAAATCCACATATTACTGGCAACAATTATTTCGATGATTATCAAATGTCACGTTTCAGAAATGCTTTTACAAAAAATATATGGAGCCAGCCGCAGCAAGGCTTTGATTCGTTGGTAGATGGGAATGGACCAATAAGAACATTTAGCAGTGACCCTGTAGGGGCAAATGAGAGCATGGGCTGGATGGCTTTGCATAAATGGGATAACAATGACGATTCACCCAATACAGTTTATGAAATATTAATGAATTACTTTCAATCCAATATCCAACCACCAAATTCTACAATTAATACCGTAAATAATCTTAAAGATTTTTTTGATGCAGGAAGGTTTATGGGATTATCTGATATTGTATCTGCCCAATGGGAAAAAGAGTGTTTTAACCTCACGCTCAAAAACCGCGATGTAGTTTACAACCAGGATTTTTTTGCAAAAAACACTTTAACTGTTGACCCCGGGGCTCCAAACGATTTTATTCCAACTCCCGCCAACAATAATCTTCCCTATGCTCAAAATTCTTTTGCCGACCCTGTTATTACCGAAGATAATTTCATCATTGAGCCTGGTATAACCGTAAACATGAGTGCAGGAAACGGGGTACACCTTAAACCGGGCTTTCACGCAAAGTATGGCAGCACATTTCATGCGTATAATGTAGAAGAATGCGGAACGGGCAAAATGGCCAGGCAGGCAGGAGGAGGTTATAAGAAAGGAGACCACGAAAAAGAATCAGAAAATAATCAATTGGCATTTGAGAACAGCAATACTAAAACAAAGAACAATGAAATGGTCAGTAACAATCCAACTTTAAAAATTGCCATTTTGCCAAATCCAACAAAAGGTATCATTTCAGTAATGAGCAGTGAGAATTTTTACTCCATAGAAATTCAAAACCTGCTTGGAGAACAAATTTTCAAGTCTTCAAACTTGCAAACAAACCAATCCACCATCAACCTCTCCTCCCACCCCCGCGGCATTTACTTCGTAAAAATTGATACCGGAGAGGAAGTATCGGTGCAAAAAATTATTTATCAGTAAACAATAGAACGCTGATAACACAGAAAAAAAAGATAACCACTATTTGAATTAATAAAAAAGGATTTACTTCAGAGGGGCACAGCGCCTGCTTGCAGGCAGGCATGGTTCACAAAAATAAATTGTTTCTGTGCTTCTTCGTGTTCTCCCGTTCTCTGTGGTGAATATTTTTTTGTTTTTTTTTATCCCTCTGAATCTCGAATTTTTTTTCCTGAATTATTGTGTGCCAGTTAATTTTTCAGCCACTTTTTCGGGGGAGATGCTTCTAATGCAGCCACAATCTTTT
>JAHEZO010000175.1 GCA_023250995.1 Flavobacteriales bacterium | reverse complement strand
AGTGGGTTTAGAATGTCTAAATTTTCTATTGGAAAATTCGGGCCGGCTTGGTGCCGGGGTAAAGTATGTTTTATTTAACGACCGTAAAATATTCAACTCCAATCAACCATCTGTATTTGATTTATGTGAAAAATATGACATCCCATTTTTATCTTCATTGGATGATTTATTGGAAATTAAAAATTTTGACATCCTTGTTTCGGTTCAGTTTAACCGGATACTTAAACTCAATCATATTTCAAAGGCCAACCAGATTGCAGTTAACCTCCATATGGCACCCTTGCCCGATTACAGGGGTTGTAACCAATTTTCATTTGCAATAATTGACGGGGTAAAGGAATTCGGAACTACCATTCACCGCCTGGAGGAAAAAATTGACGGGGGAGATATTTTATTTGAGAAAAGATTTCCGGTACCCGATGATTTTACAGTATCTGCGCTTTATGAAAAAACCCTTTTAGAATCAATATTATTGTTTAAAAAAAACATAGGAAATATTATTTCAGGGATCTATTCACTCACTCCCCAAAAATCTTTCACCGGAAAAAGAAAATCCTCTTTTCATTTTAGAAATGAAATCAATCTTATTCGCGAAATAAACCCCGGCTGGGAAAAGGAAAAAATATATCGTTTTTTTAGGGCAACCTATTTTCCGCCCTTTCCACCCCCTTTTGCAGTTGTTAACGGAAATAAAATTGATATTACCCCTGAATGGATAAGGGAAAACATCGGCTTCATTAATTAATAATAAATTGAAAATTTTACAAATCTGCCATAAGCCCCCATTCCCTCCGGTTGATGGTGGTACAATTGCAATGAATAATGTTACCGGTGGTTTAATTAAGAATGGGAATAAGGTTAAAGTAATTTCAGTTAATACTTTTAAACACCCGTTAAATGTTGCCGCCCTCCCCGAAGATTATATTTCAAAAACCCAAATTGAAACTGTTTTTGTTGATACAAGATTAAGATATTCTGCGGCTTTTCTTAATTTATTTTCCGGTCAATCTTATCATGTAAGCCGGTTTTATTCTAAAGTTTTTGAAAATAAAATCAGTGAGGTTTTAAATCAGGAAGAGTTTGATATTGTATTGCTGGAGAGCTTATTTGTAACCCCTTATATAGGAACAATAAAAAAAAACTCGCGGGCTAAAATTGTTTACCGGGCGCATAACATTGAATATGAAATCTGGAAAAAAATTGCCCTGGGTGAAAAGAATTTTTTTAAAAAATTTTATCTCGGCCTTTTATCTGAAAAGTTAAAAAAATATGAATTCCTCATCTTTAACAAGGTGGATGGGATTTGTTCTATTTCAACAGAGGATTTAAAAAAAATGCTTGAGGCCGGATGCGTTGTCCCGGTTGAAACGGTAAATTTCGGAATTGATTTTTCAGATTATGCTTTTTCGCATTCAGGTCCTGTGAAGTTAAATTTATTTTTCATTGCCTCCTTCGATTGGCTTCCAAACCTTCAGGGATTGAATTGGTTTTTAAATTCAGTTTGGGAAATTGCAATAAAAAAAAATCCGGACGTTAAACTGGTAATTGCAGGAAAATCCATGTCAGGTGAGTTTTCTTCCAGGTGTATTAAAAACACCCTAATAATTGGTGAAGTTGAAAATGCCGTAAAATTTATGTCCGAAAATGGGATAATGATTGTCCCGCTCCTCTCAGGCAGCGGCATTAGGGTAAAGATTATTGAAGCCATGGCCATTGGAAAAGTAATTATTGCAACCTCTGTAGCTGTAAAAGGAATTCATTGTAGGAACATGGAAAACATACTTATTGCTGACACTCCGGAAGAATTCGCCAATCATATCCATCTTGCAATTACTGATTCTGAGTTAAGAAAAAAGATTTCGGCAAATGCCCGAAAGTTTGCCGTGGAAAATTTCGATAATCAAATTCTGATTAAAAAACTGGTGGCTTTTTTTAAAAGAATACAATAAAATGAAAATTCTGGTCTTATTGTCCCGTGTTCCCTGGCCTCTCGAAAAAGGGGATAAGCTCAGGGCCTTTCACCAGATTAGATTATTGTCTCTTAAACATGAAATTATTTTATGTTGTTTGAACGATACCCGGCTTCATCCTGAAGCATTAAAAAAATTATCTCCTTATTGTGCAGAAATTATAATTATTCCACTCGGCAGGTTATCTTTGTTTTGGAAAATCTTTTCAGGATTTTTTTCTTCCAAGCCATTTCAGGTTTCCTATTTTTATCATAAAAAAGCTCAAAAAATAATTGACCGTTTGATAGAAAAGCATCTCCCCAAACATATTTATTGTCAATTGATAAGAGTAGCGGAATATGCAAAAAAGTACTCCATCATTCCCAAAACAATTGATTATATGGATGCGTTTTCAACAGGCATGGTCAGAAGGGCTGAAAACTCACCCTTTTATTTAAAACCCATTTTTTTGACTGAGGCTTTCCGGCTAAAAAATTACGAGAATTCTATTTTTCCAACGTTTGATAACCGAACCATTATTTCCAATCAGGACAGAAACCTGATTTCTCATATAAATAAAGAAACAATGGTGGTAATTCCAAATGGAGTGGATACCGATTATTTTAAACCCATTGGTAACACTAAGGATTACGATCTTGTTTTTACCGGAAATATGAACTATGCCCCCAACGTTGAAAGTGCGGTTTACCTGATAAAAGAAATTTTGCCCCTTTTAATGAAAAAATTTAAGGATATTAAAGTTCTTATTTCAGGAATCAGTCCCGACCGCAAAGTTAAAATGCTTGCCTCGAAAAATGTAACGGTTACCGGATGGGTTGAAGATATGAGAGTTTCTTACGGAAGGTCTAAAATCTTTATTGCCCCCATGAAAACCGGTACTGGCCTGCAAAATAAACTACTTGAAGCAATGGCCATGGGCCTTCCATGCATTACTTCGGTTCTTGTAAATAATGCCTTAGGCGCCATCCCTGATGAGGAAATTCTCATTGCGGATTCAGCCCAACAATATGCCCTAAAAGTGGAAAAACTTTTAACCGACAATTTTCTTTCTTCAAAAATTGCCGGAAAAGGACATTTATTTGTTCAAAAAAACTATAACTGGCATGCCACCGTTTCAAGGTTAAATTCCGTACTAGAAAATAGAAATTAAACCATCTTGCGGCTTATTTCAACAGGATTTTTTTGCCCCTTTATCAATCCATCAAATTTTTGTATTGCCTTGGGAAAAATTATTTTCAGTTTATGAATTTAACTACTTTTGCTCCTTTTAATTAAAGGAAACTATTATATTAGCCCCGATTTTAAAGATTAAGGATGAAAATAAAAATACCCCTGTTAATTCTTTTTTCCTTTTTTGCCTTTAATTTTCTTGATGCACAAACCCGTGCCAAAAAAAGGGAAATTAATAAACTCACCGATCAGGCAGAAGAAGCCTTCTATAACGAAGATTACCGGCAGGCGCTTGCTGTTTATCAACAATTGTTTCAGATGAATCCCGATGGTTCTGATTATTACAATTATCAAATCGCTCTTTGTTACCTTTATTCAAACATTGATAATGAAAAAGCGATGTCCTATATCGATCTTGCGAAAGAATCGATGGCCGAAACGCCCGTTTCGGATTTTTACTATTATAACCTGGGCAAATCCAACCACCAGAATAATAAATTTGATGAGGCAATTACGGCATATAAAAAAGCCCTGGATGCAAAAGAAACCGATTCGGAATTGAAAAATGAAATTGAACGGCAGATTCAGATTTGCCAGAATGCTATTGAAATTACCAAAAAACCGCTGGAAGTTAAAATTTATAATGCCGGTGACCAAATTAACACCCCTTTTGGAGATTACCGTCCTTTAATCTCTGCAGATGAATCCATGCTGGTTTTTACGTCAAGAAGGGAAGGCGCAAGCAATGGCCATTATGATACTGACGGAAGGAATTTTGAAGATATTTATATTTCGGAAAAAGATGAAATGGGCTACTGGAAAGAACCCAAAAAAATAAGTTCAAACATTAATACAGAATTACATGAAGCATCCCTTGGCTTATCCGCTGATGGCAGGGAATTAATTCTTTATAAAGGAAATCCAAACTGGGGTGGTTTATATTTCTCAAAACTGGTAGGCACCGAGTGGACTGTACCCCAGGTAATGGGTGAAAATATAAATTCCAAAAAATTTATTGAATCAAGTGCAAGTTTATCCGCAGATGGAAAATATATGTTCCTGGTGAGCAACCGGAAGGGAACCCTTGGTGAAAAAGACATATGGAAGGCACAGAAAGAAGCCAATGGTGAATGGGGAATTCCGGTAAACCTCGGGCCTGCAATTAATACTGAGTATGACGAAGAATCTCCCTTTATCCATCCCGATGGAAAAACTTTATATTTCAGCTCAAAAGGACATAATTCTATAGGGGGGTACGATATCTTTAAATCTGTAATTGAAAAAGGCCAGTGGTCGAAACCTGAAAACATTGGTTACCCCATTAATACTCCCGGTGATGATGTACATTTTGTACTTACAGCTGATGGGAAAAACGGATATTTCACCTCTTCACGCACAGGAACATTAGGAGAGCAGGATATTTACAGGGTTAGTTTTGATGTTAGTGTCCCTTTGATATTGGTAAAAGGAATTGTAAAAAAAGAAGAGCCCGGAGAATTTAAGGTATCCATAAATATCATAAATAAAACCACTAACCAGCCTGAAGAATATGTTTATAACCCCAACCCGGTTACCGGAAAATACCTGATGGTACTTCCACCCGGTAAGAATTATGACATGGTGGTTGAAGCAGAAAATTACCAACCTCAGATTATTAATATTAACATCCCAAATCAAAAAGAATTTTTTGAGCTTTATCAGGAAATTATTTTGAGGAAGGTTGAAAAACACGGTGAAATTGCCCAGGAAATTACGGTTACCAATTTCTTTGAAAACATTCGGGAGGCAAAAAAAACAGCCGATTCACCGGTGGCAGATATAGGAAATGTGGCCGCCTCTGATTTCATTGAAATGTCAATGAAAAAATTAATTGCAAATTCAAAAGGAAGAAAAGACACGAATTCGGTGTCTGCTAAAGCTGAAATTGAAAAACTTACCATGCTCACCGATAAAGTAACCGATCATTTTGATTTGGTTCTGGAAGCAAAAATTCCTACAGCTGTCTCTACCAGCTCTTTTTCCAAAGAAAATGAAAAAGAACTTTTACCTATGAAAGTTGGAAACGAAACAATTATGGCTGTCCCTTCCACTTCGTTTGTTGCGGCTGATATTGATAAAGTGTTAATAGAAAGACAACAGGTGATTGGTTCTTCCCAACTAGTTCAGCTAAAATCTGATTTAGGCAAAGCAAAAAACACTCCTAAAACAGGAAATTATATTGTGGATCTTGCCAATGAGCGGTACATAGAAAATCTTGAAGAAGAAATTGCAGCCATTGAAGGCGGCTATGCAATGAACGCAACAAAAGATAAAAAAGAAGACTATTCGGTTTCTGTAAAAAAGGAAACCGGAATGTATGGTACACAAACTACGGCCATTATTGATAAAGAAAAAGAACTTGCTGAGAGGGAAATGGCTGTTAGCAGGAAAGAGGCTGAACAAAATGACCTGGCTAAATTAAGGGATGATTTGGAAAAAGCAAAGGGGGTAAAACCAACTGGTAATTACATTTCCGATTTGGCCAACCAAAGATATATGGAGAATCTGGAGGAGGAAATTGCGGCCATATCGGGTGGTTATTCCCCAAAATATAAACAAAAGGAGGGCTTTGCGGAAGTTAAAAAAGAAACGGGTCTTTATGGAACCACCACATCCTCAGGCAATGCTTCAAAAGATGGTTTAGTAACTGCTGATTCTCAATTAGAAACAAAAAGAAAAGAACTGGAAAAACGGGAACAGGATATTGCCAGAAAAGAGGCTGAACTTAATGCGAGGGAAAAAGAGCTAAATGCAAGGGAAACGGCTTTATCCATGAATGGAACCAATCCATCAAAACCAACGGGGGAACCAAATGGCAAAAAGGAATCTGTTTCCTCAACCAAATCCATAGCTGAAAAAATTATTTATTTCGGCTTTAACCAGTCTGAAATTTCGCAAGATTTTAAAAATCAGCTTGACCTGGTTACGGCAACTCTTAATGAAAATCAACAAAGCAAAGTTGATATTTCAGCTCATTCCGACTCCAAAGGTTCTGACCAGTTTAATTTGTCACTTTCAAGGAAAAGGGCCGAAAACGTGGTTAATTATTTGGTTTCAAAAGGAGTTAAAAAAAACAGAATAACAATGAAATATTTCGGAGAATCAAAACCCCTTGCTCCCAATGCCAATCCCGATGGCACGGATAATCCAAACGGAAGGGATAAAAACAGAAGGGCTGAAATTATTGTGAGATAACAGATTTCTGCGAGAAGAAAAATCAATAAAAATTAGCAAATACATCGAATTTCAAAATGGCAAAAAGCATGACCGGGTCAGTATTTCCTCCGGCAGATTGGCCTGGTGATGGAGCCATAGATACAAAGATTCACGACTTTCCGCATTCTTCTTCTACTACAGAGTGGTGGTATATGCATGCTCATATTCAATCTCAAAACAACCGCAGAATTTCTTTGTTTGCCTCTTTTTTCAGAGCGGTTATAGGCTATGACAAAAAAAATAAAAATCCGATTTTTGCCCACACGGTTATATGGGCAGTTTCCGATTTGGATAATAAGGAATACCACACCGCTTCTCTGGTAGACGGGCGCGCTCCCGAAATTGGGCTGGAGCGCTTAAAAAAGGGAGAATTGGTAAAAGATCCTTTTATCAGAAGAGCCGCTATTGAAATGCTTAAAAAAGGTGTGGTGCCCTATCCTGATGAACTTTTGCAAAAAGAAGTAATCATCTCCACCGATAAGTTTCTTCTTGATTTTGGCGGAAATATTTTTAAAAAGCTGAAGGATGGTTCTTATTCTCTTAACCTCAAGCACGAAAAACTTAAAATCAAAACAGATTTGAGGTTTATTCCGCAAAAACCTCCGGTGAGGCATGGGGATAATGGAGTGGTTCGAGGTGTATCGGGGGAAGATATGTTTTATTATTTTTTCCCCAGCTGTAAGGTGGTTGGAACAGTGAATCTTAATAACGAAAAATTAATTGCCCAAAAAGCTACCGGATGGTATGATCATGAGTTCGGTTGTGCACCCGGTTTTAATAACGGAAAAAAGGAAAAGGACGTTTCATGGAACTGGATTGCAATGCAACTCGATAATGGTTCCGAAATTACCGCTTACGACCTGGTTGAATTAAAAACTAACCAAAGCTGCGGGGCTTTTGCCATTTTGATAGATAAAAAGGGGAACCGCCATCTTTCAAAAAACTTTTCTCTCAAACCCATTGGTGAAGAATGGACCAGTACCCGCACCTTCAGTTCATATCCTGTAACATGGAAATTAAAAGTACCTGATTTTGGACTTGAGGCAAATATTGAATCTTCCTTCCCGAACCAGGAGTTTGCAACCATTATTTCCCGCCCTGCATTTTGGGAAGGAAATGTAAAAATTACAGGAGCATTAATGGGGAAAAAGATAAAAGGGTCCGGTTATCTTGAAAGGCATGGATATATTCACAACAGTTCGCTCAATGATTTTTTGAAATCTGTTTCAGCTGAAACCCTTAAATCTGTTTGCAGGATAATCCCTACCTCCTTTGGCCAGGAAAAGCTGGAAGAACTTGTTTCGAAAAAAGGAAATACCAGGTTTACTGACGGACTGGATAAGGAAACTTATATTAATACTTTTATTAAACCCATTCGCGAAATTATTGACAGAGGCGGAAAATCCTGGCGATCTTATGCCACCATTGCCTGCTGCGATGTGGTGGGTGGAAATTCTCAAAAGGCCCTGGACTGGCTGGCCCTGCCCGAACTAATGCATGTTGGTTCGTTAATGGTGGATGATGTAGAAGATAAATCGGAAATCAGGAGAGGAGGCCCTGCAGCCCATAAAATTTACGGAGAGGCCACCGCAATTAATTCCGGAACCGCTTGTTATTTTCTTGGCCAGATGTGCATATATTATGCAAAGGATGAAGACGCTAAAAAAGTTCAGATTTACAATTGGTATTTTGAAACCATGAGGGCTTGCCACAGCGGGCAGGCAATGGATATTCACGGCCTCGATTATATGATGCCCTCGGCTTTGAAAAATGATAAGGATGCGCTTTTACTTGGTAAAAGAGTTTTGGCAACCCATCGGCTAAAATCGGCCGCACCTGCAAGCTATCTGGCACGTATCGGGGCTTTATTGGGAAATGGTACTAAAGAACAAATTGACGGACTGGGTGATTATTATGAGGCCCTTGGAATTGCCTTTCAAATCATTGATGATACGCTTAACCTGAAAGGATTCAAGGATCATTTAAAATCAAAGGGAGAAGATATTACGGCCGGAAAAATTACTTATCCAGTTGCCAAGGGTATGGCTATGCTTTCGAAAAAAGACCGCAAACGCCTCTGGGAAATTTTAAAA
>JAHEZO010000174.1 GCA_023250995.1 Flavobacteriales bacterium | reverse complement strand
TGTTTTTAAGAATATAATCAGCCACTGCAACCAGAGTATATTCTTCTCCAAACATTTTTCCATCTTCACAAACCAGTGCCAGGCGGTCCACATCAGGATCTACAACAATTCCCACATCGGCTTTGCTTTTTCTCACGGTTTTCGAAATTTCTTTCAGGTTTTCGGGAAGTGGCTCGGGGTTGTGCGGAAACATGCCGCTGGGTTCACAATAAAGTTTCACAATTTTTTTTACCCCGAGTTTTTCAAGCAGGGCAGGAACAAAAATCCCCCCCGAAGAATTTACACAATCAATGGCAATGGTGAAATTCCTTTTCCGTATGGCTTTTTCATCCACCAGCGGAAGTGCAAGAATTTTTTCCAAATGTTTTTGCATATAATAATCATCTTTTCTGTATTTTCCCAAATCATCCACCGCTGCAAATAAAAAGGTTTCGTTTTCTGCAATATCCAATACTTCTTCCCCGTCTTTGGCCGAAATAAACTCTCCCGAAGAATTAAGAAGTTTAAGGGCATTCCAATGTTTTGGATTATGGCTTGCGGTAATGATTATTCCGCCATCGGCAGATTCAAGGGGTATCGCAATTTCAACGGTAGGCGTTGTTGATAAGCCAATATCAACCACATCAATTCCAATTCCCTGCAATGCACCTGTTACCAGCCGAGATACCATATCGCCCGAAATCCGGGCATCTCTTCCTATTACAATTTTTGTTCTGGCGGTCGGGTTACTTTTTTTATTTATTTGCCGCAATCTCTTGGTTTCTTTAATCCAAAACCCGAAGGCCGAAGAAAACTTTACAGCATCCATTGGCGAAAGGCCTTCGCCTGCTTTTCCCCCGATGGTTCCCCTTATTCCCGAAATTGATTTTATCAGTGCCAATTTTATAGTTTATTGAAGCGTTTTACTTAAAAGATAATTTCCTGCCGCAAAATAACATCAATTTTTTTAACCCTTAGTTTGTCTGCTGGTTTGAATTGGTTGGTCGAATATATGTATATACATATAATGTTTATACATATATTTGCAATGAAAATAAATTTCATGGAATTAGAATTGGAAATAAAGCAAAAAAAATTTCAAAGTGAATATCATAAAGCCTCGGTAAATCTATTGTACACCAGTTCGTGGCTGAACGGGAAAAATGCAAAATTTTTTAAAAAATATGGTGTTAGTCCACAACAGTTTAACATTTTAAGAATATTAAGAGGGCAGCACCCGAATCCTGCCAAAATAAATTTGCTGATGGAAAGAATGCTGGATAAAATGTCGAATGCTTCCCGGCTGGTGGATAAATTAAATGAGAAAGGTTTCACCGAAAGAAAAATTTGTCCGGACGACAGAAGAGCCTGTGATGTTATAATTTCGGGAAAAGGCCTTGACCTGCTTGAAAGAATTGATAAAAACATTGAAACTCTAAACCGGGAGGTTAAAACAATTACCATCAAAGAAGCAAAGGAGCTTAACCGGATACTGGATAAGTTAAGGGGATAAAAAAATGACAAACACTTTTTTCACTTTTTAATCACAAATAAATTTATAACTATGGAAAATCAAAATGTAAAAGTAACTGCACTTCCCAACGGGCCATTGATGGTAGAGGGAAACGTTACAGTTGTAAAAAAGGATGGTACTGCTGAAAATAAAGAGAACAAATCATTTTTATGCCGGTGCGGACATTCCGGCAACAAACCCTTTTGTGACGGCAGCCATAAAAAAAATAATTTTCAGGATTAAAATTCTAGCATGAAAACAATTTTTCATTCTGCCTCCGAAAGGGGGCATGCCAACCATGGTTGGTTAAATGCAAGGCATTCATTTAGCTTTGCTGATTGGTATGACGAAAAAAAAATTCATTTCGGTATGCTGCGGGTGCTGAATGATGACATCATCAGTGCCGGTAAAGGTTTTGGAATGCATCCGCATGAAAACATGGAAATTGTTACCATTCCCCTGCAGGGTATTCTTGAACACAAAGATAACATGGGGAATACCGGAAGAATTGGGTATGGTGAAATACAGGCCATGTCGGCCGGCACCGGAGTAATGCACTCTGAATATAACCCATCAAAAACAGATGAAACAAGGTTGTTTCAGATTTGGGTTTTCCCAAAGAAAAAAAACATTGAACCCAGGTATGAGCAAAGGTCATTTTCACCGGAGGAGAGGAAAAATAAATTTCAGGTAATTGTTTCACCTGAAAGGGCGGAGAAAACAATGTGGATTAACCAGGATGCTTTTTTTTCGCTTGGAAGTTTTGAAAAAGAAACCGAAACAAGTTACCAAATTAAAAGAAACGGAAATGGATTGTACTTAATGGTAATTGAGGGAAAAATTTCAATTGCCGGCCGGGTTCTTGAAAAACGGGATGCCATCGGAATAACTGATTTTGAATCGGTACAAATTAAGGCAAATGAATATACCGAACTATTGGGAATAGAAGTGCCAATGAATTAATAAAAATCAATTAAATTAAATATTACAAAACCAAATTTTATGAAAAAACCAATGATGAATTTATTGCTAATTGCAGGAATTGCAGTTTCGGGAATCAGCCACTTCTCATTTGCGCAAAAAGGGGAAAAGACAAATTTCGAAATTAAACCCGGTTCCAGCACCATCCAGTGGGTTGGGAAAAAGCTAACCGGTGAACATACCGGATCAATTAGAATTAAAAGCGGAAACGTTCAGGTGGCTGATGGAAAAATGATAACGGGTGTGTTCGAAATTGACATGGTCACGATAAACTGCACGGATATGGAAGGAGAATGGAAAGGAAAACTTGAAACGCATTTAAAATCGGATGATTTTTTTTCAACTCAGAAATTTCCTGTGTCGAAGCTTGAAATTACAAAAGCCGAATTCACCAAAGACAACATTTACAACATTACCGGAAAACTTACCATTAAAGGGATTACCAATGATATTAGTTTCCCCGCAACGGTTGAATTTGATAACAACAAATTTGCAGCTGTTGCTGATATAACTGTTGACCGCACTAAGTGGGACATCCGGTACGGATCCAAAAAATTTTTTGAAGACATCGGGGATAAAGTTATTTATGATGATTTTACCCTTAAGGTGAAACTGGGAGCTACTAAATAAATTTTGGTTTTTTGCATTGAGAAATCCCTTTCCAATAGAGAGGGATTTTTTTTTAAAATTATTCCACAATATCGCTAATACCATTAGTAAATATAGTGTAGTCCAATAAATTTCTTTGAATTTTAGGCATACCTATTATTAGAAATATTACCTGAAGAATAAAAAATCTATAGCTCAAATCGCAGGGTTCATAAGATGTTTCAATTTTTCAGACGATTTCATAATGGGAAAAGGTATGAAACACAAAATCCCGCAAAAAAATATTTTTAAAGACGCCCCTCCATTTTAGGGGAAAAGCCGTGCGGCCGAATTGGACGATTTGGTGTGGCAGAATCAGAGCGTAGATGGTTTCGCTGTAGCATTGACGCGTTGCCTGTGCGAAAACAGCGAAAGCCGGGATACATAAAATCGTCCGATTCTTTGGTTCCTTTCTTTTAAAGAAAGGGACAAAAAATTATGTTTATTAACAAATCGCAGTTTTAAATAAATGTAACGACATCCCTTCTGGGGCCGAAAATATTTTGGCCCTCAAAGAGAATCAGGGCAATTTATCCAAGGAGATCATGAATCTTTATGAAAAAATTGCCCATCCTGAATTTAAGAGTATCTTTTTTTAAAAATTTTTCTACCATAACACTAATGCCATTACCCAAAATAATTTAGTCCAATAAATTTCTTTGAATTTTAATCACACCTATTATTAGAAATTCTATCTAAAGAATAAACAATCTACATCTCAAATCGCGGGGTTCATCAGATTTTTCAATTTTTCAGACGATTTCATAATGGGAAAAGGAATTAAACCCAAAATCCCACATAAAAAATTTGAGAATTTTGTGCTTTTGTGGCAAAAAAAAACGCAATCATTTATTTTTTTGAAAGATTTTTGTTGACTAATCGGAAGTCCACCCTATTATTAATCAGGCCAACTCCCAGTCTGCTTCCCGATATTTAAAATCATTCCTAAATTTGCCCCGAACAATTTCAGATACCATTTTATTCTTTCTTTCATCCAAAAAAAATCAATATGAAAAAAATAATTCTACTTGCCGCCTCAGTATTTTTTATTTTTAATTCCCATTCTCAAAACATCATCCCCAATTCAGGTTTCGAAAACTGGGTACCCAACCCCGGCTATGAAGACCCCCAGGGCTGGGGTACTTTGAACATCCTTTCACAACTTGGTAACCCGGTGGCCGTTTTTAAAGATTCAATAAACCCCTATGCCGGTAATTATGCCATGAAAATAACCACAGTGGTACTTACCGCCAACCCAGACACCACTCTTCTTCCGGATACTTTTGGCACCGCGTTCACCGGAAATGTAAGTTTTTCTGGTTTCGTCCTCGGCTATCCCTATACACTTAAACCTTCGGTACTGAATTTTTATTATAAATATAATCCTTCAGGTATGGATTCGGCCTATTGTGCGGTGCAGCTTTTTAAATGGGATTCTATAAACAAAAAGCAGGATACCCTCGCCAAAGGATTTTTTAAAACTTCGGCCATTACAAATTCTTATACCATGGCCATGGTTCCATTGAATTACAATCCGGCATTCCTTTCTCTTACGCCAGATACCGCAATGATTACTTTTTCGGCCAGCAATGATTATGTTCCAATTCCAGGAAGTGCTTTTTTTGTAGATGAATTATCATTTACGGGAGGAAACACCGGAATTGACCTAAGCCCTGCCACAGAAGAAACTGTCCTTGTTTACCCGAACCCGGCAAAAAATGATTGTCATTTTATTTTGGGTAACAGTGCCAAAGGCAATATTTTGATTTATGATGAACTTGGAAAGTTCGTTTCAGAATTCAAGGC
Organism: Flavobacteriales bacterium; assembly: GCA_023250995.1. Taxonomy (GTDB): domain Bacteria; phylum Bacteroidota; class Bacteroidia; order Flavobacteriales_H; family JAHEZO01; genus JAHEZO01. Next base: position 3,586 of record JAHEZO010000174.1, on the reverse strand, counting down.
AGAAAATAATATTGCTACCATAGATGTTCGTTTTTTAAAAAACGGCAGGTATTTTTTCCTGGTTCAGGCAAAGAACAAAGCCATAATAAACAAGGGCATTATAAATATAATGCATTAAAAAAAAGGCTAAGAAAATTTGTTGTGTCTTAGCGTCTTGGCAGCAATTAAAGAAAATTTTTTCAGTTCAAATATTTATGGCTGCTAATTTTGTCTTAGAAGCTGTCTAAATTTAAGGTTTAAGAATTTTTATGAGGATATTTTTTGATAGGCGAGGCGGAGTTTGAAGCTAATAGCAGAGCGACTATAAGCAAAAACGACAACGAAGCATATCGAAAAATAGCCCATAATAAAAATTTAAGATTAAATTTAGACAGCTTCTTACACGCAGTATGTATTTTTTGCGTTTCATTTTTTTATTTTGAGTAACATCAGTTACTCCGCGGTACCCAAACTATCCTCATTGGAACCCTTTACCGTCATAAGAAAGCTAAAATTTTTTTTTGGAATATTTATGTTCTCTTGTGTTTTTCCGGCAAGTGCACAGGTATTCATTAACGAAGTATCAAGCGCAAACTTTTCTGTTATTTCTGATGAAGACAATGATTTTTCCGACTGGATTGAATTGTATAATTCGGGTAACGATACGGTAAATCTTTTGAATTACGCTCTTATCAGAACCGAGGATAAAACCAAAAACTGGAAATTCCCTGATTTAGCTTTTTATCCCCATTCTTTCCTTACCATTTTTGCCTCCGGAAAAGGAAGAAAAAATTATTTCGACCATTGGGAAAGTGCCATTAAATACAATGATGTATGGAGGTATCAACCCGGAACTTCAGCCCCCGACACCTCATGGCGGGAAATAAATTTTGTGGATTCTGTTTGGCTTCAGGGAAAAGGCGGAATCGGATTTGGTGACGGTGACGACAGTACTGTAATTTCCCCCGTAAGTTCACTATTTATGAGGAAGAGTTTTCAAATTTCCGACACCTCAAAAATTGCATTGGCTCTGCTTTCCATTGATTATGATGACGGGTTTGTAGCCTGGTTGAATGGAATTGAAATTGCCCGCTCCAACCTTGGTATTTCAGGTGACAGTCCTGAATTTAATACTCTTGCCCCGGAGAGTCATGAAGCAAAAATTTATCAGGCAGGATTTTCCGAGAAGTTTTTTATTGATAAACAAAAACTTTCTTCGGCACTTCTTTTGGGCGCCAACATTTTAGCCCTCGAAGTTCACAATGCCGACACAGTTTCTTCGGGCGATTTATCTGTCATTGCCGATTTTAATTTAGCTATTTCTGATAATCAGGTAACTCTTCAAAAAATTGCCTCGCCCCTCACGGGCCTGCATACCGATTATAAACTATCCTCCGGTGGGCAAACATTAACCCTAACCGATTCCGTTGGTAACATCATTGATGCAAAAGCCATAGGGGCCCTTCAACCGAATCATTCAAGAGGGAGAAACCCCGATGGAAGCAATAACTGGTGCCTTTTTTCCAACCCTTCTCCGGGGGTTAGCAACGGCAGTCCAGTCTGTGTAAATACCTATGGAGATATTCCGGTTTTTTCACTTCCCGCAGGGTTTTACACGGGGAGCCAGTTGGTTTCCATCAGCTCTTCCGATACCATACGTTTTACCACTGATGGCAGTATTCCTACCTCCCAATCAACCATTTATTCCGGGCCAATTTCTGTAGACAGCACCATGGTATTAAGAGCCAGAAGTTTCAATGTCTCCGCATTTCTCCCCGGAGAAACAATTACAAATACTTATTTCATCAATGAAAACATTTCTATTCCGGTAATCTCACTCAGCACCGATTCGGAAAATCTATGGAATTGGAACAACGGGATTTATGTAAAGGGGCCCGATGCCGGGGCGGCCATCCCGTTTTTCGGAGCTAATTTCTGGAAAGATTGGGAAAAACAGGGGCATGCCGAATACTTTGATTCCACCGGAAAACCCGGCTTCGAACTGGAGGCCGGATTAAAGATTTTTGGAAATTTTACCAGAGCATTTCCTCAAAAAGGATTCAGGATTAGTGCGAGAGATTGTTTCGGAACTTCTCAGGTTAACTACAAAATATTTTCGGGAAGAGATTTTTCTTCCTTTAAAAATTTTAATATCCGCAATGCCGGAAACGACTGGAACATTGTTCACTTCAGAGATGGGCTGTTGCATAAAGCGGTTAAAAGCAATCACCTCGATATTATGGAGTATGAACCATGTGTTGCTTTTCTTAACGGAAAATACTGGGGAGTTTACGAATTGCGCGAAAGGCAGGACAAATATTTTTTTTCAAATAATCATGGAGCCGATCCCGACAAAATTGATTTGCTTGAATACAACGGAGATGTTATAGAAGGTTCAAATAAAAACTTTATCAGCATGGCTGATTTTATTTCCACCAGTGATATGACGGTTAAGGCAAATTATGATTCGGCAGCAGGGATGATGGATATGGATAATTTTTGCGATTATTTTATTATCGAAACCTATGTAAATAACCGCGATTGGTTAATAAGCAATCAGTTTGGGGCCGGGGTAAATAATATAAAGTTCTGGAGAACCAATAATCCTATTGGGAAATGGCGTTATATTTTATGGGATGTGGATGTAACCCTTGGCCTGTATGGCCTTTCGAATGATAATAGTTTGCTTTCAACCATAAATGCAGCCAATCCGCATTCCGAAATGCTTAAAAGTTTGTTGCAAAACAGTAATTTCAGAAGTTATTTCATTAACCGCTATGCCGACCTGATGAATACCATTTTTGTGCCTGCAAACCTCGGAGGCCTTGCTTTTAAAATGAGGGATAAAATTGCACCCGAAATGGCCAGGCATTTTTTAAAATGGGGCAATACATTTCCAAATTCCATTGGAGTTGGCACTTCTTATAACCCCGCCACCTGGAATAATGCCATCAATAATTTCCTTATGTTTTTTATAAATTACAGGCCCGGTTATTCCCGTGGCTTTATTAAAACTCAATTTGCCCTCAACAAACAAACTTCTATTGGATTAAATGTTTCTCCCAAAGGGGCCGGGCAAATACAAATCAGCACCATTATCCCCGATTCCTTGCCCTGGACCGGAATTTATTTTGACGGGAATCCGGTAACCATTACCGCAACGGCAAAAAGCGGATTTAGGTTTTCACACTGGCAATCATCAAAAATAATTTTGGTTTCCAATCCCGATTCTTCAATCACCATAAATCCATCGGCAGATGATACTTTAGTTGCCTATTTCGATACAATTATTAATAAAGATACAATTTTACCCGTTGAGCCCATTTCGGAGGTTTCTTTTGATGTTTATCCCAATCCACTTAGCAATAGTTTTTTTATCCGGTTCGCCCTGCCTGCCGATGCTCCGGTTTCGCTTAAACTTTATAACATGTTGGGAAAAGAAGTGGCAGAAATTATTTCACCCGATCATACGGAGAAAGCCGGAAGATATACCATTAATCCGTTTATAAATTCCTTTCCACTTTCTGATGGGGTTTACTTTTTTCGTTTTATAACCGAAGGGTATTCAGCCACTATAAAGAGAATAAAAATAAATGATGAAAATTGA
>JAHEZO010000173.1 GCA_023250995.1 Flavobacteriales bacterium | reverse complement strand
CGCTCTGAATTTGATGCATTCTCCATGGTGGGAATCATTTTTTTCTCCAGCACCGGGCCTGTATCCCACCCCTCGGCCATAACATGAATGGAAACTCCCGAATAGGCATTCGACAAATATGCATCCACATAGGTGGGATAACCTCCCCTAAGTTCGGGTAAATGGGATGGATGTATATTCAGAATTTTATTTTTGGGTTTTTCTATAATATTCATTGGAATTTTTTCACCAAAAGAAGCAACAATAAAATAATCATAGCCTTCCATGTTTGAAATGTTCTCCAAACCTTTGTAGGGCAATATTTTAATATTAGGAAGGGATTGAATAAATGAAATATCCGGTGAAGGGAATATTTCATTTATCAGGTTTGAAATTTGATTTCGGTAAAAGAAAGAATCAATCAGGTAAATTACTTTGTCAAAAGAAAAGTTACTGATGTACCAGGTAATTTTTTTTTTCTTTTTAACAGGAACTGCGAATATAATATCAATCTCATTCTCAAGGAGGAATGTAGAACCCCTAAGATTAAATATAACTTTCTTCAAAAATTCAGGATAACCCAGAAACCCGATTTTCATACTTTGTTAATAGTTGAAAGTTGTTTTAGCAGATTTTTTGCTTTTTTACCGGCCAGGATTTTTACCGGCCAATAAATTAATGCTGAAAAAAAATTGTTTCCGGGTTTCAAATAAAAATAAATGAATTTCACTTTGTTGGTAAAACGGAATTTATAAGCATCTGTTCCCGGCCCCATCGATTCCATCAAAACATTTTTATTAAAACTGTCCCTAATGTTTAAATCCATGGAAAATGAACCCAATTCATATTTGCCATAAGTTCTATCATATGAGGCGTCAAGACAAAATTTAATGTTGTTAAAAAAAACATTGGTGCGGTAAGCCACGCTGATTTCATTTAATTTGATAATAGAAACATTGGAAGGAAGAGCTTTATATATCCTTCGCAAAAATTCAGATTTATTTTTATCGCCATAAACCCATCCTTTTTTATCTTCTAATTTTGATTTTGAAATTTTTTCAATTTGTTCAAAATTTAGGTGATTGATTTCATCAATGCTTTTAAAAAGAACTTCTCCTTTTTTTTCCAACCTGTTTAATGCTGTCCGGATATTTTGTTTGAGGTTTTTTGAATATGTTTGGTTTTTGAATTCTTCAAAAGATTTAAAATCGGATAAGTTTATAAAAGGGCATGCACTATATAAAATTAATTCTTCCGGCTTGAAAAACGGGGAATTTTGCGGAATGTACTTAAACATCAAAATATCAAAACTGAAATTATCAAAAATAAAATTAAATACCCCTTCTCTCTCATCAAAAGATAATTTACGGGAAATAAAATCAAGATACGTTGCACCCCATTGCTGACCAAGCAATTCAAGGAATGAAATTTTAAATCCAAAATATTTTCTGATTAATCTAACCAAAGGAAGGATTCCGGTTATTTTTCCTTCCTCCGAAAATTCGAGTATTAAAAGGCTTTTATTGTAACCAATTTCATTGTTTTCTACTTTTTCAAAAACCGACCACCAGCTGAATAGCCATTGATAAGAAGAGGAAAGGTTTCCATGTTGCAGAGAATCCTCAAGTTCTTCCCATACATTGCGGAGACTTGAAAATTCCTGTTTACCTTGAATAACACGGATGGAAATGCTCATTTTGAAATGAAGGGAAAAAATTATTTGTCAATAAATTCCCTGAACCATAGCTCAACAGTAAGCAATTGATAAATTCTGTAGGCATTATCTTCAAAGCCGTTTCGGTCTTCATCAATAATATGTTTAATAAAGGAATAATTAAATAATCCACGTTTCTCCACCACCTCCCTGCTAAGCAATTCATCCACGAGTGGTTTTAACTCATTACTCATCCATGAACGGATCGGAGCACTGAATGGGGCTTTTGGCCTGTAAACAATTTTCAGGGGTAATATTTTCTCAGCCACCTTTTTCAAAATGAACTTGGACTCCCCGTTTTTTATTTTTAATACTCCCGGGATGCTCATGGAATAAGAGAGGAACTCTTTATCCACATAAGGCACCCGAACCTCTACTGAAGCTGCCATAGATGCCCTATCCGTACAGGTAAGATTTAAACCAAGTAAAAACATTTGAACATCCGTGTTGCACATTTGATTTACAACATCCCCATTAAACCCCGAATTAAATACACCGGAATGTTCCTTAAAAATCAAATCCACTTCCAATTCATGATTTTCCTTAAAAAGTAAATTTAGCTCCCCACGGGAATAATAGGAATAACTTCGCATAAAGGCTTCTTCCAAAGGAAGTGAAGCAAATCCCAAAAACCTTTTTGTCCATCTGGTAAACAGGATTCCCCTACCCAAAATTTTAACAGGTAAAATATTTACAAAACGATGAATGATTTTTTGAACTGTATATGGCAATTTTTTGAATTGCAGAGCATACAACACCGCCCGGCTCTTACGGTAACCCCCAAATATTTCATCGGCACCCATTCCTGAAAGGAGAACTTTTATTCCCCTTTTCCTAGCAGCCTCGCAAATTATAAAGGTATTAATGGCAGATGGGTCGCCAATGGGCTCATCCAGTGACCTAACCATTTTAGGCAGCATCTTTACAATATCAGCCGAAATAATTATTTCATGGTGATTGAAATGATGTAGTTCAGCAAGTTCTTTTGCAAATTTTTGGTCATCGGGCATCTGTTCAACTTTTTTGTCTTTTGCACTGGTCCCAATGGTATAGGTAGAAAGATTTTTTTCATACTTGGCCATTAAAACAGAAATCAATGAAGAGTCGAGGCCCCCGCTTAAAAACGAACTCACCGGAACATCAGCCACCATATGCCTTTTAACCGAATCAACCAGTGCCTTTCTCAGTTCTTTAACAATACTTTCGGGGGAATCGGTACATTTTTTTTCGGGAAGATGCCAATATTTAACAAGTGAAAAATGTAAATCTGGCTTAACAATTATATAATTTGCCGGAGGGAGTTTATAACAATTATTAAACATTGTTTCATTTCCTGAGACCCAAACATAATTTAAGCTGCTTACCAGTGATTTATAGTTTACTGATTTATCAAAACCGGGAATCTGAACCAGCGATTTTAATTCAGAAGCAAAGGCAAAGCCATATTTTGTAAGGGTATAAAACAAAGGTTTAATTCCAAAATGATCGCGGGCAATAAAAAGGTTTTTATTTAAGGTGTTGTAAATGGCAAAGGCAAACATGCCAACAAAATAATCCAGGCATTTTTCACCATACAAAAGATAATATTCCAAAATAATTTCGGTATCGGAATTAGAAACAAAGTCAATTTTTTTAACCTTTAAAATTGTTTCTTTAAGTTCCTTATAATTATAAATTTCTCCGTTAAAAACTATAACTAAATTTTCTTTATGAAATGGCTGGTCAGCTTTGGGACTCAGGTCAATGATGGATAAACGCTGGTGAGCCAGGGCAAGGTGGTTATCATTCCAGGTATGCTGTCCATCGGGACCCCTGTGCTTTTGAATTTCGTTCGCATTGCAAGCCAATTCAAGATTATTTTCGAAGCCAATAAAGCCAGCCAATCCACACATAAATCCAACGAATTAGTTAAGGAATTTCTTATACAATTCAATCAATTGAAAATGAAAATCTGATTTAACAGTTTCCCTTTCAACCCTGATTTTATCAATATTTTCAACCTTTTCAATCAGGTCGTCAAGGTTATCTTTTTTAAAAAGGATTGAACCTTTGGGGCGAATGCATACATCTGAAGCAAGGGCGGGAATGCCCAAATCAATGGCCTCCTGAATTGAAACACCATAAGCATCCACTTTATTTGCCCGGAGCAAAAATTTACAATTCCCGAGGTAATTAACCAGGTTCCCTTCATAAATTACAGTAACAAAATCTTTCACCTTATGTTTTTCAAGCAAAGAATTAAGATAATCCTTATCCGATTCCACTTCTGATCCAATGAGCAGCAGCATTTGATATTTATTGCTGGAACGGGAAAGAAATTGGAGGGCGAGTTCAATTCCGTAAATGGATTCGGCAATTTTGGAATTCAGTTTTGCGATGTTAAAAAGAAAATAATCTTTCCCTTGAATTTTTGGAAGGATAACCGGCTGAATTTTTCCGGGGGGAACAGAAGCCGGAAGCCAGATATTTTCAACCCCATTTTGAGCAAGAAGTGAAGAAAGGTTTTTTGAAACGCAAATAAGAAGGGAGAAATCGGTATTTTTTAAAAGCCCTATGTAAATCTTTCTTTGCCATTCAGGTAAATAAATTATCCCCTCTCCATGTATAGAAATAAAGATTTTTTTTTCTGAAAGTTTTGAAAAAATAAAGTAATACAGAAAATGAAATGAAAAAAACTGATGAAAGTGAATTAGTTTTCCCTGATGAGAAAACAAATATTTTATATACCAGAAAACCGATTTGTTGGTAGGAAGTACATTTTCGGACGAAACAAAACCATGATTATAAATTTTGTAATTGATTTTTTCATTTCTCAGAAAAAATTCCATCCTGGCAATATGAACGGAAATCCCTCCCAAAGGAGGTGGATACGGACCGATTATTTCAAGTAAATTACTCAACCTGCTTAATTTCTTTTTGTTTATGGCTAATATAGAAAAATAATGAAACAACACACAAATAAAGGGCATTAACCGCACTGGCAAAAAAGTGACCTGCAAAAAAAGCAATTAGAAAAAAACTAAAAACAAAAAATGAAAAAAATGAATTTTTTAAAGTGAAACGAAAAAGCGTTTTAAAATAAAACACAAACATTAAACAGGTTCCGATCAATCCGAAAAAAAGAAAGGCATCCACCAGATCCATCTCCATAAGATATTTTGACTGATCCTGTCCTCCGATAAAAAAATTCAACGGATTCCAAGAGGATAAAATTTCAAGCAATTTATAACCAAAGAAAGTATTCCTTCCGGATAGTAAAGTATGCCACAATCCGAATTCATTAAATTCTCTCAAATAGTACCCGAACAAAATCCTTGAATAGCCGGTTTGAAAAAAAATAAAAATGGCCAGGGCAAGAAAAAGGGCAACATAGCCAGCAATTTTCTTTTGCCTTATGGAGGTCTTTTTAAAAAAATGATAAACAAACAAAAGGAAAAGGAAAATATAAATTCCCTTGGTTCCAAGTAAAAATGCCGAAACAAATACGCAAATGAATTTCCATTTATCTTCTACCCTCGAAAGGATTAAATAACGATAATAGTAAAAACTAAGGCCAAGGAATAAAAACAGGGTGGCCTCATTTTGAACAGGGATTAAACCGCTGTACCCAAATTTATAAGTAAACGCATTGTACAAAATATAGGTTGAAAACATCCGTATCCTGAATACAAATCCAATAATAATCAAAATTGAATTCGCAATGAAAATTATATCAAGAACTTTTATCAATCTTTTAAAATTTGCTTGATAATACTGATATTTATAAATTGCAAAATAGATAATTAACACAAAGAGATATTTATTAAAAATATTAATATTCTCCATGAAATTGTATTTACCTTCTGAGTGATTGGCAACCATTAATTGGCCGGTTGCAAAAATTAAGAACAGGGCGCCAAAAAAAATTAAAAACTGAAGGCGGCTTTTATTAATAAAAAGCATAATTAGAAGGAAAAAAATCAATTCATAAACCGCCCGTACAATAATTGAAATGCGGGTGAAATCAGCCCCCCTGTATACTAAATATTTATTTGCCGCATCCGAAAAGAAAAAAAGGATTAGGGCTGAAATAAAGATAAAATCAATAATACCTTCTTCACGAAGAACCAGGGGAATTTTAATTTTTCTCATTCTTATGCAAAAGTAGGTAAATTAAAAATTTATATTCGCAATAATTAATTATTCAAAAAAAAAACAGATGCCCAGTTTGAATAAAAATAAAATTCACCAATTTCTTTTATTGATTGTGGCATTTACCATTCCCACCCCTCCCTCCTCTCACGCAACAGGTTATTCGGTAATAATTCTTGGTTTGTTCTGGTTATTTTCCGGAGAATGGAGGACCAAAATAATGCGGCTTAAAAAAAATCCAATGTTTTTCATTTTCACCGGTCTTTACCTTCTTATGATCTTTGGATATTTTTACTCGGAAGATAAACCTGCAGCAAAATTTCTGCTCGAAAAAAACACCTCACTTCTTTTTCTGCCCCTCATAATTTTTACAAGTAATAGGTTGCAAAAAAGAGAAATCCACCATATTGTTTTTTCCTTTATCCTGGGATGCCTGGGTGCAACCATTTGGGCCCTTTCTAAAGCAGTTTACCTGTTCCAATCCAAAGGCGAAAATTATTTTTTTTATAATGATTTAAGCAACCTGGCCGGAATTCATTCATCCTATTTTTCATTATTCCTCTGTTTTTCAATACTTTTTATGGTTCTTTATTTTATTGAACAAAGTAAAGAGCTAAGCTTGGTAAAAATTATTTCCATTGGTGGAATTTGTTTGTATTTTCTTTTTTTCATGTACTTACTTGCCTCCAGAATGACATTTATCCTGGTATTTTTATTTTCATTGCTTTTTTTTCTGTACAGCCTTTATAAGCGTGGAAGGCTTCTTAAAGGAATTGTCCTTGTTACCGTTACCGGAATAATCCTGTTTTTTTCACTTGGCTCATTGTGGAACATGAAAATGAGGTTTTACTATTTGAAATATCCCGAAAGCTGGGAGTGGAAAGGGGCTCAAACAAAAAATGAATGGCTCAACCGAAAGGTTCATTGGGGATGCTATCTCGAATCAATTTCAAAGGTAAATTTATTGTTTGGTTCGGGCACCGGGGATTCCTGGACTGAGGTAATGCCCTGTTTTAAAAGATGGGATTACGCAGGATATTATTCAAAACTAAATGCACATAATCAATATCTTGAAATTATGCTTCGGCTTGGTCTTTTGGGATTATCGCTATGGGTATCCTCATTGTTGATTCCTTTGTGGCTATCAGTAAAAAATAAATACTCCTATTATGCCATGTTTTTGGCCCTATTCTCAATTTGCGGCTTTACTGAAACACTTCTCGACCGACAACACGGAGCAGTTTTTTATTCTTTTTTTAATGCGGTTTTTTATTCTTTTTACTTTTCGGGAAAGGATTGAAACTTTTTCATCAAAAAGTGTTACTATTCACCACCAAATAATTGAATAACGAACCTTTGAACATTTGGACAACGAATTAAGAATTGGGTTTAGATTTTGATGCGGTTTCAACACTTTTAACAAAAATTGAAACCAGTTTATTACATTTCTTCAATGTCATATTTCCTTTTTCTCATTTTACTTCGTTATTCGCTTTTCAAATGTTCTATTATTCTATTGTTCAATTAGTACCTTATTTCTGAATTCTAAAGGAACGCAAAGAAAAAAAATAATAAATTATTTTTTCCCCCTGCGGACTTTGCGTGAAACCGTTTTGGTTTTGGCAAGTTCAAGTTATGGGGTGCGAATTGTAACCAAAAAATCAACTATTCTTTCTGAGGCCCTACCATCCCATAGAGGTGGGATTCCACCTTTTTTCCAATTATCATTAAAAAGTTTTTCAAAATAAGGCCTTAGGTTTTCGGGGCGGGTGCCAACCAATTCATTCGTTCCTAAAGTGCATGTTTCAGGCCTTTCGGTATTATCCCGAAGCGTCATACAAGGCACTCCCAAAACTGTGGTCTCCTCGGTAATTCCGCCCGAATCGGTAATTACCACTTTGCAGTGTTTTACTAAATAATTGAACTCCAGATAACCCATTGGGTCCGTTAAAAAAATATTTCCGGTTTCAATTCCAAATTCATCAATATTTTTCCGCGTGCGGGGATGAACCGGAAAAATTACGGGAAACCCATGGCTGTGTTTATTTATTTCTCCCAGCAGTGCCGACAATTGTTCCTTTTTATCCACATTAGCGGGCCGGTGGAGGGTCATCACCATGAATTTTTTTTCACCGAGGTTTAACTTTCCCCATATGTTGGGTTTTTTGAATCGGCCTTCATTTTTCTTAAGAGAATCAATCATAGTATTGCCAACAAAAATTATTTTATCCTCCCCCACCCCGGCTTTTTTGAGGTTTTCATTGGCAAAATCTGAAGTGGTAAAGAAAAAATCAGTAAGCGAATCGGTTACCACCCTGTTCACTTCTTCGGGCATGGTCCAATCGCCCGAACGAATTCCGGCCTCAACATGTGAAACTTTAATATTCATTTTTTTTGCAACAATGGCACAAGCCATAGTACTTGTAACATCTCCCACCACAAGTGTAATATCACAGGGATTTTCCAACAAAATTCTTTCATAACCCATCATAATTTTTCCGGCCTGCTCAGCCTGTGTTCCCGACCCGACTCCAAGGTTTATGTCAGGATCGGGGATACCCAATTCAGAAAAAAAATCCTGGCTCATTTTTTTATCATAATGCTGCCCGGTATGAATTAAACGGTAAGAAAACACTTTACCCGATAAATTTTTTTGCTTTATGCACTCAATGATGGGTGCAATTTTCATG
>JAHEZO010000172.1 GCA_023250995.1 Flavobacteriales bacterium | reverse complement strand
AAATGCGTTTGTTCTCCGGGGCAAACAGGATTTGGCCAAACGTTTACCTGTGGTGCATAGGCAAAAGAAATATTAGTATCAATAAGGATTGCTGCATTGAGGGTAGTATCCTCACCACAAAAATTAACTATTGTGAGTGTTGCCGAATAGCTTCCTGCGGTAGAATAATCATGCTGGGCTAAGGGGTTACTTAAACTATCCGTACCCTCCCCGTCACCAAAATTCCATAAATACTTTTCATAACCCCAGGTTCCCTCAAAAGTAATTTTTTTACCCGGACAGGCTGGGTTTGGTGAACCAAAAGCCCAAATTTGTGGAAAGCCAAGGTTATTTGAAATAATAACACTTGATGCTAAGATTGTGTCAATTCCGCAATTGTTTAGAATGATAACAGAAATTGAATAAGTCCCGGCAGTATCATAGGCATGTGTAAAATAATAATTATTTGAAGTTGAATCAATATTTCCGTCACCGAAATTCCAGATATAAACAGGGTAGCCCGATGGTGCTTGCATTGAAACTGCCTGACCCGGACAAGCCTGGTTTGGCCAAACGTTAATGTTAATTCCTGCTCCCGTGCTGGGATCTATTCCTGCCCCAAACCCAACATTTCCATTAACCTGAATCAATTGGGTAAGGGTGGTATCGTTTCCGCAGTAATTATTTATTGTAACAGAAGCCGTATAATTTCCCAATGTATCGTAACTATGAATAATGTTTTGAAACGGGTTGGTAATATTTATGGTGTCGTCACCAAAATTCCATTGGTAAGTTGCAAACCCGTAAGGAGCATTAAAAGAAATGTTATCCCCGGGACAAGCAGGATTAGGATAGGATTGAAGAATTAAATTTCCCGGAAAGGCTTTGTTTCCAACTACTGTTACGGTATAAGGCAAAACAGTATCATTGCCGCAGGAATTAATCAAGGTTACATTTGCCGAATAAGTTCCTGAAGAATCATAATAATGATTATAATAATTGGTCCAGCCGCTTGAAGAAACAACCGGTGACCCGTCACCGAAATTCCATACAAATGTTTTAATATCCTGGGAAGAATTCACATAAAACTGTACATTTTCATTGGGGCATGGCTTTTCAGGATAAGCAAACAAGGCAATATAACTGAAAAACGGTTTGTAATTTACAATGGTTACAATTTTTGAGATGGTAGTATCCTTACCACAAAAATTGGTGATTTTCACTGTAGCATTATAGGTACCTGCAGTGTCGTAAAAGTGATTGACACTCGTTGACGATGAGGTTACAGGAGAAGTTCCATCACCAAAATTCCATAGGTAAGTTGCATAGCCACCGGTGGCTGACAATGAAATTCCATCCTGGGGGCATGAGTTATTATTCCCCACATTAAGGAATGCTCCGCTTGGAAAAAACAAGTTGCTATCCACTCCAATAGAAATATTAAGGGTGGTGTCATTCCCGCAAAAATTAATTAATATTACTTGAGCGGAATAATTTCCTACATTTTGATAGGAATGTGTTTTGAACCCTGTTTGGGTGCCGGGAGTATAGGATGAATCAATAATACCATCTCCGAAATTCCAAATGGCTTTTGAAACCTCAAAAGGGCCGAAAGAAAAATCAATATTTTGGCCTGGGCAAACTAAGGTTGGGTTTGCTGTTAGACCCATGGCTGGATCCCAACTTCCATAGTTAAGGTTACTAATATTAACGCTGGAGGAAAGGGTAGTGTCACCCCCGCAATAGTTGGTAATTTTTACCGAAACAGCAAAATTTCCGGTTGATTGAAATTGATGGGTATTACTGTTGCTCGTTGTTGTCTCGGTCACCCCATCTCCAAAATTCCAGAGGTAAGTAGAGTTGCCCCCAGAGGCTGTAAAGTTAATAATATCTGAACAGGAACCCTGATTGGAATATAATGAAACACCATTGGAAAATCCGGAAGTGCTATCAATAATAACAACTTTGGTGATGGTGGTGTCTGAATATAAATTAGGGTACTGATACTGGTCAATTCCGCAATTATTAAAAACCTGAACCGAGGCAGAATAAGTTCCCATGGAGGAATAGGGGTGTGTGGCACTCCCGTTTCCATAAAAGGTGGCAATGTTTGCACTCCCGTCACCAAAACTCCATACATATTTAAAATAGCCCTGGTTAGTTAATAACTGAATGGGCTGCTGCGGACAGGCAGGATTTGGGTCTGCATTTAAATTGAGAGAAGAAAAATAAGGATATTTTATGTGGATGGTTTGAAAAACAGTGGTATCGCTGCCGCAATTGTTATAAAACTTAACCGAAACATTAAAATTCCCTGTAATGGTATAAGCATGATAAACATTGTAACTATTTGACACCAAAGATTGCGTTCCATCGCCAAAATTCCACAAATATGAAGTTGAATTGTAAAAATTTAAATAAAAGGAATTTTGAATTCCCGGGCAGGCCACTGTATCGGCAGGATTTGGCATGGATATCTTTAACCCCTGAGGGAAAAACATTTGGGTTGCCACAACCTCTGTTAAATAAAGGGTAGTATCATTGCCACAATTATTTGAAATTACAACCGAGGCATAGTAAGTGCCGGCTGTGTCATAATTGTGATTTTGATAACCGGAATATGTATTTTGTAAAGGAGTTCCATCTCCAAAGTTCCATTGGTAATAGTAGCCAGGTACTGCCTGAAACCCAATGTCATCCCCCGGACAGGAAACCTGGGGATACACGTTTGCCCAAACAGAATTTGGAACCGGTGCCGAATTATTTATTAATACGGTTGAAAAAATGGTGGTGTCGGCTCCGCAATTATTTATTATTTTAACTGAGGCATTAAAATTTCCGGTTGAACTATAGGCATGTGAGGAACTGCTGTTTGTGGTAGAATCAGGGGAACTGCTATCACCGAAATTCCATATATAAGTATTGTAACCGTAAGAGGCATATAAATTTACTGACTCATTAGGACAGGCAGGGGATGAATTATTTAAATTGAGGTTTGGGGACAAACCAACTGAGTTTCCAATTGTAACCTGAGAAACCAAGGTCGTGTCGTTTCCGCAGGCATTACTAAGCGTTACTGAAACTGAATAATTTCCAAGTAAAGAATAAGGATGGGAAACATAGTTGAAATTATCCGAGCTATAAACCGAACTACCATCCCCAAAATTCCATTGGTAATTTAAAAAACCATAGGGGGCATTAAGGCCCACACTTTCATTGGGGCATGAAGGGGAAGAATTAGTTAGGATAAGCTGGGAAGAAAACGGAACATTGTTTCCAATTACTACTTGGGTGTTAAGGGTAGTATCGTTTCCACAGGAGTTATAAAATGTGCAAGAAGCAGAATAATTGCCAACCGCTGCATAAACATGGGAAGCATTGGGGTTATTGGTTGAATCAACCGGAGAACCATCTCCATAGTTCCAGGAATAACCAATAAAACCGGGATAAACGGATAGATAAACGGTTTCGGTTGGGCAAGCAGGGGAGGAATTATTTATCATCACATAAGATGGGATATAACTGGAATTATCAATGGTAACGATTGTGCTTAGAGTGGTATCACTGCCACAAGAGTTGTAAATGGTAACCGAGGCTGAATAGGTTCCAAAACCCGAATAATTGTGAAATGCATTGCTTGCAGATCCCGAATCCTGGGGACTTCCATCTCCAAAATTCCAAACATAGGAGGAATAACCATAACTGGCACTGAAGTTTACCTGTTCATTGGGGCATTTCGGTGAATCATTTGAAACAGTCAGCCCCGAAGGAAATCCAAGGCCCGGCACAACATAAATGGTAGTGGTAACAGTGGTATCATTTCCACATGCATTAGAAAATTTAAGGGAAACGGAGTACGTTCCAAAAGAGGAAAACGAGTGTGTATTGTAATAAAGGTCTTGAACGGTATCAGCAGGGGAACCATCTCCAAAATTCCAGATGTATTGAGGATAATTTCCGGGTCCATAAAAAGTTATTTGCTGGCCCGGGCAAACGGAATCCTCACCGGTTGAAATAGTGTAGTAACTTGGAAAAGGAACATAATTATTAATATGAACAGAATCGGTATAGGTTGCACTATTACCGCAACCGTTTGTAATGGTAAGTGAAACACCATGAGCCCCAAGGGCAGAAAAGGAATGGTATACATTGCCCACTGTGGAGGTCCCCCCGTCACCAAAATCCCATAAATAGGACATTGCTGGCGAATAAGGATAAAAATTAATTGGTTCATTAGGGCAGGCGGGGTCGGGGCTTTTACCAAAATATATAGGTGAAGGGATAAGATTATTAGAGATAACAATTTGTTTGTAAAGAGTGTCGGTACCACAAGGACCTGCTTCAATTAAACGGATGGTGTAATTTCCTAAAGCTGAATAGATATGGCCTGTATACTGCTGGTTAGAAGTTTCCCCATCCCCAAAATCCCAAGTCCAGGAAGTCGCGCTATTGTCATAATTCTGTATCGTTGCATTATCCCCTGCACATGTACTATCGGGGGCGTTAATGGTTGAAGCTCCTGTAACCACAACATTTTTGTAAACATATCCAAGAAAATTTTGGTTGATATCATAGGCATACAGGTAAACATAATAGCTCCCAGAAGAGGTGTAGGTATGAACGGTATCAACAGCATACCCTCCGGTACTACCATCTCCAAAAATCCAATAAAAGGAGGTGGCTGCCGGATCGGTACTTGTATTTGTTAATGAGACCTGGAGTGGTTTACAACCGGTTTCAGGGCTGGCGGTAAAACTAATCTGCCCGAATGCCGCGAAATTCGAACATAAAAATACAGCAAAAAAAACCGAGGATATTTTTTTCATAAAAGGGAGATTGAAAAATATTTGTGAAAACAGGAAAAATAAAAGATAAATGCTTCACCAAAAGGGCGACTGATCAAGGCAAAGGTAAAAAAAATGAGTAGGAAAAGAAAAAAAGTTTTTAACAGAATTTAACCTATTTATTGCCTTTACAAAACAACAAAACCTTCAGAGTTTCTGAAGGTTTTGTTAATTTATTACAAAATAAAATTTATTCTTCTCCTACAACTTCAAAACTAAATGTTTCAATTACATCACGGTGAAAACGTATGCTTGCTTCATATTTTCCTGTTTGTTTTATCAATTCTTCTTTCATCGTAATATCTTTCCGGTCAACAATAAACCCGAGTTTTTTTATGGCTTCGGCCACCTGTAAAGAATTAATGGAACCAAAAATTTTTCCCTTTTCGCCCACTTTAGCCGAAACTTTAATGGACATTTCCTTAATGGTGATTGCCGCTTTTTTGGCTTCGTTTTTAATTTTTTCCTCTTTGAAAGAACGTTGTTTCAAAGTTTCTGTGCGCTGTTTTCTTGCAGAATCAGTAGCAAGGGAGGCAAGCCCTTTGGGAATTAAAAAATTACTTGCAAACCCGTCTTTTACTTTTACCAAATCATCCTTATAACCCAATTTGGCTACATCTTTTTTTAGTATTACTTCCATGGGAAAAAAATTATTTTGTTACTCTTTTAACATGTCGCCAACGTAGGTCATGAGAGCTAAATGGCGAGCTCTTTTTACTGCCTGTGCCACTTTTCTTTGATACTTCAATGAAGTTCCGGTTAATCTGCGAGGTAAAATTTTCCCTTGTTCGTTTACAAATTTCAGTAGAAATTTTGGGTCTTTATAATCAATAAATTTAATCCGGCTTTTTTTAAATCGGCAGTATTTTTCTTTTTTTACTTCAATGTTTATTGGGGTAAGATACCTGATATCTGGATTGGCCATAAATTTTTATTTTTCTAAAATTAATTTACTAATTCTTTATTTAGGCAACAGATGCTGTTTCCTGAGCTTTTGCTCTCTTTTTTTCAGAATAGGTTATTGCGTGCTTATCCATTTTCATGGTTAGAAAACGCAAAATCCGTTCATCCCTTTTATATTGAACCTCCAGTTTATTAATTGTTTCTCCCTCGGCCTCAAATTCGAAAAGATGATAATAACCGGTGGTTTTTTTCTGAATAGGATAGGCGAGTTTGCGCAAACCCCAATTCTCTTCATGAACTATTTTTGCACCTTCCTCTTTGAGGAAATCCCGCACTTTGGTTACTGTTTCCTTTGCCTGCTCTTCAGACAAAACGGGTGTTTTAATGAAAACAGTTTCGTAACGGTTTAACATATTTTGGTTTTTTTAATTGATATTATTTAAAAAAGGAGGGCAAATGTATAAATAACTATTTAATTTGCCAAAGAAAATTATTATTTTCGAAACGGATGAACAACATTAGCATAAATAATCGAAAAGCCTCCTTTGAATATCTCTTAATTGAAAAATTTACTGCAGGAATTCAGCTCACGGGTACCGAAATAAAATCACTAAGAGAGGGCAAGGCCAGCATTGCCGAGGGCTATTGCCTTTTTATTCAGGGGGAGCTTTGGGTAAAAAACATGCACATTGCCGAGTATACCAAAGGTTCGTACAACAACCATGAACCAAAAAGAGACAGAAAATTGCTGTTAAACAAAAAGGAACTGGTGAAACTTTCGAGGAAATTGGACAAAGGGCTTACAGTAATTCCAACGGTTCTGTTTATTAATAAAAGTGGTTACGCAAAGCTTGAAATTGCACTGGCAAAAGGAAAAAAACTTTATGATAAAAGGGAAGATATTAAGAAAAAAGAAATTAAAAGGGAATTGGACCGGAGTTTAAAAAAAGGATAAAAAAACCCCGACAATTCTGCCGGGGTTTTTTTTTGGATTATTTAAAAAAATTATTCTTCAGCCACTTCACGTTTTCTTTTTTTGTCGGTTTTTTCCCAGGTTGATTTTCCGGTTACAGTTTTTTTAACCATGGTGGTGGTGGTGGTTTCTATTCCATCTCCCATTTCAGAAACATTGCTGTTGTTATAGGTCGAATATGTTACCTTGTCCTTTTGAACCTGAGTGGTGTTATTGTCTTCCATCAAATTATTCTGGTAAGTTGCATCATCAACAAAAAAGTTGTTTGAACCTCCAAAAGAATGATCAATCATAAGTTCTTTATTTGAAAGCCGTACCAGAAAACCACTTAAAGGACCTGCACTGATAATAATTTTATCCTCCCCGCTCTTTTCATCATCCGCCCATCTCCATGTTCCAACCTGGGTGTTTACATCCTCATCTGTGGCATAATAATTAAACCCGTCATAAGTACCCGCATAAGAGGTATCTTTAGGAAAAGGTGTAACTGCACTTCCATTTACGGTTTTTGCAGTTGTACGAGAATAACTGATTGCTTTTTTGGTGGTGGTGTAAGAATAAGTATTGTCTTTATAAATAGAAACCGTAATAGTGTAAGAAGTAGTCCAGGCCTCAGTTTTGGTTTCGGTAGAAGTACTGGTTTTTGCAACATAAGCAGAAGTAGGAAAATCGTATTGTTTGTAATTGTCCGTGTAATTATTTGAAGATGGAGTTGAAACCTTATTTACTGTCATATTAGTACCATCATAAGTAACCTTATAGGTGGTAGACCCGTTACTGGTTGAATTATCGCTGTTTACGGTGTTGGTTGTTGAGGAGGTGCTCGTGCTTGAATAAGAATAATCAACCGATTTCAAAGTCCAGGTTCCTTCTACCCTTTTATCTCTTGAACGGAAAGAAAGAAAAGGATCTTCGGTTCCTTTTTTACATCCGTTAAAAAAGGGAATAATAACTGCCGAAGCAACAATAGCAGCAAAAAGATTTTTAATGTTTTTCATATTTATTTTTTTAAATATTTTATTAAAAATGGTTTATAAAAAATTGGTGCAAAGGTAAATAAAATTATTTGCCGGGGAATTTTTTTTACTGGTTACATCCAATAAATAAATTTTCCCCTGTGGTTTTCATTGAAATTTCTCCGGTTCTAAGGTTAAGAGTTTGGATAAAATTTTATTACTCTTTCATCCATTTTTCAATTTCTTCCTGATCCAATGAAAAATAACTCAAAGAATTTTCAACCATTCCTTTATTAACAAGATAAATAGCCGGCATGGATGTTCCGGCAAGAAAAATAAAACCTTTTCCGTTTAAAATGCAAAAGGAAATGTTGGAGGCACGGGTATCTTCAAAAAAAGGTTTAATCATTTCCTTATCTCCGTTTAAAACAAAATACATCGGAATTTTGGGATTTCTTTCTTTTATTATTCTCATCTTTTTTGCCGCAATCCGACAGTGAGGACAGGTTAAACTCATAAAAGCAATTACCTGTTTTCCTTCTGATAAATTTTTTGGCGGCAGGTTAACGGTGGCATATTTATTTAGAGTATCCACCTCAAGTTTAAACGTTTTATCTCTTGTGGAAAGATAAGCCTGACTGTAACTTAAATCAACGTAATTTAATACGTGAGGCATTACAAAGGAGGCAGGAACTAAGCCATAAAATAAAAAATTAACACCTTTAAAATTTAAACCTTTATAAGATTTAAACAGGAAAATAGCCATTAAAATCATAATGGCATTTTTAATTAAAGCCTGGAGGGGGGTCATTTGTAAATATCTGCCGAAACATCCGCAATCTCCGGTATTGCCATTTATATAC
>JAHEZO010000029.1 GCA_023250995.1 Flavobacteriales bacterium | reverse complement strand
ATAACAACCTCCCTATGCCGAAGCGGCTTCTCGCGGGCAGGTCAGCGTCATCAGCGTTCTGATTTTATTTCGTACATGTTCCTAAGTACCTTCTTTTCTTTTTAAAAATGCATCCCAGCCCTGAGCAGTTAAGGTAAGTTGCGCCCCCGATTTGGAAATCATATTTATACCTGCGTTTTTATTGGTGATGTGCCCAATAACTGAAATCCCTTTTGCCTCTTTTATTTTTTCGTAATCCATTTGGCTGATGGTAAAAAGCAATTCATAGTCCTCTCCTCCATTTAAAGCGCAAATGGTGGCATCCATACCCAGTTCACGGGCTTCGTTAAAAGAAACCGCATCCATCGGAATTTTTTCTTCGTAAATGCTGCAGCCCTTATCCGATTGAGTGCACAAATGGATAATTTCAGAGGCGAGCCCATCTGAAACATCAATCATTGAGGTTGGCTTAATATTTAATTTTTTAAGCGTTTTGATAACCTCTTTTCCGGCTTCGGGTTTAAGTTGCCGTTCAAGTACATAATCGTGCCCTTCCAAATCGGGTTGGATTTTGGGATTCTCCATAAATATTTTGTTCTCTCTCTCCAGTATTTGCAAACCAATATATGCTGCACCCAAATCTCCCGAAACACAAATCAAATCATTTTCCCGGGCTGTGTTTCGGTAAACAACCTCCTCTTTCACGGCTTCACCAATGGCGGTAAGGCTTAAAATTAGTCCGGAAGGAGAAGTGGAGGTATCTCCCCCGGCAAGGTCAACCTCATAGTTCTCGCATGCGAGCAAAATGCCGGAGTATAGTTCTTCCAGTGCTTCCACCGAAAAACGATTTGATGCTGCAATGGAAACAAGCAGCTGACGGGGCGTGCCGTTCATAGCATATATATCCGAAAAATTTACCGTAGCTGCTTTATAGCCCAAATGTTTCAAGGGACAATACGCCAAATTAAAATGCACTCCTTCAACCAGCATATCTGAGGATACCAGGGTGCAATTTTCTTTAAATTCAATTACTGCTGAATCATCGCCCACGCCTTTTATGGTGCTAGCGTTTTGAATTTTTATTTTTTCGGTAAGATGTTTAATGAGGCCAAACTCTCCAAGGGATGAAAGTTCGGTTCGGTTCGGATTTTCGAGCATTATTTTTATTTTAAATGAAAATCCTCTAAAAATTTTGTGTTGTAATTCCCGGCACGGAATTTTTTATCCTGCATGAGTTGCTGATGAAACGGAATGGTGGTTTTTACTCCTTCAATTACGTATTCTCCCAAAGCCCTTTCCATCTTTGTAATGGCTTCCTCGCGGGTGCGGGCCACGGTAATAAGTTTTGCAATCATTGAATCGTAATTGGGCGGAATCACATAACCCGAATAGGCATGGGTGTCCACCCGTATTCCGTGTCCGCCAGGAACGTGATAAGTAGTAATTTTTCCGGGGCTCGGCCTGAAATTGTTGTAGGGGTCTTCGGCATTAATGCGGCATTGGATTGAATGCTGTTGCGGAAAATGATTTTTCCCCGAAAGTGGTGCCCCTGCTGCAATAAGAATCTGTTCTTTTATCAAATCATAATCAATTACCTCTTCGGTAATGGTGTGCTCCACTTGTATGCGGGTATTCATTTCCATGAAATAAAAATTCCGGTCTTTATCCACCAGAAATTCAATGGTGCCAACTCCTTCATATTTTATGGCTTTAACAATTTTAACTGCGGCATCACCCATTCTGTTTCTGAGTTTCTCGGTCATAAAGGGGGATGGGGTTTCTTCGCAAAGTTTCTGATGTCTCCTCTGAATGGAGCAGTCCCTTTCCGAAAGATGGCAGGCCTTTCCTTCTCTGTCACCGGCCACCTGGATTTCAATATGCCGGGGTTCGAGCACATATTTTTCCATATACATTCCATCATTGCCAAAAGAAGCTGCAGCTTCCTGCCTGGCCGAATTCCAGGCATTTTCAAGGGCCGCAGCATTCCACACAATCCTCATCCCTTTGCCTCCACCTCCTGCTGTGGCCTTTAACATTACGGGGTACTTTATTTTTTCGGCCGTTGCCTTTGCATCCTCTATGTCTTTTAGCAAACCTTCGGAACCCGGAACTACAGGGACTTTTGCCTTGAGCGCTGTGGCCTTAGCGTTTGCCTTGTCGCCCATTGAATCAATCATTGCCGGAGAAGCACCAATGAATTTAATATGATTTTCTTCGCAAACTTTTGAGAATTTGGCGTTTTCGGAAAGAAACCCGTACCCGGGATGAATTGCATCTGAGTTGGTTATTTCGGCAGCGGCAATTATTCTTGGAATGTTTAAATAAGATTCTGAACTTGCAGGTGGGCCAATGCAAACGGCCTCATCCGCAAAGCGTACCGGCAAACTTTCGGCATCTGCGGTTGAATAAACAGCCACCGTTTTAATTCCCATTTCGCGGCAGGTACGTATGATGCGCAGGGCAATCTCACCGCGGTTGGCGATGAGAATTTTTTTAAACATTTTAAATTCGGGTTTAGCCATAAAAAGTTACGAAAAGCAAGGTTTAATGTAAGAAGAACCCGGGGCTTTATTTAATTTTTTTTTGGATAGTGTTTGAAGGTGAAGCCATTATTGCGAAAATTCTTCCACTTATGGTTTAACCAGAAAAAGAGGTTGATCGTACTCCACCGGGGTGGCATCATCCACAAGCACCTTTACTATTTTCCCGGCAATTTCCGATTCAATTTCATTGAAAAGTTTCATTGCCTCTATGATGCAAACCACTTTTCCTTTTACTATTTCATCACCCACATTAATAAAAGGTGGTTTGCCCGGACCTGCTGAACGGTAAAAGGTGCCTATCATAGGCGACTTCACGGTAATAAGGCCCGAATTCTCCTCTGAAGGTTCAGGACTTTTGTGCTCTACAGGTGGAGCGGGTGCTGGAGAAGACAAGGGCGCGGGGGCCGCCACAACAATAGGGGTTTGAACAATGGTATGTTCGGAATCACCGGTCTTCCCTTTCTCGTGGTTTGTTTTGATAATGATTTTGAAGTCCTTTTGTTCAAGTTCCACTTCGCTGGCACCTGACTTTACCACAAACTTGATGAGTGATTGAATTTCGTTAAGGTTCATGTAGATTGTTTTTATTGCCGCTCTAAAGTGGCAGGTTATTCTAAATTATTTTTTAAAGTCTATAATGAAATCAATTTTAAAATTTTATACCTTTAATAACTGAGGGTAAAAAAATAGTTACACAGAGTTATTGTGTGTTCTCACAGAGAACCACAGAGAAAATTAAAGTTTATATCTGTAATTTTATTTTTTTCCATTAGAATTCCCTTGATTCAATTTGACTTCTCCATGTTAACTCTGTGAAACCTCTTTAAAATAAATATTATGAGGGAAAATAATACCATTGGACATTTATTATAATTTCTTGCTTCCCACAACCATGATCCCTGAAGGGCCCAGCCCACTTACAATGGTGCGTTGATCTCTTCAGGGAAAAAAGAGTTAGCGTTGGAAAAGATGGTTTTATTTGTCTTAAGAGTATAAGTTTAATATTGCCTAACATAAGTTATTGCTGACTAAGTTCCTCTTAATACCCCCACTTTACCCAAACTGCTCCCCAGGTGTACCCTCCACCAAAGGAAGAAAGGATCAGGTTATCTCCTTTTTTTAATTGTTTTTCATAATCCCAGAGGCAAAGGGGAATGGTTGCCGCAGTAGTGTTTCCGTATTTTTCAATATTCATCATAATTTTTTCGGTTCCCACTCCCATCCTGTGGGCACAGGCATCAATGATTCTTTTATTTGCCTGATGCGGAACAAGCCAGGCCACATCATTCCCTTTTAAATTATTTTTTTCCATTAATTCAGCCGACACATCGGCCATGCCTTTTACTGCCGCTTTAAAAACGGGTTGTCCGTCCTGAAAAACATAATGAAGTTTTTTATCAATTGTTTCGTGGGTAGGCGGGAAACAAGAGCCTCCTCCTTTCTGGTGAAGATAATGCCTTCCAACGCCATCACTTTTTAATATTGAATCCATTATTCCGTACCCATCCTCAGAGGGTTCAAGCAAAACAATTCCGCAACCATCGCCAAAAATCACACAGGTTGATCTGTCGGTATAATCAATGATTGAGGACATTTTATCCACTCCAATAACCAGAACCTTTTTGTGTTTACCGGTTTCAATAAACTGGGAGGCGGTAACCAGTGCGAATAAAAACCCTGAACAAGCGGCTTCAAGGTCAAAACCCCAGGCGTTTTTCATCCCGGTTTTATCGCAAATAATATTAGCTGTTGCCGGGAAAATCATATCAGGGGTAACTGTGGCACAAATAACAAGGTCAATTTCGAGGGGTGAAATTGATTTTTTTTTGAGCAAATTTTTTACTGCCTCTGCCGCCATAAAAGAGGAGCCCAATCCCTCTCCTTTTAAAATTCTGCGCTCTTTTATTCCTGTTCTTGATTGTATCCATTCATCGTTTGTCTCCACCATTTTCTCCAACTCAAAATTAGAGAGAATGTAGTCGGGAACATACCCCTGAACAGCGGTGATTGATGCGTGGAGTTTCATAGAATTATTATCAATAATTCTTAATTAAAAATTTATTTTTACTGAAATGCCTGCTTAATTTTTTCATTAAGATTTGATTGTGCAATATCTCTGGTAAACAGCACCATGTTTTTTATGGCCAGCGGATTTGAAATGCCGTGACCAATTACAGCGGTTGAATTAATGCCCAGGATGGGAGTTCCACCATAAAGCTCATAGTTAAACCGGTCGAAATATTCGTTTTGAAATTTTCGTTTTCGGATAAGAGTATAAAAGGATTCGGCAAGTTTTAAAACCACATTTCCGGTAAATCCGTCACACACTATAACATCGGCCTTATCATTAAATAAATCACGACCTTCGATGTTGCCAATAAAATTAACGTCCGCCAGGCTTTTAATCAGCTTATGAGCGGCCTGAGAAACGAGGTTTCCCTTTTCTTCCTCCTCTCCAATATTAAGCAGACCAACTTTCGGGTTTTGAATGCCGTAAACCGTTGAAGCGAATAAAGAGCCCAATACAGCAAACTGCGAAAGCACATCGGGCCGGCAATCCGCATTGGCACCCACATCAAGAATAATTCCTATGCCTCCCTTTTCCTTGGGAATAATTGATGCAAGAGAGGGGCGGATAATTCCGGAAATTGCCTTTACCGAAAACATGGCGGCAACGAACATGGCACCGGTATTACCGGCACTGGCAAAGCCCGAAATTTTTCCTTCTTTTAAAAAATGATATCCAACGGCAATACTCGATTGGGGTTTTTGTTTCAGCGCAATGGTGGGATGCTCTCCCATGCCAATAACCTGGGTAGTTGAAACAATCTCAAAATCCGCGGGGTTGGAATTTTCAGATTTAATTATTTCGAGAATCTTTTCTTTATCGCCAAATAAAACCAAACTGCAATCCTGCTCATTTGAAGAGCCCGATACAGCAATTTCCTTTTGGGCAAGTATGGCACCCTTCACTGCGGCTTCGGGGGCATAATCGCCACCCATGGCATCAAGACCAATTTTCATTTAAAAAAGGAGTTTAGATTTAGATGGGAATTAAGAAAAAAACAAGTTTCTCTTTTCTTCCCGAATTCTTATACCCGGCTCCTGCTTATCATCAGGCTGTTTTATCAATGGCTTGTTTGCCCCTGTAATAACCGCATTCGCCACAAATTCTGTGGCGAAGAACGGGTGCCCCGCAATTGGAACAAGTGCTCAGGGTAGGTGCAATGGCCTTATCATGTGTTCTTCTTTTGTCTCTTCTTTGGGCCGAATGTCTTCTCTTTGGGTTTGGCATTTTGTTTTTGTGTTGTTAATCCGCTTTCTTTCTTACAATTAAATTAAAGCGAACCGGTTAAAAATATATAATTAAAATTTACTACTGAATATTATTTTTTTTCTTCTCTCCGTTGGGTAAAAAATTAAATGTTTTTAGTTTTTCCAGCTCTTTCCATCGGGGGTCAGTTTTTTTCTTTTCAGGGGTATTAATTATTTCATTTAACTTTTTTAATGATTCCTTATTGCACCCTCCCTGGGAATGAATTTTTTTCAAAGGGATGGCGAATGTAATAAATTCATAAATGTATTGGGATAAATCTATTTCCGGCTGGTCAAAAGGAATTACTATAATATTTTCGCTTTCCTCTCCCGGAGATTGCCCAAATTTAAAAAACATTTCCTGGTTAGTTTCAAAAGGGAAGTCAAGGTCATCCCCGCACCTGTCGCAAAGGGTTTTAAGGTTTCCTTTTATTTCGAAAACAAGATGGTACATTCCGGGTTGTTTATCTAAGGATAAATCAAGATTTGCCAAAATGTTAGATAAATCCTGAAAAAAGAAATGTTCCAGGAATTCCTTTTCAATTGAAAACCGAAAAAGATGTTTTCCCTGCTTTAATCCTGCAACCGGAACTCTGAATTTTTTTAAATAATCCATAAAAGGGCGACAAATTTATAAAAATCCTTAAAAGGTAAATGGTTGTCACAGGGCATACGCATGAAAAAAATTTATTTCACCCTTACAGGGTTTTGTTTCATTGGCGGTTCATTCTTTTTATAATAATAACATCCCTTCGGGATTTTATTGTATTGCGTAACTTCAGTAATTTATTTAAAATCGTTTGCAACATCAACCTTAATTCTTTCGGTACGGTTAGCAAGGTCCCATGCAGTAAAAAAAACGAGGCGGGTAATTTTTTCCATTTTTTTGAAATTTATTTTATCCACTTCATCCGTTGGCTGGTGGTAATCTTCATGCACCCCGTTAAAATAAAAAATAACCGGAATATTGTTTTTTGCAAAATTATAATGGTCGCTCCGGTAGTAAAAACGGTTTTTATCGGCAGGTTCGTTAAAGGTATAATCCAAATCCAACTTGGTGTAGGTGTTGTTCGCATTCTCGCTGATTTTATGTAGTTCAGAGCTAAGCTTGTCTGACCCAATAAGGTAAATATAGTTTGGGTTGTCTTTATGCTTTTCATCCTGGCGGCCAATCATGTCAATGTTAAGGTCGGCAATGGTTTTTGCCAAGGGAAATAAAGGACTATCGGTATAAAACTGAGAGCCGAGCAATCCTTTTTCTTCTCCTGCCACGGGCATAAATAAAATGCTTCTCCTTGGACCGTGCCCCTCCTTTTTTGCCAGTGAAAAGGCCTGGGCCATCTCAAGAACGGCCACCGTTCCGGAGCCGTCATCATCTGCCCCATTATAAACAACGGTATCACTTTTTCCAAGATGATCGTAGTGGGCGGTGATAACCAGAATTTCCTCTTTAAGGTCGGTTCCTTCAATAAAACCCACCACATTTTCGGAGGATAGCTTTTCGGTTTTCCGGTTCATTTCAATTAAAACTCCCGCATTTAAACATATGGTTTTTGTTTTTTTTCTTTTATTGATTTTTTTTTGTAATTCTTTGGAGGAAACTTTTTTCGGGGATAAAATTAAATCGGCCATTTCAGGTGAGATTGTAAAATTCGGTATTACTGTCCGTGAGGGCCCTTCTCCGGTGGCCAGTTTCATGGAGGGCATTTCAATAAAGTGCCGCGTAGCTTCGATGCTTTTATCAATATTTGGGGAAACAATTAAAGCGGCCAAGGCCCCTTTTTCTTTTGCTTTTTCAAGTTTTAACCTCCAGTTGGTGGTCCATTCTGAACCTTTTTGGCTATTTGAAAGAAGGAATTCTCCTTTCCTTTCATTCTCGGGCTCTCCTGAAAAAAACATAACAATTTTCCCTTTTACGTCCGGTTCTTTTTTCCCTGGATAATCGGTGTACTTTACTTCATCAATTCCATAACCGACAAAAACAATTTCTTTTGAAGATATCGTAGTGTCCTCAAATCCTTTTGTAAAATAAAAGTCCTTCATAAATTTAAATTCTTTTCCATTGAGTGTAAAATTCACTCCTTCGGGATACTGAACTTTAAGTGGAAACTCCTGAAAATAATTTCCGTTCACAGGTTCCAATCCCGAATTTTTAAACTGGGCAGCTAAATAATCGGCCGCCATCTTTTGTCCTTTTTGCCCTGTTTCTCTCCCCTCGTATTCATCGGAGGCAATTACAAGAAGATGCGTTTGGAGGTCGGCCGCTATAATGGAATTAGCATACTTTTCAGCAATGGTATCTTCCCCTCCTGTTTTTCCTCCAAAGGAGAAAGAAAAAACAAATAAAGAATAGTTTACCATTAAGGCAAAGAGCAATAATTTTTTCATTGGGGATCTTGGGGGATAAGAACCTGAAGTTACAATTTAGATTTTTTCAACTCTTTTTTGATGCCGTCCGCCTTCAAACTTTTCGGATAAAAAAGCATCAACAATTTTTTCTGCCTCATCAACAGAGATAAAACGGGCAGGAAGGGAAAGAATATTGGCGTTGTTATGCTGTCGGGCCAGGCGGGCGATTTCTTCATTCCAGCACAAAGCTGACCTGATTCCCGGGTGTTTGTTTGCAGCCATGCTTATTCCGTTTCCGGTGCCGCACATTATTATTCCGAGGGATGTTTTTCCCTGTTCAACCGAAATTGCCACGGCATGGCCAAAGTCGGGATAATCCACTGAATCTTCTACCGCAGGTCCGAGGTCAAGTAATTCAAAACCCTTTTCCGAAAGATACGTTTTTAATTTTTCTTTAAGATTAAATCCGGCATGGTCGCTTCCGAGAGAAATTTTCATTTTGATGTAAATTTGTTTGACTTGTTTTGCGAATTTCATGAAATGCCAATACAAGCATGTCACCACAAATTTCATTCACATAACAAAAATTATTATTTAGAGTTATTATAACAAAAGCAATCAACCAAATGATCATTCACCATTCCTACCGCCTGCATAAAGGCATAACAAATAGTGGTGCCCCTGAATTTAAAACCCCGCTTACCCATGTCATTGCTCATGGCATCACTTTCTTTAGAACTTGAGGGAATATCTTTAAGTGATTTTCTTTTATTTTTTATGGTTTTAAATTTTACAAAGCTCCATACATATTTATCAAATGAACCAAACTCTTTTTGAATCTGAAGAAAACATTTTGCATTATTAATGGCAGCTTCAATTTTGAGTCGGTTGCGTATAATACCTTCGTTTTTTAATAACTCCGCCACTTTACCCCAATCAAATTTAGCCACTTTTTTTGCATCGAACCCGGCAAATGCTTTTCTGAAATTTTCTCTTTTTTTCAAAACTATGTACCAACTCAGGCCCGCCTGAAAACTTTCTAAAACCAAAAACTCAAAAAGTTTTTTATCATCGTGTTCCTGCCGCCCCCACTCATTATCATGGTAGGCTATCATAATCTCATCTTCTTTTGGCCAGGGGCAGCGGGTTTTATTTTTTGGGGAGGACATTTAATAGTTGAAGTTTCGCAAAAACATTAATTTCCAAAATACAAATATCAAAATTTCAATTATCAAACCGTCTGCTAACTTGATTTTTCGATTATTGTCGAAAAAATCTTCTTTAACGGTTTAGAATTTTCTTTATCGGTCATTGGAATTTATTTGCAATTTGATTATTGTTATTTGTTATTTGAAATAGAGATGTGCGTTACAAAAAGTAACCAAATATTAGTTAAACCCTTAAACATATAAACCTATAAAATCATTAACCATTACAAGAACCTCACGGTTGCTTTACTTCCTTTAAATGGATTCGGATTGATATAGCGCAGTGAAATTTCAATGCCTCCGTTTCCTTTTGTTGCCGAGCGAAGGGGGGATGTGTTTACATCATAAGAAAGCCCGATGGCGTAATTTGCGTATTCTATCTGCATTGCCGGAACAAAAGCATCCTTAGCCCTCGCATAGCCACCGACCGCTACTGCCGTTTCTTTAAAAATTCCCGTAAATCTCGACTCCTCTTTAATGGTGTAACGAATTAGGGTTCCAAAATTAATTTCACGGGAAGGGCCTTGCATTAAAAAAAGAAAGGAGGGCAAAACTGCTATATGGAAATTTTTTATGCCAATAAACGCTCCGGCATGTGCTGCAATTTTCGAATACATTTTATCCATTGCCCCGGAGGAACTAAAATTTTGTTCGGGTCGGGTAATATGATGGAATGCAACACCAGCATTTAGGCTTTTTTTATCGTTGGAAGAAAGTGTGGCATCTCCCAGGCTGTAGGTCCATTGTAATCCCCCCGACAAATCACCCAGATTAATTTTGTTGTAGGAAGTGTTGATTTCATTTGATGATAAAGAAGAATTCCATCCATTGGTTTTTGAAGGGTCATACTGGCTGTCCCAGGATTGATTTTGGGCCAGCAAACTCTTTTGCACAAATCCCCCTTGCAACCCTGCCGAAATTTTTTGATTTTCACCCAGAGAAACAAAAGAAGAAACAGAAAGTGAAATTTGGGTGGTTCCCAATTTTGCATTGCCGGCCACATCTTTATATACAAGCAGGCCCGCGCCCAGAAAACTTTTTTCCCATTTTTTTTTCATCAACCCCATATCAAAAGAAAGGGCATAGGTTCTATAGGGAGTACCAACATTTTTCCATTGATCTTTAAAATTTAAGGATACCCGCTGATCACCGTTAAAAGCTCCTGTTAAAGCCGGGTTTACCACAAGGGGCAAATTATAATATTGCGAAAAATGAATGTCCTGAGAAAAAATACAGGAGAAGAAGGAGGAAAAAACAATAAACAGAAGAGTAAATTTCATTTTAATAACTGCTGTTGCTAAAAAGATTGATTCTGTTCTCTGCATTTATTTTTGTAAATGTAACTGCAATATTTTCTGCCACAGATAACGCAAATTTACACAGATTAGGGACACCGATTATTTTAACCGGTGAATAAAATTGTTGCGAATCGGTGCAACCTTGCAGCCAAAGGCAAGCTTCCTTGGACAAGGCGGGTTGGTGGAAAATTATTTGAAGTTGCACAAAAAACTGAACAGCAATTACAGGGGATTACGTAGTTCTACCGGAAATTTTTTGGTGAAATATTTCGCCTGTTTTATGACCGAAGGAGTAAATTAGAATCCGTAAATAATAACAATAGTTTATTGTTCATTTTATTCATTTGCTCTATTGTTCTTTTGTTCTTTTGTTCAAGTATTCTATTATTCTATAAATCCCTAGGAGTTTGAAATAAAAAAATCCCAACATCAGATAATAACTGAACTTACCTGTTTGGCCTAACCAGCAGATACGCACTGTTAAAATTGGTTGTTCCGCTGGTAACCCAGCCGTGGAGGTGAATTTCCAGAGCGCTGGTTCCGGCAGTCCAATCTTTCCAGGGGCTAATGGCTACTCCTCCGGTTTGAGTGGTTGCATACGTCCATGCATCGCCTGTTACAATCGGGTAAGATTCTGTAGTGCCATTATGAGCCCTTAGTTGAAAATTATTTGTACCACCTGTTAATGAGGTGTAACGGAT
Organism: Flavobacteriales bacterium; assembly: GCA_023250995.1. Taxonomy (GTDB): domain Bacteria; phylum Bacteroidota; class Bacteroidia; order Flavobacteriales_H; family JAHEZO01; genus JAHEZO01. The sequence goes on along the minus strand of JAHEZO010000029.1, from coordinate 11,110 downwards.
AACCAACCGCACTTCAATATTTCCGTTCGGATCATAAAGCGAAGGGTCAATCCCCGATTCGCAATTGGAGAGATCTGCTCCCGAAGTGTTGCTCATGGCATAATTGCTTCCTGCCTGCCAGAGGGGAATAGTAGAAATTTGGTTAGTTGCCCCGACATACCCTACCACATCAAGAGCATAGTTTGGATCCGTGGTGCCAATACCAACGTTACCCCCACCATTAAAAACAGCATCATAATTTTTTGTGCCCCCGGTAACGGTTGAAACATATAATCCGATATTTGACGCAGAGGTTCCGTTCCAGGTACCGGTGGATTTAATTTCTGTTCCCGCTTTAATAATTGATGCCGTGCCTGAAGTGGCGGTATTCGTAAATAAGTTTCCCGAAAACGCAGCCGTTTTGGCTCCCGAGGCAATGGTATGCAGAATTCCCGAAGGATCGGTAGTTCCGATTCCCACGTTGCCATTGCCTTTAATAGACATTGCAGGAGTAACGGTGCCATCATTTCCTGTATTTACAAAAGCAATTCCCGAAGCCCCTCCATCAGGAACCGCTTCATTGCCATCGGTTTTTTCAAAAATCAAAGCGTCATTCGATCCCCCAAAAAAGGCATCTTCATATCTTATTCTAAAACCATCGCTGCCCGATGGAGTTCCCGATTCATTTGTATTGTGAAACAAAATGGTTGTGGGGTTGGCGGCCGATTGTTTTATGGATCCAAAAACATCCAATTTTCCACCCGGGGAATTAGAGCCTATTCCTACATTGCCGGTTGCATCAATTCGAATCCCTTTGGAACTTGCACTCCATTGGCCAATAACCAAAGCTCCTCCTTCCACAGTATTATCATCACGAAAAAACAATCCCATATCACCCGCAATTGACATGGGGTTATAGCCGCCACCACCCAACTTGGGTACGAAAAAAATTTCATTGGCGGTGGAGGATTCCCTTAAACTTAGCCCTTTATCATTCGCGGTTCCATCAATTATCTGAAGTTTTGCTGCAGGATCAGTAGTCCCTACCCCAACATTTCCGTTGGTGGGCTGAAGGGATAAATTTCTTGCTGTTCCATTGTCATCAACTTCAATGGCCCCATAGCGGCTTGCGGCAGTGGCATCAGTTTTTAAGCCCATTCTCAAAGCCAGGGGAGAGGAACTTGTACTTCCAACCTGAAAAATATTTTCAAAAGCGGCTGTAGTAGCCGTAGAGTTTCCCCCGCGAACATCCAATTTCATAGCCGGAGTTGTGGTTGCAATTCCAACATTATTCTGGAAATACCCTCCGAATGTTCCACCGGTACCATAAAAACTATAGGTATTATTTCCAGTGTTGTGATATCCAAGATAGCCTTGAGAAGAGGTATATGCCGAATTACTTACCTCTCCTAAAATTGAATAATAGGATGCTGTTGTGCTTGAGGAAGAATGTAGGGAATAAAGCCCGTTTTCGGTCCCAGCATTTACCGTTGTATAAATCCCGAACAAATCACCCCCTAGGTAAGCAAAGTTATTATCCCCGGGCCGTTCAACAGTAAGTTGGTAATTAGCATCTGTGACATTTGTTCCAATTCCTACGGTTGCATCATCTTTAACAAAAAGGGCAGAAGAGCCGTTATCCTGCACATCAAAATCACCTGTGCTTGATAAATTAATTGTTGTGTTCGCTGTACCTGAATTGGCAATGGTAAATGCATTTGCCCCCTGGGTAATGGTAGTAGATTGATTCAAACTCCCTCCCAAATCAATATCATCGGCATTGGTGGTAAGGCCATTATCGCCCACGGCATTTACTGTTATTGACCCTGTGGTTCCTCCTCCGGTTAGCCCGTTTCCGGCCGTAATATCAGTTACATCTCCGATATCTGTTGACCCTGCAACTAATTGACCTGTGTTATTAACGGTTAGATTCACCACTCCTCCCCCCGCAAGTCCCGCCACGGTTACCACTCCTGATTCGGCCACCTTAAACAATTCGGTGCCGGCATCGTGTTTTACAGTAAAAGTGCTTCCACTTCCGTTGTTATCGTTATCAATGGTAAGTGCCACACTCGCTGCTCCTGTAAGGTCAAAACCCGAACCTGTTGAAATAGAAAAATTATTTCCGGTAGTAATACTTTTGTTTGCCAGCAAAGTAATATTTCCATCAATGTCGGAATTTCCATTTTCGTCCACTTCAAAAACAATATTATCTGAGCCGTCTCTTATCCCAAAAGTTTCACTACCATCATTATCCTCATCCAAATCCAAACGGAACCCACCGTTATTATAGAAAAAAAACTGGGGGTCTCCGGTAGGCCCGCCATAAATGGCATTGCCCTGCACTCTCAGAGTTTGTGTCATGTCTAATTGGAAGCCGGGAGCTGAAGTTCCAATGCCCACATTTCCTCCGCCCGAAGGAATTATCAAAGCATAATTATTTGTTGCGCCCGAGGCACTTAAATAGGCCGCCACATTATTTATTGATGCCCCGTCTTTTATGGCCTGAAAAGCATAGCCGGTACCCGAAATTGCTCCGGAATGATTTACATAAATTCCAATGGTGTTATCGGTAGTGGTGGGTTGCAAAACCTCCAGCATATTGGTTGAGGCCGGGGCTGCCCCGGTGGTGTTAATTCCTATGTTCTGAGCAATGGAAATATTCCCCAGAAAAAGAAAAAAGAATAAAAGCCCCAAGCCCCAGATCCCAAGTCTCAAGATTAAAAAGGGAAAACAAAAATTGAAAAGTTTATTTTTCAAAAGGTATTTTTTGAATTGAATAAAACAAATATAAGTAATATGACCGGCCTTTTCAAAATAAAAAATTTCCGAAATATAGCATTATTTGAAATAATAAAATCAACCGTTTAAAATTCGTTTAAAAATAAAAAATCATTCATAAAGGCGAAAATAAGCATTTTAAATTTTCTTAGTGTATATTTGACAATTAGAAAAAAACAGATTTACTTTGTGGATAAATTTTCACCAATTTTGTTCACAGAAAAAAATTGCTGATCTTTTTTCAATGAAGAAATTTTTACACCATTTATTTCAACAAGGGTTCTTCCCATTCCTTGCCCTTTTGTATTTTGCCGGTAACTGTTTTGGCCAGAAAGGGAGCATCAGCGGAATTATTACCGATAAGGATAACCTTCCTCTCATTGGGGCTACCGTAAGAGTAGACAAAACAACCATTGGGGTAATAAGCGATATCAACGGAAATTTTACGCTGGAAAATCTCGATACCGGAAAAACGGTGGTGGTGGTTTCGTATATCGGTTTTACTCCTCAAAAAAAATCTTTTGTTATTGGTGACGGGAAAAATGAAAATTTCAATGTAGTTTTAAAAGAAGATGTTTTAAAGCTTCAGGAGGTGGTGGTGGTTGGTTACGGTTTAGCCCAAAAAAGAGATGTAACAGGTTCAATGGTTACCATAAAATCGGAAGAGATAAAAAACATTCCTATGCCAAGTTTTGAACAATCGGTGCAGGGAAAGGCTGCCGGGGTTCAAATAACCTCCGCCAACGGGCTGGCCGGTGCCCCTGTAAAAGTAAATATCCGTGGAACGAATTCCATCACTGCCGGAAGTGAACCACTCTATGTAATTGATGGCATCCCGATGACCACCGGAGATTTCAGCCCCGGCAACCTTGGCTCAAGAACCTCGGCCCTTGCCGATTTAAATCCGGGCGATATTGAATCCATTGAAATTTTGAAGGATGCAGCAGCAGCAGCCATTTACGGTTCGCGGGGAGCAAATGGAGTGGTTATCATCACTACAAAAAAGGGGAAATCGGGTAAAACCAAATTTGATTTCGATTATTCTTACGGCATTATTTCGGAAACAAACCGCATGAAATTTTTATCCGCATCGGAGCAACTTGCCCTGCGCGACAGAGCAGCCGATGAAGCAGGAAAACCGCATGATAATCCGAATGCGGTTATTTATGGAAGTATCACCCGGCATCAGGCCGATTCTATTGCTGCCCTCGGAGGAACAGATTGGGTGGATGCAGTAATGAGAAAAGGAATGTTGCAACAGGCCAATCTTTCTGCCTCGGGGGGAAACGAAAAAACTACTTTTTACATTGGAGGGTCTTACCGCGATGAAAAAAGTTTTCTGGTAGGGAATAATTATCAACGAATAAGTTCGAGAATTAACCTTGATAACAAGGCCACCGAAAAATTAAACCTTGGAACAAACGTTGGAATTACCTATTCAATCAATAACCGGGTACCCATTGGCGATGCCGGAGGACTTGGTTGGGCACAGCAGATTCCGGCTTATGTTCCGATAAAAAATTCTGACGGTACTTTTTACAACCCAAATTTCAATCCGGTTTGGGAATTGGAAAATCACACCTTTAATGCCGCTGTTTTCAGAACCATTGCGGGTATTTATGGAGATTACAAAATTTTTAAAGATTTGGATTTCCGCTCTGAGTTTTCAATGGATAACCTGAACCAGATTGAAACGGAATTTAAATTCCGTAACACTCAGGATACAGGTAGCGTTTCTGAGGCCTGGGACCGTAGAACCAATGTTTTTAACTGGAACATCAATAACTACTTTACTTATATAAAAAAAATAAAAGAAGTTCACGAGCTGATGGTTACCATAGGAAATTCGGTGCAGCAAGCCGCAACCAAAGGGGTTGGCCTAAAGGGTTGGGGTTTCAGCAATGATTATTTTCAAAATCCGGGCAATGCCCCTCCCGCAAATCAATCCGGTTATGGTTTTGAAACGGGCAATGCTTTTGATTCCTATTTTACAAGAGTAAATTACAAAATGAAGGAAAAATATCTGGCCTCGGTAAGTTTGCGCAGAGATGGCTCTTCCAGGTTTGGTGCCAACAACCGTTACGGGTGGTTTCCTGCAATATCGACCGGATGGATTTTGTCGGATGAAGAATTCGTAAGAAAATATTCTTTTGTTTCATTCCTGAAACTTCGATCAAGCTACGGTTACACCGGGAACGCCAGCATTGGTGATTTTGCCCATCTGGGTTATTTTGCTTCCTCCGGAGGATATAATGGGAGTTCAGGACTGGTTCCGGTTACCCTTGCAAATCCGGACTTGCATTGGGAAAAATCTGTTCAGGCAGATATTAATTTAGATGTTGCTTTTTTTGAAAACAGAATTTCCTTCAGCACTACTTATTATGACAAGAGAAGCAAAGATTTGCTTTTATATATTGCCATTCCGCCTTCCTCCGGCTTTACCTCTGTTCTTCTTAATGTAGGAAAGTTAAAAAACAACGGGATGGAATTTACTATTGGGACAAAAAATTTTGTTAAGAAATTTACCTGGAGCACCGATTTTAACATTGCCTTTAACCGCAACACCGTTGTTGATGTGGCAGGTATTTTACCTGATGGATTTGAGAGCGGGGAGCCTGGGGAAGGAAGGGTGATTGCCGGCTATCCGGTAGGTCAAAGCTATGTGGTTCCTTTTGCCGGAATTCAGCAAACCAGCGATTCGCTGTTGCAATATGACATGGAGGGAAACATAGTGACCGATGGCAGCGGAAACCAAAAAAAATATTTTGTAAAGGCCGGCACCGAATTGTTTGAAGACCTCAACGGGCACCTGATGACCTATGATAACCCATCGGGAGGTGGGGGAAAATTTTACGAGCACCGCAGACCCATGGGAAATCCTTCACCAAAATTCATTTGGGGGATTACCAATACTTTTTCTTATAAAGGCATTGATTTAAGTTTTCTTTTCATTTGTGTTTGGGGCAACACCATTTATGACGACCCTGCAAAAAATCAAATCGGCATTTGGTCAAATCAGGCGCAGCGACCCGAAATTCAAAACGCCTGGACAAGTCAGAATCAGAGCAACACCATCCCATCATTAAATGCCTATTCTGTTCCGGTTAACTCCAGCAGGTTTTTATATGATGCCTCCTATATTCGCCTTCGTTCGGTTACCCTTGGTTATACTTTGCCACAACGGTGGGTGGACAAAATTCATATTCAGCAAATGAGAATTTTTTTAAATGCCGCCAACTTGTGGACCTGGACAAAATATCCCGGATGGGATCCTGAAGTATTGCGAAATGTAAACCCAAATAGTCAGCAGGGAAATATTTCATTTAGCGGGCCATCGTACCAAACTCCTCAGGCAAAAATGATTTCGGGTGGCATAAAAATCATGTTATGAAAAGTTTTAAAAAATACAGTTTACAGTTTCTGGTTTATAGTTTAAGGTTTATAGTTTATAGTTTTATTTTCTGTTTAATCATTTTCACCTCATGCAAAAAAGCGTTGGATATTAAACCCAAACAAATTCTCATTAACGAGGAGGCCATAACAACAGTAAGAGATCTAGAGGCGGTGGCAGCGGGAATGTACGATGGCCTTCAATCGGCCAATGTACTTGGCGGAAATCAAATTGTTTTTTCAGAGTTGCTTGGAGAGGAAACCGTAGTTCAGCAATCTATTTTATCCAATTTTGGAACAAGAGAAATTTACGAACATAAAACCAGTGTTCAGATTGGGCTCCTCCGTTCCATGTGGGCCGAAAGTTATGCCGTGATTAACCGGGCAAATAATGTTATTGCTGCCATTGATGGCGGCAAATTAGCCGGAAAAGATTTTGAAGCCGTAAAAAATAAACTTAAAGGCGAGGCTTTGTTTGTTCGAGGATGTGTACTTTTTAACCTATGCCGTTTTTGGGCTTTGCCTTATGATGTGGACACCCGGGGTGGAAATTCACAACAAGGGGTAATTATCCGCACCCAACCGACCCTTACGCCCGAAAACTTATCAATAGCAAGAAGCAGCGTAGAAGAAGTTTTTTCACAGGTGATTTCTGATTTAATTGAAGCCGAAACCCTGCTCAAAAGTGCAGGAGTAAAAAAATCCCCCGACCGGGCATCGGAACTGGCAGCAACAGCAATGCTTTCGAAGGTGTATTTTTTTAAAGGCGATTATTTTAATGCTGCGGCCAGGGCAAGTGCAGTGATTAACAGCGGAAAATTTTCACTCAACGATTCGGTAATTGATATTTATAAAACTTCGGGAAGTACTTCAACAAATGAATGTATTTTTCAACTGGTAAATATTTCTACAGACCAAAGCAGTTCACTGCCCTCAAATTTTCAGCGAACCAAAAACCCCTTAATGATTGCCGACACCTCAGTGGTAAATAAATACGATGCAGCCGACAGGCGACTTGCAAATCTCCTCTACAAAAATCCTTTTACGGGTTTGTATTACACCAAAAAATACGATCAGATCCTGCCCACGGCACCGAACATAACCCTAATCCGCCTTGCCGAAATGTATATTATTCAATCGGAATCGAATTTAATTTCGGGGGGAGACACCACTGTTGCTTTATCCCGTTACAATGCCATATTAAAAAGGGCCATGCAGGGAAATTTTATTCCCGAGACCACAGCTGTTGGACTCCTGCCTAAAGTTCAGCTTCAACGGCAGCTCGAGCTTTTTTTTGAGGGCGACAGATATGATAACTTGCGAAGGATGAAACAAAATGTCCGCTTCGGAAAATCTTACAATGACCCTTCTTTGCTTTTCAAAATTCCCCAGGAAGAAATGGCGGGAAATACTTTGATTGAGCAGAATCCTTAATTTCTGATTTTCAGTTGATAAAAAAAAATCCGGAAAAAATTCCAATGAGCAAAACCCACTATTACAAAGCTGAAATTAAATGGACCGGAAACCTTGGCCCGGGAACTTTAAATTACAAAAGCTATGACCGCAGCCACACTGTTTCAATCAAGGGTAAAAACGTAATTCAGGGATCCTCCGACCCTGCTTTTTTGGGTGATTTAACAAAGCATTCCCCCGAAGACCTTTTGGTGGCTTCACTTTCGGCCTGCCATATGCTGTGGTATCTGCATTTGTGTTCGGCAGCAGGAGTAATTGTGGTTAATTACCTCGACAGGGCAACAGGAAATATGGTTGAAAACTCTGATGGAAGCGGATCTTTTTCCAATGTAACATTAAACCCCGAAATTACGGTTTCAAAAAATTCAATGATAGAAAAGGCCATTGAATTACACTCTGACGCAGGCAAATTCTGCTTTATTGCCAACTCAGTAAATTTTCCGGTTTATGTTAAGCCGGTATGTAACTCGGAAAGTTAAACAGCAGAGGAAAACTGTTTTAAGAATCGGACATCGTTTTCGAACATATGGCGGATATCATCTATGCGGAATTTTAGCATGGCTATCCTTTCTATTCCCATTCCAAAGGCAAATCCCGTGTATTTTTTACTGTCAATTTTGCAATTTTCCAAAACTGCCGGATCAACCATTCCGCAACCGAGAATTTCCACCCATCCCGAATGTTTGCAAACGTTGCATCCTTTGCTGTTGCAGAGAAAACAAGAAACATCCATTTCGGCACTGGGCTCGGTAAAAGGAAAATAAGAGGGCCTGAGTCTAATTTCTGTTTTCTCGCCAAACATCTCCCTAGAAAAAAACAGGAGGGTTTGTTTTAAATCGGCAAACGAAACATTTTCGTCAATGTATAAACCTTCTACCTGATGAAAAATGCAGTGAGCCCTTGCGGAGATTGCTTCGTTGCGGAAAACCCTTCCGGGAGAAATGGTTCGGATAGGTGGTTTTTGATTTTCCATCACCCTTACCTGAACCGAGGAGGTATGGGTTCGCAAAGCACGAGCAGGCTTTTTATTTTTATCCGACCCGGCCGGTTGAGAAAAGGAGTTGTCAATGAAAAAAGTATCCTGCATATCTCTTGCAGGGTGATCCTCGGGGAAATTCAGGGCCGAAAAATTATGCCAGTCGTCTTCCATTTCGGGGCCTTCCGAAACATTAAACCCAAGGCGGGAAAAAATTTCGATTATTTCGTTTCTAACAATAGAAACGGGGTGGCGGGAACCGACCGTCCCCTTGTTGACCGGCAAAGTAAGGTCTAGGAATTTTTCTGAATTATCTCCATCCTGGTCGGGAAGTAATTTTTTTAATTCCTGAAACTTTTCCTCGGCTTTGTTTTTTAATTCGTTTAGTTTTTGACCGGTTGTTTTTTTTTCTTCCGATGGAAGAGTTTTAAAATCGTCAAAAAGAGTTTTAAGGATTCCGTTTTGTCCAAGGTACTTTATGCGGAATTGTTCTATTTCTCCTTTATCAGAACTTTTAAAGGAATTTACCTCGGTGAGCAGGAGAGAAATTTTTTCTAGCATGCGGGTTAGTAACAGAAGTTACTCAAAAACATTAATTTCCAAAATACAAATATCAAAAAACAAATAATATTCAATATCAAAATTTCAATTATCAAACCGCCTGCTGACTTGATTTTTAGATTATTGTCGAAAAAATCTTCTTTAGCGGTTTAGAATTTTCATTATTGGTTATTGGAATTTTTTTGCAATTTGATTATTGTTATTTGTTATTTGAAATAGAGATGAGCGTAACATCAGTTTTAGTATTTTTTATTTCAAAACTTTCATTGTCATTTTAATATCCACCAGCGGTTTATCGCCCGGAGCGGTTTGAGCAGCGGCAATTTTATCCACCACATCCAATCCTTCCACCACCTCGCCAAAAACAGTGTACCCGCCATCAAGATGGGGTGTGCCTCCAATGGTTGTATAATCTTTTATTTGCTCCGGGGTATATGATGTTTTTTTTCCTGCCAGTTCTTTTTCAACCAGGGGGTCCACTTCTTTGTAAAGTGCCATTATCCCTTCGTTGTTTTTATCTTTTTGGAGGGTAACCATTTTGTCTTTATAAGACGCATTTTCGGGTTTATTGAAAAACTCATTCATCAGCTGATTTTTAAGGACTGAGTTTTTGCGGGTATCAATCATCTTAATATTATTTTCGGTGTCCTTTCGCCCCTGCACAATATAAAACTGGCATCCCGATGATTCTTTTTTCGGATTTACCTCATCTCCCATGCGGGCTGCGGCAAGAGCCCCTTTTTTGTGAATGAATTTAGGATTTATTTCGGCAGGGATGGTATTATTGCAGCCGGGAAACTCACCACCCTGTATCATAAAATCTTTAATAACACGGTGGAAAATGCTTCCGTCAAATTTTCCGCCTTCGGCAAGCTTCAGGAAGTTGTCACGGTGGCCCGGTGTTTCATTATAAAGTTTTACAGTGATGTTGCCAAGGTTAGTGCTGATTTGAACCATTTTTTCTTTTTGGGCTTTTTGAGCACTCGAATTAGAATAAACCAGCACCGAAAAAAGTGCCAGCATGAGGGATGCGTTTTTCATGATATGATTTTTTTTTTACTTTTGTTATCAAATATTTTTTTAAAAAGGAAAGCAATAATACAAAATAAAATTTCAACTATGAAAACCTCATTTTTTTGTCTCATTTATCTTGCCATTTCCTGCAGCATTTTTATTGCCTCATGCAAGGATAAAGACCCCACTATTGCCGAAATTACGGTGGTGGATAAAAACAGCGTTCCTGTTGCCGGTGCAAAAGTAAGGGTGTACTGCTCCCCTTCACCCTGCGATGTAACAAGCACTCAAACCAGCGATGGAAGCGGAGTTTCAAAACATGAATTTAAATATCCTGCAGTGCTTAAAGTTGAGGCTACTGCCACAGTTACTGTTACAGATAACAATCAGATTCCCCCTGTTACATCTACCTACGACATTAAAGGGGAAGGATACGTAAAATTGGTGGAGCACGAAACTGTGCCGGTTACCATCACCATGATAAAGTAGGTTCCGGAAGGTAGTGTAAGTACAAAGTTCAAAGTCTCAAGGCACAAGACCAAAGGAAATTTTCCCATTCAAATAATTTTTTTTCTACTCCGGAGGGGAAGGACTGTTTTGGGCCACAGAATGTCAATAAACCTATGTTTACTTGGGAGTCAGCCATAACGGCCTCAATACTAACATAATCCTTTCATTAGCCGGGGAAAACACAGAAACAGACATTTCAAAAATAAATAGGAAGAAACCTTGGCAGTAAATCAATGTTTTTGAAAACCTTTTTTCTGTGTAATCTGTGGTAAAAAACTTTTTTTACATCCGAACTCCGCAGGTAAAAATCATTTCTGATCTTATTAATATTTCCTTAAAAAAACATCATCCGTTAAAATAATCCAGAATGGCCTGTTTCATCAGCAGGGTTTGTTCGACTGAATTTAAGGAGGGGAGTTTTTTTAA
>JAHEZO010000171.1 GCA_023250995.1 Flavobacteriales bacterium | reverse complement strand
GCGGGGTCTTCGTTCTGACCATTTGTGAAGGCAGGAATAAATAGAATTGCGAAAACCGAAAAGGTTGAAATAAGGAATGTTTTTTTCATAAGGATGGTTTATGTTTTTTCAAAGATAATAATATTCTTTTTCATTCCTTTACTATCCTGGCCACTTTCAGGAAAGTTTGGGAGGAAGAAACGCGAATGAAATATAGCCCCTTTGGTTGTTTGGATAGGTTTATTGGAAAAAGAGGTTGGAGAATGGGATTGTAAGAATTTAAAACAAGTTCTCCCAGAACATTGAAAATCTCAATTTTAAAATTCGAATTTCTTTCCATGGTAAACGGCATTTTTATCATAAAATTTCCATCATTCGGATTCGGATAAATTTGAATTTTATCAAACGATTCAGGTAATCTGGTTTTTTCCTTTTCAACTGAGGTTTCCAAAGAATCCACAACATAAATATAAGCCGGAAGTACAAGAATATCATCCGGGCAGTTTCCATTCATGGCAATTAGTGAAACAGTAAAATAACCGGTATCATTATAAGTGTGAGCGGGATCTGTAAGGCTTGAAGTAACCCCATCCCCAAAATTCCACAAAAATGAATTGGCATCAGTGGAAGAATTTGTGAAATTTACAGTGGGTGAGGGTAAATACAAAAGGGTATTGTCGGCAACAAAGTCGGCTGAGGGAGTTAAATTTACCACTATGTTTATTTGCTGAACAATGGTGTCATTCCCTCCAGGGCCAATGGCGATTAATGTGATAGAATAAGTCCCCGAAGAGTCAAAAATAACAGATGGATTTTGTACTGTGCTTACCGAAGGTGTTCCTCCCTGAAAAATCCACTTAAATGAGTTTGCATTGGAAGAAATATTATTAAAAACAATATAATCTCCCGTGCAAATAGTGTTTGATGAAGTGGTGAAGCCGGCAATGGCCTGAGGGTAAAAAATGGTGGAATCAATAACAGAAATATAATTGCCCAATGAAAAAGTGTAGCTTGGGCATAGGCCGTTTCCGGCTACAAGAGTTACCTGAAAAAATCCTGTGTCGGTATAAATATGGGATGGGTTTTGTGCGGTTGAAAAATTCCCGTCACCAAAATCCCACCAATAAGAATTTGCATTGGCGGATGAATTGAAAAAATTAACCGAAGCATTTGAAAGATAAACAATATTTGTATCGACCGTGAAAGAAGAAACGGGAAGTACATTTACGGTTACTGAAATATTTTGAACCAGAGTATCTGAGGTATTGTTTAAACTATATGCAATTAATGTAACCTGATACGTTCCGCTTGAATCATAAGCAACTGACGGATTGCTCAAATTGCTTGAAGAGGGATTACCGTTGGGGAATTGCCAGGAAAACGAATTTGCATCGGTGGATGTGTTTTGAAAATTTATAAAATTACCTGTGCAGATGACATTGTTTGAAACTGAAAATCCTGCCGTTGGTGGAGGAGCGGGCTGAACCACCTTCTGGCCATTTGAATTTTTTACATTAGAAAACAAACCGGCTCCGTTTTCGGCTTTTACATTAAAAAAATAAACTGTTCCGTAGGTTAAGGAAAGCCCCGCTTGGGTAATAAATGTGTTAGTACCATTGTTAGTCCAGTTAACTACATTAGTTGATCCTGCAGAAGTTCCGGCAGAGAACCAGTATTTTGAAATATCAGATTGGGTGTCGGAAGAATTGGTCCAGTTGGCCGTTAATTCAGTTAAAAGGTATGAGGTGTCAATGTCGGAAGATGATCCGTCATTTACCAAAAAATCATTCGGTTTTGTCCAGTCAACATTAACATTTAAAGTGGATGGGGCCGACCAATTTTCCGAACTGTCTTTTACCAGAGATTTTATGCGACAGGATGGGGTATTTGGATTTGGGTTTTGATAACGAACAAAGGAAGAAATGGTTCCAATTGAAATTGACTCCGAAAGGTTCCTCGACCTGTAAACTTTCAAATCATTATAAGAAACATTTGCATTTCCGGTGCGGAGTGAAATTGAATTCCCTGTTTTAAATGGTACAGGGTCGGTCCAGGAAGTGATGAACGAATCATTAATAAATATTTTTATTTCTCCCGAAACGGGACTAAAAGTTATTTTGAAATCATAAAAAGTATTTGCAGTAAAAGAATAATTTACGCTGGGATAAAGGGTATAAACATCATTGATAACTTTATAAATCTGTGCCTTCTGGTCATCGAGACGGAAATAAACAAAATATCCGTTTCCCCTGTTTGGCAGTGTGGAATTATCAGAATAAAAATGTATTCCGCCCCTTCGGGTGGTGCCTGTTCCGCCCATTTTCATTTGCCAGTGATATAGGTAAGAGTAGGAGGAATCCTGGTTGATATTTGCATAAATATTTGTATTTCCGTTTGTTTCATCCGATTGATTCATGAATGAAGAAACAATGCCCCATGTTCCCGAAATAAAATTCCATTCAGAATTCACAGCAACATCAAAATTGTCATTAAAAAATCCCTTGCCTGAATTTCCTCTCCACTCGGTTCCGTTCCAGTCCAGCACCTGGAAATACCTTTCATCAACCATAACATTATCGGTATCTGAAAAGGTTACATTAAAATTTTGTGTTTGCCAGTTCCCCTGAACAGAAGTGGCAGTGGTGGGAGGAGTATTGTCGGCCGGTGTGGCAACACATGACCATATGGCCTTCCATCCGGGGCGGTTGGTAGAGCCATCTGATTTAAAGCGGTAAGTCATTTTGTTTCCTGAGGAAATAACTGTTCCCGGACTGTTGGTTCCGTTGTAAGATCCAATGAGCGGAGAAGAAGTGTTTGGCCCGTCATATACCCACAATGAATCATAATTCAACTCAACATCAAATGAAGAAAATGAAAGGGAAACAGAATTTGCTCCTGCAGGGGCAATGGTATAAGAATAATTTTCAGAATCATAATAATTTTTATTGGGGCCACCGCCATCGTAAACTGTGTCGGTACACGGTACTGCGCCACAGTCGGTAAATTTATCTTTAATTGCATTCCAGTAATCCGGATAAGCGTCATCATATCCGAGTGCCCATATTCCCATTCCCCCTATTCCCCGCTGGTTTACCAGGTCGAGGCGTTTGCGAATGCTGTACCCGTCATTTACAAAACATTGCTTCCAATTGCCTCCCGACTGAAACATCCAATAGGGGGTGAAACTATCTCCCTCCCAAAATTTGTTTCCATTGATATAATTTCCGCTTGTATTTTGCATCACGGTTGTAAAGGTCATGGTTACGCTGTTGGGTGGGTTCAAAACGCTCGATGGAACAGAATTGGAAGTGGTGGTATATTCCCTCCCATAATAGGGAAGTCCAAGAATCAGCTTGTTTTTTGATGCCCCTTTATTCAGGTAATAGGTAACCGATTTTGAAAGAGTATAATTATAAGTGGTTCCAAATTGATAGAGTGGGTCGCAGGGACCGGCTGTGGTGCTTCCTCCATAATAATAATCATAACCCATGATGATAAATAAATCAACATAGGGGTTCATGGCTGCAATATCAAATACTCCGTTCCAGTCCACTGAGTATAGGTCGATACTTACCTGGGAACCGGGTATGGATGAATGCATTTGGTTGCACAGGTTTATCATGAAATTTGTTAGGGCCGTTTTCTGTGAGGAAGGCACTCCTTCAAAATCAATATTTACTCCATTGGCATTGCGCTGCTGAATTAAAGAAATAAGATTTGAAATAAGAGTTTGCTGTGCCGATGAACTTCCGAAAAATGTGGCATGGCTCGAAAACAGGGTAACACATAAATTTACACGTACTCCGTTTTGTTGTGCCACGGTTACCACATTTGCAGTTGACCATCCATGGGTGCTTGAGGCATTTCCGGTAGAGGGATCCACATCATAAGAGAAAAAGGAAAGGTCGGAAAGTTTATCCCATTGAAAATTGTTATACGTGGTGCCTTGCCAATAAGGAAACCAGCCGAATACAATTTTATTTAGATTGCATGGAAGGGTTTTTAGCAGGGGATATAGAAATTTTACTTTTCCGTTCAGCGAGTCAAACTGTTGCTCGTTGAAACCCTGAAACGCCTTGTAATAGTCGTTTTGCTCTTCGTGGATACTTTTATTTTGAGCGGTAGAAGAAAGAAATCCGGTGATTAAATAAAAGAGGAAGATTTTTTTCATGATAAACGATATTATTTTTTTTTATTTTTCTTTTTTAATCTTCTTAAACTTTTTCTTTTTTGTTTTTGATTGAAATTTTTCTTGTTTTCGCTGCTTAAAAATTTTTTGATTTGCGAGTTTTTTTTATTCACCGGTTTGCGAAACCCTTTCGTTTCCAATTCCAATTCCTGTTCTAATTGCTTCACGCTGGGAATTTCCCCCTTTAATTCTTTAGGCAATGCTCTTCCTAATTGATAATTTGCAACTCCCATAGGGGTTTTAATGCCCTGCAGGGAATATTTTATAATTGTTTCGTTTGGGGTTTTGCAAAGTAAAATTCCGATGGTTGATTTGTCTTCACTGCCTTTTATTTGAGCATCAATTATATTAATGTAAGAATTTAGTTTGCCGGTAAATTCTGCCTTAAAATCCCCAACCTTTAACTCCAGCACCACAAAGCAATGTAAATGGTAATTGTAAAACAGGAGGTCAAGAAAAAAATCATCGTCTTCCACACTAAGATTGTATTGGTTGCCCACATAGGCATAACCTTTTCCTAATTCAAGCATGAATTTTTTTATGTGGCGGATGAGTGCATTTTCCAAATCGCGCTCCTGAATTTCATTTCCCAGTGAAAGGAAATCAAAGTTGTAAGGATTCTTCAGGGTTTCTCTGGCAAGGTCGGACTGCGGACCAGGAAGTGTAAAGTCAAAATTTGTTATGGCCTTCCCGTTTCGTTTGTAAAGATGGCTCTCAATTTGGTGAATTAAAATACTTCTTGACCAATTGTTTTTATTGGTTTCGATGATATAATAAAAAGCCTCCTCAATATTCTTGCATTTGGTGATGATTTGAATATGGTGCCCCCAGGGAATTAACCCCACAAGTTGCTGAATTTTTAATGATTGCTGTAATTGGTTATCGGGTGGTTTGCCTTTCCTATTTTGTGCAACAAGCTGTTGCACTTTTGAAGAAAATTCCAATTGTGCAACAAGTTGTTGCACTTTGTTTAAATTATGGGAATAAAATAAAAACCACTGTTTAATATATAAAAGATTCCTTCGCGAAAAACCCTGCATTTCGGGGAACTCCCAAAGTAAATCTTTGCTAAGTTGTGCAACAACCCCATCACCCCATTTTGCTTTGGTCTGTTTTTCTACTATCATTTTACCTAAATCCCAATAGAGATTAAGCATTTCAGTGTTTACGCGAAGTGCAGCTTTTATCTGAGCCCTCCTGATTTTGACTTTGATTTCTCTCAGCCAGGCAGCATAAGCTTTATTTTTAAAAATAGCAGGTGTCATTCAAAAATTATTTTCCGATAAAGAATTAAATTTCTTGAAATTCATCAACAAAAAAAATCAACCGAAATTTTATGGAAACACGGCACCCTGAAATCCGGAAATATCATAAAGTGCAAGGGTGGCTGAATATTCTTTATTAATCATCGTAATAAATTCATTTGCAATCATTGCTTGTCCTCTCGGAGTGGGATGTAATCCGTCCAGGCTGAAGAAACCACCTTTCACAAACTCGGTGCTAAGGTCAATTCCGCTCACTGTTATTCCTGATTTCAGTTGTTGAAAAAAATCTTTCAGGTCAAGAATAGAAATTCCCCTTGCCTGTGCCTCTGCAATAATCAGGTTATTGTAAATTCCGGTGTATGTGCCAATAAGTGCAATTTCATCTTCCGTTAAAATGTAAATATCCTCAATGGGAACTGCACCTCCCCAGTTGGCACACTTCAATGAGTCAACCGGAGTTTTAAGCGTAATTAATTCTGTTGATTTTAATTGCCTTATTTTCCCATTGTCCTTTATTACAAAAGGATTTTTTCCGGCAGAAAACGTAAGCCCATCCGATGCATACATGGAGTTAAGCTCAACGGCTTTGGTGGCATCAATTTCGAGTGAATTGTACTGAATCCTTCTGAAGTAGGGGAAGTCAAGCACATCCGGAATATTGGCAATAATTCCTTTGGCTCCCTTATTTTGCATTGAATCTAAAATTGTTTTTATTCCCAGTTTAAATAAATCGGAGGAGGTAAGGTCGGGTTTCAGGGTTCCGTCTTTTTTCCCAATTCCCCCGTCAATAGCGTAGTTCATCACATCACTCATTCCTATTTCCAGTGTGTAAAAGGAAGGTTTTGCTGTCATCACATCCTGCATTAAAGGAGTATATATTCCCGAGGCAAAACGCCAGAAATAGGGATTAAACAAATCAACCTCAAAGTAAGCATCATAGGCATATCCCGGTAAAACGGCATGGAATGATTTCATTCCGGGAATACCAAAATGGTGATAAATATTTCCAGAAGTATAAATGCGGTGAGCGGGGTCGTCAAATTTAATATCGTCATCCCCGATATCTGAAATCCGCTGGGGCAGAAGCATTTCTTCTCCTTTGCAGTTGAAAACCACTTTAAGTGAAAGTCGTGAAAGGGTATGAAAGATATTGCTGGCAAGCGGATCGGGGTAAGCTCCTTTACTTCCAGTTAAGTATGGAATGTTGAAATTTCCACCCCCGACTTCCGAAAATCTTTCTGCAATAAGCTTTGGAAAGGAAGCGGCCTGGCCTTCTTTACTTAAGGCACCATCGGCAAAACCTGCGGTGTAAGAACTCCCAATGGAAACGTAGGAGGATATGGGTGCGTTTCCTTTGCTTGCTTCGGGAACCTCAAAAGTGGGTTTGCAGCCAATGATGGTTACAATGGACAATACAGAATAAAATATTTTTTTTTCCATTTTTATTTTTATTCAAAAAGAGTATTGAAAAACCAACGAAGGAATAACTGCAATGGTTTTATAAGTTCCCCAGAATCCCGCTTCATAAGAACCACCCATTCTTTTAATAGTTTCAAGATACATGCACGAAAAATCAATGCTGAATTTTTTCACCGGCTGAAAACTCATTCCTAACGTTACTCCTACGCGGTTTGCATCCGGTCCGTCAGGTGTAAGAAATCCATCCTGCACAGGACTCATGTCAAAAAATCCTCCGGCCCTTATGACAATCGGCTCAGCAAGTTTATATTGTCCGCCCAGCCGGTAGGCAAAAACATTTTTATAATTTTTGGTTATTTTAGTGTCCTTCAGTGATTCAGAATTAAAAGCATAATCAAATTTAAGTGTGTCATACGATTTCCACCCGGTGTAATTTACATCAATCACGAGGGTAAACTTTTCGGAAAAAGAAAATGCAAGTCCGAGAGTGGTAACCTGGGGAAGGGCTAATTGCGAGGTAAAACTGGTTTTTGGAAAAGAATCGGCAAGGGCTGAAGGAACTGAAAATTCAGCATTTCCCTTTTTCAGTTTAACTGTTGATTGAGACCGGTAATCAATTCCCAGAGTAAGTTTTTCAAAAGGTTTATAAACCAATCCGGCATTAAAACCAAATCCATTTGCCTTCCCATCCAAACGGGCCTCTCCGAATTTTCCGGTGCTGTCACTTACAGGGATTCCCTTTCTTAAAATCAGTTCTCCGCTGTAATAATTAAAAGCCCCGCCCAAAGCAATTTTTTCTGATAATTTGAATGTGGCTGCCGGTTGAAAACAAAAAGTTTTGAGAGATATTTCACGAATTACAAACTGGCCTGCCCAGTTATCTTCCCAAACCAAAGAACTACCGAAAGGGTTATTCACCCCAAAACCGAAAGTCCATTTTGTAAAAGGTTTTATTTTAAACGAAGAATAAAAAACTATTGGGTTTGAATACTTATTTATGTTTCCTGCAGTATAAAAGCCGGGGTTGCTTTCCTGATAGCCCACGCGGGGAAAAATTAAGTTTACCCCGGCATTAAAACAAAAGCTGTCTTTTAAAAAAGCCAATGCCCCGGGATTAAAAAAAACTGAAGATGCATCAAGAGATAATGCGGAGCCGGCATGCCCCATCATATTTTGTTTTGATCCCTGGAGGTTTATTTGAAAACCCCCGGCAAGGGCACTTCCACCAAGAACTACAAATGAAAACAGAGCAAAAAAAATCTTACCGACTTTTATTCCCGGAACCATAATCTATTCAAAAATCACTTTTTTGCTTTCGGAATTTTCTTTATTGCCTGAGAAAATTTTCACGAAATAAAGGCCGGATGGTTCCTTGTTAAGGTTTATCGAGTAATTCTTTTCATAAATGTTATTAGCGGCTAAAACTTTCTGCCCGAAAGAATTAAAAATTTCCAGGTTCCAGGGTCCGGCCGAATTAGCATTTCCGCTAATAATTAAAAAACCAGAGGCTGGATTGGGGTAAACGTTCCATTTTTGGGATAAATTAACTTCCTCCCCGATACCCGATGCATTGCAAAATGTTTCATAAGGCACTTCGCTTATGAACCCGGCATCACAAACATTGCCAGTTACCATTTCAAACAAAAAATTTCTTACAAATCGCACCGTAGTATCCATATAAGGATTAACTCCAGTGATAAGAGCGGTGGGGTCGGTAAAAGGAACGTGA
>JAHEZO010000170.1:1145-8583 GCA_023250995.1 Flavobacteriales bacterium | reverse complement strand
CGATTCTGTTTTCCAGGGTTTCAACAAGGGAGGAAATAAATTTATGGAATACCTGCATGACTATGGAAATTTTCAGGATGTTCCGCGCGATTTGTTTATCAGCGAACTGAAAAAAAATTATCCCCACCTTTTTGAAAAGGGAAATATTGCCTGGAAGAATACCGGTTAATTTTAAAGACCCCAGGAAATTTTAAATATGGCCCAAAATATATTGGTTGTTTGGTGGGAAGTCAGAATGGGTCTTCTGGCTTCAGTCTTCAGTCTTCGGTCTTCAAGCTTCAGTCTTCCAGCTTCGGTCTTCTGTCTTCCAGCATCGGTCTTCGGTCTTCCTCTTATTTCACTTCCAGTAATTCAACATCAAAAATAAGGGTTGAATTTGGAGGAATGCTCCCCATATCCCTGCTGCCGTAACCCAAATTTGATGGAATAATCATTCTGGCTTTTTCACCCACTTTTAGCTTTGCTATTCCCTGTTCCCACCCCTGTATAACCTGTCCTTTTCCGAGGGTAAATGAAAATGGAATCCCACGCTCCACGGAGGAATCGAAAATATTCCCATTCAGCAGGAATCCGGTATAATCTACCGATACGGTTTTAAAGGCCTCGGCTGGTTTTCCATCGGTAGAGTTAATTTTAATATATTTCAACCCGCTTTCGAGCGATAATGTATCTTTTCCCTTTACATCAAATGGAATAGGCGGATTTACAATTTCAACCAGTTCAACATCAAAATAAAGGGTAGAACCTGCCGAAATCTCTCCCATTGGTTTGTCCCCATATCCCAGTGACGGGGGAATTTCAAATTTTGCCTGACCGCCCACAGTTAAAAATGCAATCCCCTCATCCCAGCCCTTTATCACTTGCCCTTTCCCCAATTTAAAAGTAATGGGAGCTCCTCTCTTGTATGAGCTGTCAAAAATTTTTCCATCGGCAAATTTACCTGAGTAATGCACCCGTACATTATCTCCGGGAACCGGTTTTTCACCTTTGCCCTTTTTTGTAATTGTGTATTTTAATCCGGAAGGGGTGGTATATTCTTTATTTAACTTTTGGGCAAAACCACCTAAATTAAAAAGCTGAAGGGAAATAACCAAAAGGGAAATAATAATTCTAACCCTGTTCCGGTTTTCAAAAAATGCTAACATCATTTTCATAATTATTTCAAATTAATTAATTCTAACTCATATTCAACAGTGGTGAAAGGTGGAACAATTCCGGTGGAAGAACCACTCTCGCCAAAGGCAAGTTGCGAAGGTATAATTAATTTTGCTTTCTCCCCTTTTCTCATCTGGCAAATGGCTAATTCAAGACCGGGGATTACCTGGTCGTCATCACCAAATTTAAATTCGAAAGGTTCTTTTTTTTCATATGTGGAATCAAAAATTGTGCTGTCGAGAAATGATCCTTTATAATGTACTACCACCGTATTGCCAATCTCCACTATTTTTCCCCTTCCTTTTTTGAGAGGTAAAAAATAAATTCCGTCAACTAAATTGCCTTCATCTATTTTTTTCTTTTTTAAAAATTCTTTCAGATGTTTCAATTCATTCATCTCCCCGTCATTTTTCCACGAAATATATTTTTGCTCCTCGGCATATTCATAGGGAGATTGAATTTTTTTTGCCTTCATGCTAAATTCAATTTCTTTCCCATTATTATCAATAATAAATAATGCACTGTCCCCTTCATTAAGAATTTTAACACAATTAAAAACTGCAACCATAGATATTCCCTTAAAAAGGGTTTTAAGTTCATTACTATTTAATTGAAGTATCGTATCCCCTTCTCCCTCCTGAATTGAATCCTTGATAGCTGATATGGAATAACTGATCGTGACAAAATCATTATCCTTTGCCGGAAATTTTCCCTCACCCAGAACTAGAATCTTGTAAAAAACACCGGATGGTGCTTTGGTAAAACCCGGATGGGGTGGCCGAATGCAATTAGAAAAAAACAAAATAATGGCAATTGAAAAAGAAAATACCGGTTTGCGCCAAATAAGGCATTTTCGAAAAAATAAATTCATTTTAAATCTTTTAAACCTACCAGTTCAATATCATAAATTATGGTGGACCTTGGCGGAATTTTATTCAGGTCACCGGCAAGTCCATGAGCCAGATGTGAGGGGAGAATTATTTTAGCCTTATCCCCCACCCTCATATAAGTAATACCTTCGTGAAGGCCACTTTCTACTTCACTTTCTCCAATTAGAAATTCCTGAGGACATTTTTTCTCGGTTGAATAACAAATGACTCCGGATATAAGTAAAATTTCAAAATTTACCCTTGCCACCTGTCCCGGCATTGCTTTTTCCCCCTCTCCTTTCCGGTAAATAAAATACCTCAGCCCGGTGCCGGTTTTTATTACATCCCATCCATGCCTTTTAACAAATGCATCTATTTGTTCCGACTCAGCTTCAGCAGCAGTTTTGTTTGCCAAAATAAGGGGCTCACGGAGTTTATTTTCATCCAAAGTTTTTAATTGGACCGGCTCCTCAACACAGGAGGAGAATTTACAAATTAAAAAAATAATAAAAATAAATTTCCCAAAATAAAAATTAAATTTTTTAAACACTCTTTTATTTTTCTTTTAACAATTCTTCTTTATATTGAGGAAGCAGGGAAATAAATTTAGTTACGGTTTCATCCAATGAAATTCTTGATTCTCCACCCGCAGCATTATCATGCCCCCCTCCAGAAAAATGAAGCCGGGCAAATTTATTCACCGAAAAATTTCCTTTGGATCTGAACGAAAGCTTTACCAAATCTTTCTTTTCAATCATCAATGCCGAAAATTTTACCCCTTTAATTGACAAAGGATAATTTACAAAGCCTTCGGTATCTCCCTGCCTGTACCTGAATTGTTTTAACTCATCTCTTGTTAATGAAATCATTGAAGTATGAAATTCAGGAAAATACTTTAGTTTATTAAGGAGAGTATGTCCCAAAAGGTTCATTCTTTCCTGGGTATTATCATCAAAAATAAGGGTGTAAATTTTATCGGGCCTCACCCCCGCTTCTAATAATTTTGAAACTACCCTGTGGGTTTCAGTTGTGGTGGTTGAAAATCTGAAATTACCCGAATCAGTCATAATTCCGGCATATAAACATTCAGCAATATCTTTGTCAATATATTTTTCTCCTTTTAATGTTTCAATAAAATTAAAAATAAGTTGAGCTGTGGATGATGCGGTAACATCTGAAAGAATAAAATCAGGAAAACTATCGGGTTGCTGATGATGGTCAATTAAAATTTTCAGGGCGGTTGTTTTTCCAACCACTTCACCGAATTCTTCCATCCTTTTTAAAATATTATAGTCAAGGCAAAATATCAAATCGGCATTTTTAACTATAGCTTTTGCAACTTTTTTCTGGGTTTCATAATTAATTACTTCCTTGTGACCAGGCATCCAATGCAAAAATTCGGGATAGGAATTAGGAGTAATCACATTTACATGATGTTCAAACTTTTTTAAAAAATGACATAAACCAAGAGAAGAACCAAGAGCATCTGCATCGGGTGAGCGGTGGGTGGTAATTACAATATTCTTCGGGGAGCTAAGAATTTCTTCTATCTTGGAAATATCTGCTGGACTCATTTGGTTCAATAATTAAAAAAAAATTTAAGTTTTAGCTGAAAAAGAACAAAACTAAGATTTTTTCTACTTTCGCTTCCTTCAACTATTTTTCAAAAACTAATCTTAATACCAAAAATATGGCAGGAAATATTACATTTACAATGATTAAGCCGGAGGCCGTGTCAAAAAATTACATTGGTGGAATTCTCGAAAAAATATGCAATTCGGGTTTTACAATTGTTGGAATAAAAAAAACGTAACTTACCTCCCAGCAAGCCGGAAGGTTCTATGAGGTTCATAAAGAAAGGCCTTTTTATGGCGAACTTGTGGAATACATGTCCAGTGGACCTATTGTGGCTGCAATACTCAAAAAAGAAAATGCCGTGGAAGAATTCAGAAAATTAATAGGTGCAACTGATCCTTCCCAAGCCGCGGAAGGAACCATCCGGAAATCTTTTGCCGAATCAAAAGCAAAAAATGCAGTTCATGGTTCGGATAGCGATGAAAATGCATTGATAGAAAGTGGATTCTTTTTCTCCTCTTTGGAAAGATTTTAAAAGCAGCCGGTAAATTTTATTCAAAAATATCAACCTTAAAATTTAAAACCCCAAATTTTATGAGTGAACAAAACCATGAAAATTTGTTTCAGCAAAAGGTTGATAATGAAATAAAGATTGAGCCGAAGGACTGGATGCCTGAAAAATACCGCAAGCAACTTATCAGACAAATTTCACAACATGCCCATTCGGAAATTGTTGGAATGCTTCCGGAAGGAAACTGGATAACAAGGGCTCCGAATTTGAGAAGAAAAGTGGCCCTTCTGGCCAAAGTGCAGGATGAGGCAGGCCATGGGGTTTATCTTTACAGCGCCTGCGAAACCCTTGGAATTGACCGGACTGAATTATTAGACCAGCTCCACACCGGTAAAGCAAAATACTCAAATATTTTTAATTACCCCACCTTAACCTGGGCCGATATTGGTGCCGTTGGCTGGCTTGTAGACGGGGCCGCCATAATGAATCAGGTGATGCTTCAAAGAACCTCCTATGGCCCTTATTCAAGAGCAATGGTGCGCATATGTAAGGAAGAAAGTTTTCATAACCGGCAGGGATTTGAAATTATGACTGTGCTTGCCCGTGGAACTCCCGATCAAAAACAAATGGCCCAGGATGCGCTGAACCGCTGGTGGTGGCCATCCCTTATGATGTTTGGGCCTTCGGATGAAAATTCCCCTAACACTGCCGAATTGATAAAATGGAAGGTGAAACGGGAAACAAATGATGAAGTTAGGCAGCGTTTTATTGACCGCACCATTCCACAGGGTGAAATTATCGGGCTAACCTTTCCTGATCCCGATTTAAAATGGAACCCGGCAAGAAATCATTATGATTTTGGAAAAATTAACTGGGAAGAATTTTATAATGTAGTGAAAGGGAACGGACCATGCAACAGGGAACGCCTGCAGGCAAGGGTAAAGGCAAATGAGGATGGGAAATGGGTTCGGGAAGCTGCTGCAGCTTTTGCTGCGAAAAAAGCAAACTGAATTTATTTGTCCGGGGAATAAATGGGTTTTTGATTATCTTTTATTTCCGGGTTATAAATTGGATTTGATTCCTCAGAACGAACATCAACATCACCCTGATACTGCCATTTCCCTTCTTTCCATTCAAAGGCATCGTAGCTTAAATCCGGCCCGTAATATTGGTACATTCCCTCCATGGCCGGCTCCGAAGGTGAAAGGTGATCAAAAATAATCTTCTTTTTTTCCTTATTGTATTTTACCGACATATTAGCTCCCGAAGAATATTCAAAAAAAACTCTTTTCCGGTAGCCTTTTGAAGTTAAAAAAATATTTTCACCGAATTTAGGTTCCCCTTTCCTGTCGAACCACATCACCTCAAT
Organism: Flavobacteriales bacterium; assembly: GCA_023250995.1. Lineage (GTDB taxonomy): Bacteria > Bacteroidota > Bacteroidia > Flavobacteriales_H > JAHEZO01 > JAHEZO01. The sequence goes on along the minus strand of JAHEZO010000170.1, from coordinate 3,104 downwards.
ACCTTTTTTTCTGGTTAAGGAGTTGTTTCCGTCCCAACCCAACAAAGTATAATAGGTTTTCTTTTTGTATGATTCCGGAATTATCTGGTAATACAACATTCCAAACCAGTTTTCTTTGCCAAGGGTTTTTCTTTCGGGCAATTTAATTTCATCCGATTTATCCTGAAGCTTAAAAACCATGTAATTGTTTTTTCCTTTCCCCCTGGTTTGGATGTAGCAGTAATATTTATTTGTTTCGTCATTCATGGGCAGATTCCATGTAAGCATTCTAAATGCATTATCGGGAGAACTCAGCACCCCAAATTGCTTTACTGAATCAAAATTTATTTTGTAAGATTCTTCCCGTTGAAGGAAATTTTCTAAATGCAAAATAAACCCTTCATTTGAAAGAATTCTTCCTGAGTCGGTAGGGGAATCAATCACCTTCTGTCGCAAATTTATTAAGGAATCAATTTCTGAATTTCGGGAATTTACCTTTTCATCTGATTTTTGGGCAACTGAAAACCGGAGAAAACCCTCCATAAATAACTGAAAAAACAAAACAGAAAGAATTTTAATCATCAGCGGAAAAAAAGGGCAAAACCGGAAAAGGATTCTCCTTCCGGGGGTCCCTTTGGGAAATCCTTATAAATGCAAAAAATTTTTCTTTGCAAGCAAATCCTCTTTTGATTCCCTGTATTGAGGATCATCCACACAACAATCCACGGGGCAAACAGCCGCACACTGTGGTTCATCATGAAATCCGGTGCACTCGGTACATTTATCAGGGGTAATATAATATAGGTCCATTGATTTGGGTTGCATGGCTGCATCTGCATCCACTGCCTCCCCTTTGGGTGTTGTGATATTTCCTTTTAAAGTAGTTCCGTCAGAATACCTCCATTCCGCTCCTCCTTCATAAATTGCATTATTCGGACATTCGGGTTCACACGCACCGCAATTGATACATTCTTCAGTAATGATTATTGCCATAGTTCATTAGATTTGCTGATTGCAAATATAGATTTTTTTGGTAAATGAATTTACAACAGCGAGCAGAAGCTTTTATTAAACTTGGAAAAGAAATTTCTTTTTTTCTGGAAGGAAAAAATAAAAATCCCCTGCTTAATTCTTCCCTTATTGAATCCTGCCGTCAGAACGGATGGTTCACTGAGGATAACGTGAGATTTTCACTGGGGGCCATTTCGGAAGAGCTTTCAGAAAAAAAAATCCACCAATGGTTAAAAAAATATCCCTCCCCCAACTTTCATCCGCCCCATACTGTGAGAGTAATCATTCCATCCAACATTCCTCTTGCCGGATTCCATGATTTTTTTTGTGTTTTGATGAGTGGAAATATTTTCCTTGGAAAATGTTCTGCCCGCGATAATATCCTCCTTCCGGCCATTGCCAATGTCTTAATAAGTCTTGTTCCGGAATTTAAAAAATATATTTTTTTTTCGGACGATTTTTCAAAACGATTGCAATTCGATGCATTAATCGCAACCGGCAGCAATAATTCATCAAGGTATTTTGAATATTATTTCGGAAAATATCCCCACATAATCCGGAAAAACAGAAATTCAGTTGGTATTCTTGCGGGAAAGGAATCAAACGAAGAACTATTACTTCTGGGAAACGATATTTTCAGATATTTCGGAATGGGTTGCCGAAATGTTTCGAAGATATTTGTCCCCGAAAATTATGATTTTAATCTTTTTTTTAAAGGGATATTCGGATGGAATGAAATCATTAATCATAACAAATACGCCAACAATTATACTTATAATAAAGCCATTCTCTTAATGAACAAAATTAAAATTCTTGATAATGGTTTTGTTTTGCTTAAACAAGATGACGGTATTTCATCACCGGTTTCAGTTATTTATTATGACTATTATTATAACTTAATAAATCTGAAAAAAGAAATAACTCTGAAAAAAAAATGAAATTCAATGTGTGATCTCCAACCTCAAACCA
>JAHEZO010000170.1:0-1135 GCA_023250995.1 Flavobacteriales bacterium | reverse complement strand
CCATGAATTTTTATTAAGCCTGTAAAATAAATTTATGTTTCTAAAAAAAATATCGCTTTTTAATTTTAAAAATTACTCCGAAGCCCAATTTGATTTTTCTGAAGATATAAATTGCTTTTCAGGAAATAATGGCGTGGGGAAAACAAACCTTCTGGATGCCATTCATTACCTCTCATTTTGCAAAAGTTATTTCAACTCCACCGATTATCTGAACATCCGGCACGGATCGGATTTTTTTATTTTACAAGGTGATTTTGTAAATGAATCAAAGGAAGAAACCATTTATTGCAGCGCATCTATAAACCAAAGAAAAATATTTAAAAAAAATAAAAAAGAATATTCGCGCTTAAGTGAACATATCGGTTTGTTTCCTTCGGTGGTTATTTCTCCCGAAGATACCAATCTTATTCACGAAGGTTCAAGGGCCAGGAGGAAATTTCTCGACAGCGTAATTTCTCAATTTAATAAAACTTATCTTGAAAATCTGATCAACTACAATAAAGCTCTTGAACAGCGGGATGCCCTCCTTAAAAATTTTGCCGAATCGGGGAAGTTTGATTTATCATCACTTCTTATTTGGAATAAACCCCTCATTGAAAACGGAGATGAAATTTATCAAAAAAGAAAAGAGTTTCTGAAAATTTTCATTCCCGTTTTTCAAAAATATTTCAAAATTATTAGCGGAGGGGCGGAGCCTGTATCTCTTGATTACCAATCGGGGCTGAACCAAAATTCTTTACAAACATTATTGGATGAAACTATAATTGCCGACAGAAATGCCCAACGAACCACCAGCGGAATTCATAAAGATGATTTAATTTTTAAACTGGGTGGCCATCCTCTGAAAACTATTGGTTCCCAGGGGCAGCAAAAATCTTTTATCATTGCTATGAAACTTGCACAGTTTGAATGCATTAAGGAAATTAAAAAGTTTTGTCCGATTTTGCTGCTTGACGACATTTTTGATAAACTGGATCATAACCGGATAAACTCCCTTATGAATCTGGTTAGCACTCATCATTTCGGACAAATATTTATAACAAATACCGAAGAAAAAAAAATCAGGGAAATTTTTAAAAAAATTAAAATAGATTTGAAATTATTTAAAATAGGTGAAAATAAAAATGAAACTTAA
>JAHEZO010000169.1 GCA_023250995.1 Flavobacteriales bacterium | reverse complement strand
AAAGAATCCGTAAAGGACATACGTCTGAATTTTCCCGTTATGAATAAAGGTAAAGTAATTCAAAAATCCAATGAAGCGGTTGTTTATCTTGTCAATTATCCGGGCTTCAAAAAATTCAGCGTAATGTGAATGATATTTTCTTGATTCGGGAAATATGGCACTCGCTTCAAGTTCATGGTATGTCTTTTTTTCAGCCGTGATGAAGTTGAATAGTTTAGCAAGCGTTTTAGAAAAAGATTTTCCGGTGTACTGCATCCGTACGTTTGGAGCAACATACCCGCAACCCCAAGTAGGAAAATAAGAAGATGGTTTCCGCACGGCAATACTTTTTCTTACAAAATAAATCAGGAATATAAACATTAGCATGAGTAATGCAACTCTTCCGGTAATCGTTAAGGTATGCAATGGTGAGGATATTAAATTTTCATGTACAACAGAAGAATCAAAAATGGTTACGATGGAAGTTACGGGAAGCAAAATAAGATTCGGGAAAATACCGATAAGCAGCATGAGGGAAACAATAATGTACAATGGGAAGCGCATGATGACAGAAACTTCTTTCGGCTGATGGGGAAGTTCGGTTCGGGGAGAGCCAAGAAAAATAGTTCCGAAAGATTTGGTAAAAGTCAGCACCGAAATACTTCCCACAATGGCAAGCCCTGATATGCACAATATCATCAGCGAACTGAATTGTACATTGTCTGATTTTATTCCCTCAATCAGCCCTGAATAAATAAGGAATTCCGAAACAAAACCGTTCAATGGCGGTAATCCGCCAATGGCAAGGGCACCTATCAAAAAGAAAAAAGCAGTAGATGGCATCTTTTTTATCAGCCCGCCCAAATGTTCCATATTCCGCGTGTGGGTTTGCTGATAAACATTTCCCGCACTGAAGAATAAAAGTGATTTATACAATGAATGATTTAATACATGAAGCAATGCTCCGGCAAAGCCAATGAACATCATAAAATGATTCCCGATTCCTTTGCCAATCATTCCTAAACCGATTCCCATTCCAATGATGCCTATGTTTTCAATCGTGCAAAACGCAAGCATACGTTTGAAATCGCGGTGAACCGCAGCATTCAGGATACCGTAAAAAGCTGTGATGACCGATAAAATTAAAATCACTTCTCCTATTCTTAATAAATCCGTACTCAGAGACATTACCATACGAAGTACGCCATAAATTCCCAACTTCACAATTACTCCTGACATCACTCCTGAAACGTGCGAAGGCGCAGCGGGATGAGCATGAGGCAACCATGTATGCAGGGGAATAAATCCCGCTTTGATTCCAAAGCCGATAAAGAAAATTAAAAACAACCATCCTGCCTGATGATGATAGAAAAAAGAAGCGATGGCATTAAAATCAAATGAACCTTCTGAAAAGTAAACCCAAATGAAGGCAACGGAAAGAAATACAACAGCAATGTGCATCTGCACAAGATAGTTCACGCCTGCTTTTAATGTATCGGGGCGGTTGTGTTCAAACATTACGAGCAGCAATGAAGAAACGGACATGATTTCCCATGCAATTAAAAAAGCCAACCCATGCTGAAGCATACAAACCCAAAGCATGGACACTTGAAACAATATAAACAAAATCCAATGCAAAGAAGAATTTCCCTTCTGGTTTTCGTACGGCTTCATATACCCGATGCCATATAATGCTCCATTAGCGCAAGTAAGGTTGATAATGAGCATGAACCATCCAGAAAGGGCATCGATCCTTAAAGGAACATCATTGAAAAAAGAAATTCCATAAATATGTATCTCGATGGGATTGCCCGTCAGAGCATGAATCGCAGGAATAGAAGTGGCTATTACATTTGCAAGAACAAAGATGAACCCAGCAACCGATTTTAAAAAGGAAGGGAGAAAAGGTATCAGCAAAACCCCTGCTCCGCATAAAATCAATGATAAAAATATAAGTCGAACATTATCCATATACCTCTATATTTACGAATATAAATATTTAAAATTACTTACCCTTTTTACGATAAGCCGAATCATAATTCACAAAAAAATTAATCCAAACAGCTCTTGAATTTCTAAATATAACGGGTACTAAAACAATGAAAATAGTTGTAAGAGATATTAGGTGAGGGGCGGTTTCCCATCCGTAGAAATGAAATATTGTTACGTGAAGAATCAATGCTAAAACAAAAGTTGTGGCATGGCTTACCATCATTGCACCCCAATAGAATCCTGTTTCGTTATCAAAATCCTGGTCGCATACCGGACATTTATGAGGCATCTTGTCAAACTTTTTTAGATTATACGGATTTTGAGTAAGAAATAAATTACCTTCTTGGCATCGCGGACATTTTAGTCGCATGATACTATATAACTTATCTCCTTTTTTAAAAAGGTTCATTGAGTTCAAAAATTTCTTTAGCACATTCAATTTATTTTAAGAAAATATAAATACATATTATTTATTTGATGATAAATTTTTAATACTGATTCCTTTTATCACCCGCAGAGCTTCTTTGAGATTGTTCCGTTCTTTTTCATTGTGCTGTTGCATGAGTTCAAAACTCAAATCCCCCTCGAAGCGCTGTACGAAACGAGCTACAAGGTGCATATTAGTTCCGTTTTCAATCATTCTCTTTAAGGAATTACGAATAAGCGGTTCAAGAGAATTTTTATCGCTCGATTTTGAAATTGTTTCCATTAAATTTTTTCTGAATTGTAACATATTGTAGTTATTTGTATTCCTAATGTATTAAAGGGAGTTTGTGTTCCTCAAGTTTTTTGATTCGCTTTTCCATTTCCATCAGTTTATACAAAAGAATGATTTGCATTTTTGAAACTTGTATGTCGTAAAACGCTTTTTCGTTTTTAACTTGTGTTTCAATTTTTTTGAGTTCTTGGTGCGGGATATTTAGGAATGTGTTTATCATTGTTTTTTTGTTTTAGTTCATTAATGAAAATATTTATCCGAATGAAGGTGATAAACCCTTTGAGATACTCCATTCCTCCTTCATCTCTTTTACAATTTTAACAGGAATGGGAGTTGACTAAGCGAAATAACGCGTGTCGAACCACCGCAATAAAACCAACATTCCTTTGGTTGCTTTGCAACTCAAAGAGTTACGGCAATAAAAAAAGTGGTATACCGGAGTTAAACCTACCGTATACCACTTTGGTGGAACCGGAGGGATTCGAACCCTCGTCCATACCGGGAATCTTTGTGCTTTCTACGTGCATAGCTTATCGTTGATTTTTGTCTGTGGCCCGGTGAAAAGCAACCCAGCAACAGCTTAGATGTTTTAATTTTTGTACGCCCACCACACCTTTAAGCGTCTTAGCTCTTCTTTTCGATGCCTCCTGATCGGACGCCAAAGAGCAGGGCTTCCGGGAGACAGCTTGTCCCCTTACATGTGAAGGGATAAAGTTAGTTCGCCTTAGGCGAATTAAGCAGCAAGCGCATAGTCATAGTCGCCAGTTACGGCTGAGAATTGAGATTTGAGAGCTTCATTCACAACGCTCTGCATGCTTACACAACCATTCATCCGGATGTCAAAACCGGTCGGTCCCATGTTTTAAGAACGAATACAAAGGTACAATAAAATTGCTTTTTGTAAAAAAAGTATACATTTGCCCTTCCTAAATAATTCAACCTGAATTGAGGCTGAGAAAAATTTCATATATTTTCTTCTTTTTAGCAGTTGGTGCGGCTTTGCTTCACGGTTGCAAAGGAGGTTTGTTCGACCACCGGATTTCAGAAGGCGTTATTGAGTATGAGGTAACTTATCCCAATATCAGCCCCGATGATATGCTCGCTGGTTTGATGCCCACTTCGATGACCATGAAATTCAAAAACAATCAGTTTAATGCAGAACTTTCAGCCGGAATGGGAATGTTCCGCACCAATTTTATTTCAAATTCCAATGATTATTTTCTAATTAATTCTGTTAAACTTATCAATAAAAAATATTCCACAAGGTTGGATATGAATGCTGTTAATAAGTTAAACGAAAAGTACAATAAGTTTTTCATCAGTAAACTTGATGAGAAAAAAGAAATTGCCGGGTACAACTGTAAAAAAGCCCTGGTAGTTTTTGATGATGTAGCTAATGAAAGCTTTTACGTTTATTACACCGATGAAATTAATTTAAGGAATCCCAACTGGAGTAATATTTTCAAAGAAATTGACGGGGTGCTTCTGGAATACCAAATGGAGCGATATGGAATATTGATGAAATTTACGGCCAAATCAGTTTCAAATACAAAAGTGGATGATTCTGAATTTCATCTTTCAAACGATTATGAAAATCTTACCCTTAATGATCTTGAAAAGGAAATCAATGCAATTTTTGAAACTTTCAAATAATTCCTTTTCATAAGTTTACTTAGCTTAACTTTTGTTTTAATTACCCGATAAATGTAAACCAAAATTATATGAAAAAAATTTCAGCACTCCTGATTTTTGCCTGGGTTGTTATTTTCAATATTCACTTTAGCATTGCCCAAAAACCCTTTGAAGGAAAGGTAACGTATGGGATTTCTTATAAAGATCTTCCCCCCGAAATGGAGCAGATGAAGGCGATGTTACCCACTGAATCTTTGCTATTTTTAAAAGGTACCATGAGCCGGACAGAACAAAACATTGCTATGGGGGGAAGTCAGGTTGTAATTTCTGACAATAAAAACAAAACCGGCATTATGCTTTTGGACGGAATGGGGGAAAAATACTTTATTAAAATTAGTAAGGCGGAAATTGAAAAATCGGAAAAAGAAAACCCCGAACCCTCTTTCACGTATTTGGAGGAAACAAAAAAGATTGCAGGTTTCAATTGTAAAAAAGCACAGGCAAAATTTGAAGGAATGGAAGAGTCCCTTGCAATTTTTTATACCATGGAAATTCCATCCGACAAAAGTTCTCAATTTAAAGGGCTCCGGGGATTTCCCCTTGAGTATGAAACTGCAAGCGGTGGTTTAAAAATGACCATTTCGGCCAAATCTGTAAATAAGGAACCGGTGCCGGATGCCCTTTTCACCATACCATCCGGATATAAGGAAACATCCATGGAAGAACTTGGAAAAATGATGGGAGGGCAATAAAATCAATTTTTCAAAAAAATCCCCCGATGAAAATTTTTTTATTTTTTCTTTTTTTTTCTGTTTTTTCTCTTTTTTCCTATAGCCAGATTTTTCACCGCAATAAACCAAAGTTCAGAGCAAAAATAGAGGACTTATCTGAAAATTTTGTTTTGACCGGAGCTCTTTACAGTGTTTCCGATTCGGGCATCATCCTTACCTGCTCTTCATGCAAAGCGGAGGAAGCTGAGAGGTTTCAAATTAATGTTTCAATTTCTAAAATGGATGAAATTTCCATCAAAAGAAATTCCAGGATGGTTAACTGGATTATTGCCGGAGGAGTTTTTGGAGCTGCCGGTTTTATTTACGCTTTATTAAAATATGAAGGAAAAGATTTTAAAAAACCTTTGCCTGCCTATCTGGCAGGTTTTTCTGCTTTTGGGTCTTTGCCCTTTTTAATTACCGGTTTAACAAAGAATATTTTTTCCCAGGAAAAAATTATTGTGGAAAAAGATAAAGTAAAATTTTCTCAGAATATTGAATTATTAAAAAAATATTGTTTTGTTAAATGAAAAAAATTGGAATAATTTGTGAAAAGAAAATTCCCCCCGATAAACGAGTAGCTCTTTCCCCCGCGGAATGCAAAGCCGCAATGACCAGATTCCCCGGTCTTGAAATTTTTGTTCAGCCAGGTATTTACCGGGCCTATTCCGACACCGAGTATTTATCCGAGGGGATAAAATTGAGTGAAGATTTAAGTTCCTGCGATATTCTCATCGGAATAAAAGAAGTTCCCGCTGAATTTTTGATTAAGGGTAAAACATACCTGTTTTTTTCCCATACCATTAAAAAGCAGCCTCACAATAAAAATCTTCTGAAAGCGGTTCTGAAAAAAAATATTGAATTAATAGATTATGAATGCCTCACAAAAATAAATGGAGAAAGGATAATAGCTTTTGGAAGATTTGCCGGCATTGTGGGTGCCTATAATGCATTTTACACTTATGGTAAAAAATTTAATGCATTTAATTTAAGGAGAGCCTTTTTGTGCAAAGATCAACCCGAATTGCTTCAGGAGCTCAAAAAGGTTTGCATCCCAAATATAAGAATTGCTCTTACGGGTGGAGGCCGGGTAGCTAATGGGGCACTTGAAATAATTAAAGCATTAAAAATAAAAATTGTTACTCCAGGAGAATTTTTAAATAATAAATTTGATGTGCCGGTTTGCACTCAATTATTACCTGAGGATTATGCTAAAAGGAGGGATGGTAAAACGCCAACCCTTACTGATTATATTTCAAATCCGGTGGATTACCAATCCGATTTTTTAAAATATGCCTTGGCTGCGGATATTTACATTGCCTGTCACTTTTGGGACTCAAGAGCACCTGTAATATTTTCAAAAGAAGATGCCGCCCGAAAAGATTTTAATATTAAGGTTGTTGCTGATATCAGTTGTGATATTGGTGGGCCCGTTGCCACTACTTTCAAATCCTCTACAATTGAAAACCCGGTTTTTGGTTATGATAGGGCAGGGGGAAGCGAAACTGATTTTATGAATGAAAATGCCATTGCCGTAATGGCTGTGGATAATCTCCCCTGTGAATTGCCCAGAGACTCTTCTGATTATTTCGGAAAGGTTTTAATTGAAAAAGTGTTACCCTGTTTGCTGGAGAATGATATTGATGGGGTAATTGAAAGGGCTACAATTGCTAAAGAAGGAAAACTAATGCCCCGGTACCAATACCTCAAAGATTATTCGGAGTAGGTTGTTTGTTCGAATTTAAAATTTTGGGTTTTTTCTGAAAACATTCAGAGTGGTTTCCAGAATGATTCTTAAATCGAGAACGAAAGACCAGTTTTCAATATAAAAAATATCAATTCTAACTCTTGCCTTCATCAGAGATGGATCTTCTGTTTCTCCCCTGAATCCTCTTATTTGCGAAAGACCGGTAATGCCTGGTTTAATAAAGTGGCGAACCATATACTTATCCACAATTTTTGAATATTGTTCAGTGTGCTTAACCATATGGGGGCGGGGCCCAACCACCGACATGTTTCCATAAAGGGCGTTAAAAAACTGCGGAAGTTCATCCATACTTGTTTTGCGAAGAAATCGCCCAATCCGGGTAATCCTTGAATCATTGCGGGTGGCTTGTTTGCTGTGGGCATCCCTGTTAATCCGCATGGAACGCAATTTATAGCACCAGAATGTTTTGTTATTAATTCCCGATCTGATTTGTCTGAAAAAAACCGGCCCCGGAGAATCCAATTTTATCAAAAGGGCAAGCAGGGGTAAAAGCCATGAAAGAATTAAAAAAATAACAAGGGATGAAAAAACAATATCGAAGGCTCTTTTTATCGAAAAATTAAGAACATCGTCCAGCGGAATTTTTCGAAAAATCAGCACCGGAATGTCATCATAAAAATCAATTTTCAGCTTGTGATAATTAAAAATTTTGAATTTGGATAAAAAATTAATCCTAATTAAATTGTTTTCAGAAAAATCAACCAGTTTCCCAATTTGATCATTTGAAAGAACCGTGAGGGAACAATAGATTTCATCAATGTTGTTTTTTTGCACGTAAGATTCCACATCGGCCAACCTGAAACCCTCTTCATTTTTTTCGTCAAAGCAGCCCTTGTACCGATACCCGTGTTCAGGATGTTTACTGAAAAAATCAATCAATTCGGAGGCGGCCTCATCCATACCCACAATGACTACCCTCCTGAAATTGTATCCCTGCAAACGATACCATTTGAAAAAATGAATCATAATTACCCTCCAGACCGGAATAAACGTAAAAATGGAAATATAAAAAACCGAAAGGAACATTCTGTTGTGAAGATGTTGGGTTACGTTAATAAATGTTTCAATCAGGGCTATTACAATTACCAACAGACCAAATAATCCCGCAAGTACAGTGGCCACCCTGGTAGTGCGGTAAAATTCATAGGACCTGAAAGAATAACTTACGCTTACCCAAATAAAATTTATCAGAATAAGAAGTTTAAGATATTTAAGTTCATCGGCTACCGGAAGCCGGCCCAAAACCGCAAGGTATGAAACCAAAAAGCAGATATTAAGAATAAACATATCACCGGTGCGGTGAAGTGCTCTTAAATATGGAGAATATCTTGCTTTCAATTTTTGCTTTAGGAGTTGAAATCAAAAAAAATATGATTTACTGATGTTACGAACATTTCTATTTCAAATTACAAATAACAATAATCAAATTGCAAATAAATTCCAATGACCAATAAAGAAAATTCTAAACCGCTAAAGAAAATTTTTTCGACAATAATCGAAAAATCAAGATAGCAGACGGTTTGAAAGTTGAAATTTTGATATTGAATATTATTTGTATTTTGAAATTTGTTTTTTGGAAATTAATGTTTTTGCGTAACTTCCTTGCTTTATTAATAACCCTGCGCCTTTTGTAATTTAAAATATTTAAAAACCTCCCACTTCCTATTTCCATCTTCCATTTTGCTTCTTCCATCTTCCGACTTCCAACTTCCGACTCCCGACTCCCGACTCCCGAC
>JAHEZO010000028.1 GCA_023250995.1 Flavobacteriales bacterium | reverse complement strand
TTAGTGGTTGAAACTGCAAAACGGCTTGATAAAATTGCAAAACAGCTTTACATTCAATCAAAGTCCTATGACGATATTTATTCGCTTGCAAGGCAAAAGGAAAAAATGCTTGCTTCCATTCCGGCCATTCAACCGGTTTCAAATAAAGATTTAACCCGAATGGCCTCGGGTTTCGGCTACAGGGTTGATCCCGTTTATAAAACGAACAAATTTCACACAGGGATGGATTTCACCGCGCCAACCGGAACTGAAGCATATGTAACCGGAAACGGAAAAGTTGTTGCCACCGAACGATCTGCCAATGGTTACGGAAACCATGTAATTGTTGATCATGGATTCGGATATCAAACATTATACGCCCATTTAAGTGTAATTGGTGTAAAAATAGGTCAGCAATTAAAAAGGGGTGATATTATTGGAAAAGTAGGAAGCACCGGAAAATCCGTTGGACCCCATTTGCATTATGAGGTGGTAAAAAACAATGAAAAAATTAATCCTGTAAATTTCTACTTCAATGATATTAACGAAGAAGAGTATGAAAAAATGATTATGATTTCATCCACATCCAATCAGGCGCTTGATTAATTACTACTTATGCCATACAAGGAAAAAGAAATAACAAAACTTTATTTTTCAATAGGTGAAGTTGCAAAAATGTTTAATGTAAAAACCTCTCATATCCGGTTTTGGGAAAAGGAATTTGAAATAATAAAACCGCAGAAAAATAAAAAAGGAAACAGGATTTTTACCCGGGAGGATGTAGATAATTTCCACCTGATTTTTCATCTGGTTAAGGAAAGGGGATTCACCCTGGAAGGAGCAAAACAAAAACTAAAAGAAAATAAAAAGGACACAATAAATAACCTTGAAATAATTAAAGCCATGAAAAACGTGAGGGATTTTCTGGTGGATTTAAAAAAAGAATTGTAAAAGACTGAGGAGGTAAGTGTTTAAATAATTATTCTTTAAAATCTTTTTTTACTTCTTCATCAGTTGGTAAAATAATTTCGTTATCTCCCGCCTTTCTTACCCATTTAAGGTATTTTCCCTTGGCACTCTTACATGCATACACCACAAGGGTGTCTTTTGGTGCAAGGTTCGGGCGGTAAAAACATCTCCATCCGGTGTTTTTATCTTTTTCCTGAACGCAGCATTTAATGTCAACCTTTTCGGTGCATTCATTTTTTAAATAAATGGTATAGGTTTCGGAGAAATCCCTTTTGTTTCCAACATAGGTTTCGCATTTTTCGCAGGGCTCCCCCCATTTGGAATTTATTTTTGTGATACACTCGGTGTAATCAGTATCAGTGAAGGGTTTTTTCCTTGCAACCTTAAAAGAGACTATACCGATAGTTGTTGCGGCTATGCCTACAATTATTATTTTTTTCATATTTTAGTTTAAAAAAATTAATCTTTCTTAATTATTTGCACTGGTTATTTTTCATAATAATTTTTGCCTCCGCATTTCCAAGTTTTTTTGATTGTTCCCAATCTTCGCAGGCCCCGGCAAAATTATTTAATCCTTTTTTGGCCCAACCTCGGTTATTTAAAGCTTCCGTGTTTTTTGAATCCAAACTAAGAACTTTATTAAAATCAACTATGGCCTCACTGAATTGATTCAGTTTATTTTTGGCACTTCCCCGGCTTAAATAACCCTGAATGTAATCTGGCTTAACTTTTATCACTTTATCAAAATCCGCCACGGCTTCGGAATACATCCCTTTAAAACTATAGCAAAAAGCTCTTTTGGAGAGGGCGTTAATATGATTTGAGTCTTTTTCAAGGGTTTTGGAAAAATCTTCAATGGCTTCTTCGTAATCTCCCATTTTAAATTTATGCTCCCCTTTAAGAAAAAAAACATCTGCATCCTGAGAAAAAGAAAAGTTAAACCTGAAAGAAAAAAAACAAAAGAAAATAATAAATGGTTGGGTAAGGAATTTTTTCAGCATTGTATAATCTTTTAAAAGAATTTATTCGTTGAAAGGCGCTCTATCCTGATATTCTTCATCCTGCGCTAATTTAATCATATAAATAAATGCCTTTACAATTTCTCCTATTTTCTTTTTATCCGCTCCCACTTCAAGATTGGTCCTTCCGTAAGCCCCGATGATGTTTTTATCAAGAATTTCCCTTTCAACACAGCCATCCCGGTATCTTTTGAGTTTCCCCTCGAGTTCTTCCGCTTTCCGGCAACGAAGTATAAGGGCTTTTTCTTCTTCCGAAAAAGAAACCTTTGCAGTGTCGAGTGTTTCAATAAATATTCGGTCAATTTTATAGAGCACCCCGTTTTTGTAAAAATTAATAATCAACTGCATATTATTTCGGGCAAGTTCCATTTTAATATCTTTCCCGACATTCTTATTTAAAAATTCAAGGGTTTGCTCCATTGTAACACCCTGTTTTTGTTCCTTTTGTGCAAATATTTGAAAGCAGGAAAGGAGAGAAATAATAATTGGCAAAAATTGTTTCATAATGGTTAATGAAAAATGAAATTTTGTTTTTCAATAAGTAACTGCGTAATTTGGGGCTAAATTATGAATTCTGTTTTTATTATTCAAAATTGCTTTTTATTTAATTTGTATTTTTATTTAAAATTTTTTTCTGCTTTAAAAAACCGGACCATTACGTTTAATTGAAAAATATTTTTTCATATTGCCTATTAAAATCATGCCGTAAAATTATTGCAGAAATTTTTTTTCTGCTTTTGTTTTTTTCCTCTTTTCCATTCAATTCTTTTTCACAGGGAAGTTTACCGGTAACCGGAAAGTTGATAATTGAAAAAGGTAATTTGGACGGGGCCCGAGTCAGCGTTCAAAAAAACGGGAGAGGAGTAACCTTTGTGGATAAGGAAAGTAAATTTCAATTCAACCTTGACTTGAACGCAAGTTATGTTCTTGTATTTTCAAAACCAGGATACGTAACCAAGAAAATTGAATTTAATACAAAAGTTCCTTCCGAAAGGGCCGGCCTTCCCTTTGAAACCTTCGATTTTGTGGTTACTATTTTTAAACAGTTCGATGAAGTTAACACCATAATTTTTAACCAATCGGTGGGCAAAATCGGATTTAATCCTGATATGGATGATTTTGATTATGATACTGATTATACCAAATCGGTAATTGCCGCCATGGAGACTGCCGAGGCAGAAATAAAACAAAAACAGATTCAGGAAGACGCAAAGCAAAAAGCCCTTGATGAGGCCAAAAAAAGTGCCGATGCGGCCGCTCTTGAAAAAAAGAAAGCGGAAGAAGATGCAAAGAAAAAGGCCGAAGCCGATGCTGCCGCTCAAAAAAAGATTCAGGATGAGGCTTTACAAGCAAAGAAAAAGGCCGAAGCCGAAAAAGCCAAAGCTGCCGCTGATGCCGAAGCAAAAAGAAAAAAGGATGAAGCAGATGCTGCAAAGGCCAAAGCGGATGAGGAGGCAAAAAAGAAGGCGGAGGCAGATGCAGCTGCAAAAAAGAAAGCGGAGGAAGAAGAAAAGAAAAAAGCTGATGCAGATGCGGCAGCGAAGAAAAAGGCTGAGGACGAGGCCAAGAAAAAAGCGGATGCTGATGCAGCAGCAAAAAAGCTGGCAGAAGCAGAGGCAAAAAAGAAAGCCGAGGATGAGGCCGCTGCAAAGAAAATAGCCGAGGATGAAGCAAAGAAAAAAGCTGAAGCGGATGCTGCAGCAAAAAAACTTGCAGATGCAGAGGCCAAAAAGAAAGCGGAAGACGAGGCCGCAGCAAAGAAAAAGGCTGAAGACGATGCAAAGAAAAAAGCAGAGGCTGATGCAACTTCTAAAAAATTAGCTGAGGACGAAGCCAAAAAGAAGGCAGAAGACGAGGCAAAAAAGAAGGCTCAGGACGAGGCGGCAGCTAAGAAATTGGCCGAAGATGAGGCAAAGAAAAAAGCTGAGGCAGATGCAACGGCAAAAAAACTTAGCGAAGAAGAATCCAAAAAGAAATCGGAAGCGGATGCAAATGCGAAAAAATTAGCGGAAGCGGATGCAAAGAAAAAAGCGGAAGCAGATGACGCGGCCAAAAAACTGGCAGAGGCTGATGCAAAGAAAAAACTGGCAGAGAATGCTGCTTTAAATAGGGACGCGGAGGAAGCGGCAAGGAAAAGAGAGGAAGAATTGGCCAAAAAAAATGCAGCTGACGAGGCCAAAGCAAAATCATCGCTGGAAGAAGATAAAAGAAAAAAATCCGAGGCCGATGACCTTGCAAAAAAACAAAAAGAAGAAGAAGCAAAACAAAAAGCTGATTTAGCCGAAAAAGCAAAAATGGCCAAAGACGAAGAGGCCAGAAAAAAAGCACAGGCCAAACTGGATGAAGAGGCAAGGAAAAAGGCCAAAGAGTTAGAGGATGAGGAAGCCAGGAGAAAAATAAAAGAAAAAGAGAATGAGGATAACAGAAAGAAAGCCCTTGCAAAAGCGGATGAGGAAGCAAGAAAAAAGCAGGAAGCTGAGGATAATATAGCCAAAATTGAAGCGGGGAAAAAAGCGAAAATGGCGGAGGATGAGTTGAAAAGGAAAAAGGCCGAAGCCGATGCTGAAGAGCTTAATAGGAGAAAAGCCCAGGCAGAGGCTGATGAGGCGGCAAGAAAAAAAGCAAAAGAAAAAGCGGATGAAGAAGCTGATTTGCGTCAAAAGTCACTGGAAGAAAATAAGAAAAAGTTGTTGGAAGCTACTGAGGAAAAAAAGAAAAATGAAACATTGGCAAAGGTAAAAGCAGAAGCGGAGGCTGAGGCCAGGAGGAAAGCCCAGGCGGAGGCAGCAGAAGAAGCAAGGAAGAAGGCAGAAAAAGATAAGGCAGAAGAGGAAGCTCGTAAAGCTGCATTGGCCAATTCTCAAACAGAGGCGAGAAACAAAGCTATTGCAAAGGCAAAAGCTGAAGAAGAGGCCAAGCTGAAAGCCCTTGCAAAAGCTAAGCTTGAAGCCGAAGAACGACAAAAAGCCAAGGTAAAAGCGGAAGAAGAAGCAAGAAAAATTTCAAATACCGACAATCCGGAAGACAGCAGAGTGGAAGAAAATTTAGAAGAAGGGAATAAGAAAATCACCAAAATCACCATTGTAAAAGATGGGGTAAACACAGTTTATAAAAAAGTAGTTCATGGATGGGGTGGTGTTTTTTTCTTTAAGGATGGCCAAAATATTAATGAGGCAATTTTTAATAAGGAAACGGAACCTGTTAAAAAATAATACCTGAAAGAATTGAAGGAAGAATCAGAAATTCATCCACAAAAAAAATGAAACTTTTCGTAAAACGGTTACCGGATCAGGGTAACATTTCCTGCGGTACTCCTATTGTCACCAGAGCCAAGAATTGCGGTAAGCAAAAAATAATATGTTCCGTCAGGGACTAACTCGCCTGAATAATTTCTACCGTCCCATTCAATTTTCGGGGCCGTTGTTTCCCAAATAAAATTTCCCCAACGGTTGAAAATCTTTATGTGGAATTCCTTTATTCCCATTCCGGGAATGAAAAAATAATCATTCACCCCATCGTTATTCGGAGTAAATACATTCGGAATTTTAATTCCCTCTCCAATTTTTATTTCTCCATAAACAGTGTCTTTGCACCCGCTTTGTGAAGTAACAATAAGCATTACCTCAAAGGTACCTGTATCTGTATAATTATGCAAGGGTTTTTCAACGAGGGAGGAATCACCATCGCCAAAAGACCAAAGCCAGGAATTGGCATGAATGCTTGTGTCAATAAAGTTTATTGCTTCTCCGAAAAATCCTCCCGGAATTGTGTCATATCCGGCTTTGGGTAATGGATTGATTGAAACGGTAGACGGAAACGGGCCATTGGTGGCACAGCCGCTCACGGTAATTTCTGTTACCGAGATAGTATGTGTTCCGCTGATGGTATCCCAGTTTATCACCACAGAATCTGTTCCCTGCCCATAAACAATTTGGCCCGAGGGTAAAACGGTCCATGCAAAATTACTGCCCGGGTTCCCGGAATTTCCAATAGCGGTAAAAATCGCCTGGCTGTCAGCTGCACAATAAACCTGATTTCCCAAAACGGTGGGAGGCAATGGTTTTGCTTCTGTGAGCAAATATGGATCACCCGGGTTGGCAAATTTCCAGGAAGGCCTGGTCATTACTTTATAATTTCCAACCGAAGCAAGCGTGGTGGTTTTCATATCATTCCACTTCAATGCATTTTGAATGGCATTGGTATCCCTCCAGTGGGCCATACCAACCCATGGTCCGTCATTAGCCGGAATAAAATAAAGCTTTACATCTGCCGAATCCGTTCCTGAAGTGCGTAAAATGGCATGGTAAAAAGTGTCATTTGCAGTGCAAACTACAGTATCCACCGAGGTTCTCAGATACCCATCGTTATCGCAATTGTGATTTATATACCTTGCAGTAAACGTATTATTTCCGGCCTGATTCGGAACTAACTCAACCGGCCTGTACCTCGTAATTCCCTGGCTTGAACCTGTTGGAAAAAAATAAGACGATGTTGAATTGGTTACCCGCGAAAGCACTCCCGGGGACTCGCTGCTCACAAACCCTTCGCTTCCAAAAACCTGATTGTTGCTTACCGCAGCCGGGTCGGGGTTGGTAACAAACATGGAATGTACTTTTGTGGATAGCTCCCTATCGTTAAGTATTAAATTATTTGAAACTATGGCGTTTGTATCTTGTTCCTTTATTCCAGTTCCGGTAAGTTCCAGATCATAAAAGGTGGTAACCTGTGTGCCCTTAATAAGCTGTTTTACTCCATCGCTCCTGAAAAGATTCACATGGCTTTGGTTGGAAGAATTTCCAATGAATAAAGAATTATTTTCCCAATCTCCCTCTACTTTAAAATCACCATTACCCTGAACTGTGCCTCCATTGGTAATTACAAAATCTCCCTGCAAATTACTGTTTGAAACTGTTACATCACCATCATTTTGAAACACGCCTGTATTTCCGCTATTGGTTGCATTTCCATTCACCTGAACAATGGCATTGGACTTCACAAAAACTTTTGCACCGTTATTGTAAAACGTGAATTGGGAATTTCCTAAAAAGGGATAAAAAGAAAATAAAAAAAACCACAGGTAAAACTTTTTCATTTTATCGGCCGGAATTAATTTTAACAAAAATAATATTTTTTTCTCCACAAAACAAAAAATCTCAGGAAACCATTTTGAGTGTTTTAGTTTTTTTGTGTTTTTGGGGCAAGGAAAAAATCAGGGCTCTTATATTTTTGTAAAAATAATCATTGACTTAAATAAAACCTATTTGATTAAATTCATTTTTTTTCCAAAATATTCGCAAAAATCACGCATGTCACCAGCCATTTTTTCTTCCCCTGTGGCCCTTTCAAAAGTATCTGTAAGAGATAAAAAGGTTTGATGGAAAAATTTTTTCATTTCATCCACAGTCATTTCTTTTGTCCACAAATCAATTTTAAGGGTGTTGCTTTCTTTTGAATCCCAAATAGAAATTAACACGGATTTGCTCTCTCCTGATTGAGCATTGTCTGTAGCCAGCCATTCAATTTTTTGCGGAATGTGGTTTTCGTCAAGCGAAATATTAAAATTAATTTCTGATTGCTTCATTTTTATTTGGGGAATAAGTGAATAGGGGTATATGGAATTAGGGAATATGTAATAGGGGAATAAGGGATAGGTGAATAAGGGATAGGGAATAAAAATTCATAAGAAATTTGCATTAGGAAGTTTGGAAAAAGTTAAGAGAGTGTTGGCAATTTCTGAAATTTATTCCTTGCATTAAAAAATTTTATAATTCTGCTTCTAAATTCTTTAACCAGCACAAATCCGTTTCATTTACCTAACTGAAGTTACGCAAAAACATTAATTTCCAAAATACAAATTACAAACTACAAATAAAATTCAAAATCAAAATTTCAATTATCAAACCGTCTGCTAACTTGATTTTTCGATTATTGTCGAAAAAATCTTCTTTAATTGAATTGCCTCATTTTGTAAATGTTTTCCCTCATGTTTAAATTCCCGTGGATTTGTCTCATAAATTGACCGAAGAAAATATGCGCTTTCCTTTACTTCGATATAATTAGCACCAACAAAACCTGACGATCTGATAACCTGCTTTAAAACTTCAATAATATCGGTTGTTTTTGGAATTTTTTTAAAATATAAACGAACATTCTTAGCAAACTTAAATGTCTTTTCTTATACATAGTACTACCTAGTTCAGGCGACATTTTTTCATTGGAGAATTATGTCGTCTATTCAATGAACGAAGTAGTAAGTCAAATGGCGGTTTAGAATTTTCTTTATTTGTCATTGGAATTTTTTTGCAATTTGATTATTGTTATTTGTTATTTGAAATAGAGATGTGCGTAACATCAGTACCTAATTAAACCCCCATACTCCATACCCAATACCCTATCCCTTATTCCTCCCCCATTTCACCCTTTCCTGGGTTTATACTTTGATTTGGTAAGAATATCCTGAGGGTTTTGAATTTTAATTAATTCGGGAATAGAAACATCCGGGTTATTTTCCATAAACGATTTAACAATTTGCCAGCCTGCCCATACTCCCGTTTTAGGAGGAGATTCTTTAGGTAGGCCCGAAGTAAAGGGTGCTTCGTTAAAGAATTTATTAATAATGGTGGGGTCGGTATTAAACAAAAGTTGGTTATCAACAAGGTGGGCCCAGATGTTAAACTCATTTTTTTGGCACCAGGTTATCTGGGCCAAAGTAAATCCAATTTTTAACGTGTCGTTGATTTTGGGCAAAACTGCATCAAGCAAATACATTACTTTTCCATTCTGAATCATTTGGTCAAGTAAATTTTTCGGGTTTTGATTTTCAGAAGAAAAAAATTCTGTCATTAACCATGATTTCATTGCATCGGGAACTATAAATTCTCTTTTTAACTGTGCAATTTTATAAAGAGGAAATCCTGCCTTGGGATAATTTTTGTAGTCGCTCCCCAAATACATATCCAAACCTAAGCCCAGAACACTATCTGTTACTGCAACAGAATATTGAAATCCGGAAACAAAAGTTACCACTTCGGGAACCACCATTGCAGGAAAATAATACTTAGAATATTTAAATGCTTCACTCAGTTCTTTACATTCTCCCTCCAGGTTATCGCTAAATTTTTTTTCTGCATCCAGGTAAATTTCTCTAATATATTGATCCCCAAGAAATGCATTTAACCCGTAAGAAATGGCAGGATCGTTCACCAATCCTATTCCTGTAATATTTTCGAGATAACGTTTATAAAAAATCCCGTATTGCAACATCATTTCCTGATGTTTTTTTCCTGTCTCCATGTTATCCGATGAAAAAAAATCCTTTTCCATTCTCCTTATTTTTACCCTTGCCTCAATTCCTGAAATATCCACATCAAACCGGTTTTTGTTGCAGGAAGTAAATCCCGAAACAAAAATCATTATCAACAAACTATAAATAAAGTCTTTATTCATAAAAAAATTATTGCTTAATATTGCAACAATCGAATTATTAAAATATTTTTGTGTCAAATTTATAATTTAAACTCCTTGTCATGAATAAAAAAGTTCTCGCACTCGTTTTCTCTCTTTCCATTGGCGTTTTTGTTATGGGGCAGGATAAGGGTGATTCTAAATCCTTTCGTTTCGGATTAAAAGCAAGCCCATCCCTAAATTGGTACCGGACCGATAATCCAAAAATGACTAAAGGTGGAAAAGCCCTTGGTTTTGGCTGGGGCCTGATTACCGAATTTAAACTGAGTGAATCGGCCAGCTTATCCACGGGTTTACACCTTGATTATGACAAAGGAGAAGTTAAGTTTACTAATGATACTTCTTACTATATTGGTTATTACTATTCAAAGGATGGAAAAATTGTGGAAGGAAAAACAACCAAGGACACCACCATGGCCCGATATCAACTCGATTCCAGGAAGTACTTTATAAATTACATTACTCTTCCTGCGGTTATTAAAATGAAAACCAACGAAATTGGTTACCTTACCTATTTTGGGCAATTTGGATTTTTGCTTTCATTTAAAACAAAAGCCCGTTCGGTAGATGGAGTAAAGGAAATTTACCCCTCCCCCAGCTCCACTCCGATAACCCTTGGCACCAAAGAGGCCCCTCTTGATATTAACAAAGACTCCCAGCTGGTTCGTTTTCAACTTTCAATTGGAGGTGGTGCGGAGTATAATATTTCAGGGAATACATCTCTTGTTTTTGGTCTTAACTACAACCGAGGTTTTACAAATGTTCTTAATCCCACTTTCAGGAGTAAATCAAATTACCTGGTAACTAAGGATGGTTCCCCTGTTCCACAAAAAGCCTTTGCCGATAACATTGCTTTAACTGTGGGCATCTTGTTTTAAGTAAACAATTACCGCTAACTATATCCCGATTCCCTCCTACTTCGAATCGGGATTTTTTTTCTATGAAAATTGCCATCGCCCAATTAAATTATCATATCGGAAATTTTGAAAGTAATATTTCAAAAATTATCCATTCCATTGCCCTTGCGAAAAAAGAAAAAACTGACCTTATCATATTTTCAGAACTGGCAGTTTGTGGTTATCCTCCCAGAGATTTTTTAGAATTCAAAGATTTTATAAACCACTGCGAAAAAGCCATTAAAATAATTGCCCGTTCGTGTATTGGAATCGCAGCGGTAATAGGCTCTCCATCTAAAAACAGGACCAACCGGGGGAAAAATCTTTTCAACTCTGCCCTTTTTCTCAGGGAAGGAAAAATTGCTTCTGTTCACCAAAAAGCATTGCTTCCGAATTATGATGTGTTTGACGAGTACCGGTATTTTGAACCGGGAAAAAAATTTAATGTTGCAGAATATAAAAAGGTAAAAATTGCCATTACCATTTGTGAAGATATTTGGGATGAACAATCCAAAGAAAAAATGGATGCTAATCCTGGAGAAAATGGAACTTTTTCACTTTATAACATTTCACCTTTAAGTGAATTAATAAAACAAAAGCCCGATTTAATAATTAACATTTCTGCTTCTCCCTTCGATTATACTCATTCTGAAGAGCGGAAAAAAGTAATTTGCGGTAAAGCCAAAAAATATAATTTACCCTTAATTTATGTAAACCATGTTGGATCCCAAACCGAGTTGATATTTGACGGAGGTTCCATGGTTTCGGATGCCCAAGGCAAAATCGTGGAGGAGTTAAAATATTTTGAAGAAGACATTAAATACTTTGAATTCAATCCAAAAAATTCAGGTGTTAAGGCATTAAAAAAAAATAACCTTCCTTCTTCGGTTTTTTCCAAAACAGAAAGGATCCACAGGGCACTAATACTTGGCATTAAGGATTATTTTACAAAAATGAATTTTCAGAAAGCCCTCGTAGGCCTCTCCGGGGGAATAGATTCTGCCCTTGTACTGGCACTGGCCGCTGAGGCCCTTGGAAATAAAAATGTTAAGGCCATCCTGATGCCTTCTGAATTTTCATCAGACCATTCCGTTATTGATGCTCAGACTCTGGCAAAAAATCTTGGTTGCCCGCATGAAATAATTGCCATTAATAAAAATTATGATGGAGTCTTAAAAAATCTGAATCCTTTTTTTAAAAATCTACCTTTTAATATTGCTGAAGAGAACATTCAAGCCCGGCTAAGAGCAATTTTTCTTATGGCCTTCACAAATAAATTCGGATATATTTTGCTCAACACAACAAACAAAAGTGAAGCAGCGGTCGGGTACGGAACTCTTTATGGTGATATGTGCGGTGGCCTTTCTGTTTTGGGTGATGTTTACAAAACTGAGGTGTATGAATTGGCAAATTTCATAAACCGGAAATTTTCGGCCTCGGGGAAGAATAAATTTGCAATTATTCCAAAAAATACAATTGAAAAACCACCTTCAGCTGAATTGAGGCCCGGACAAAAGGATTCCGATTCATTGCCCCCTTATGAGGTTTTGGATAAAATTCTTTTTGATTACATTGAAGGGCATAAAAGTCCGCAAGAAATAATAAAAACCGGATTTGAAAAAAAATTGGTAAGCCGCATAATGAATTTGGTTAATTCTAATGAGTACAAGAGATATCAGATGCCTCCGGTTTTGAGGATTTCACCCAAAGCTTTCGGAATGGGTCGCAGGATGCCGATTGTTGGCAAATATCTTTGATTTAAATAGAAATAAAATGAAGAAATTGGTGGTTTTTACCGGTGCAGGAATAAGTGCTGAAAGCGGCATAAAAACTTTTCGCGACAGTAATGGTTTGTGGGAAGAATATGATGTTTCCGAGGTGGCTACCCCGGAGGCCTGGGATAAGAACCCAGCATTTGTAAATACTTTTTATAATTTAAGAAGGAAACAGGTTTTGGAAGCAAAACCCAATGCTGCCCACTTGGCTTTGGTAGAACTTGAAAAACATTTTAAAGTACAAATTATTACTCAAAACATTGACGATTTGCATGAACGCGCAGGATCGAAAAAAGTCCTTCACCTCCATGGTGAAATAATAAAATCGAGAAGCACTTCAAACCCTTTTTTAACTTACGAAATTAAAGGATGGGAATTGAAACTGGGTGAAAAATGTGAACTCGGTTCAATATTGAGACCTCATATTGTTTGGTTTGGGGAAGCCGTACCAAATATGGAACTTGCCTGTCACCTTATAAAAGAAGCTGAAATCCTTATTGTGGTTGGAAGCTCTTTAAGCGTTTATCCGGCTGCGGGACTGGTTTATCATGCAACAGATAATTGTAAAAAATATCTTGTTGATCCGAGCGCTGAATTGAAAGTGTCAGACCTTGAAAATCTGAAAATTTACAAGGAAAAAGCAGGTACAGGAGTAAAAAAAGTAATCAGGGAAATTCTGAAGAACTCTACTGGCCTCCAATAACCATTCTTTTTGTAAGAATTAATTTTTCATTGTTCAAAAAAGAAACAAAATAAACTCCCTCCGGAAATTCAAAAGTATATTCCTTACCCGAAATTATACCTGGAGATTGAAAAATAATTTCACCGGGAATATTTCTTATCTCTATTTTATTAATATCATCACCAACATTGTTGAAAATTATTTTTCCGAAGGAAGGATTTGGAAAAATTTCAAAATTGTTTTTTTGAATTTCCTCTTCTCCGATTCCCGTTGTAATATCAAAGTATATGTCGACAAAAGCCGAATCTCCCGGGTTGGCAACATCAAATAAAACATAATGGAAACCGGCCAAACCTGTTTTTCCGTTGGGAACAAAATAAACGCTTAAATTTTCATAAACACTGTCGGGTTTCATAAAAATAGAACCGAAATCCGTCCAGGTTGGTTTTACTCCCGAGTTTACCGCCCCGTAACAAATTGACCAGCAAAAATAATTCTGAGTGCCTGCCCCTTTTCCGATCTCCGTCCTTGTCATTTTCACCTCAAGGGTATCGGAAAATGTATTTTTTACTCCGAAATGCCTTTTGAGCAAACTATCCTGTGTGCTTCCGGTTACATAAATTGTTTGCCCGTTTAAATTATTTCCCATTGAATCGGAAATAACCAGATTTTGTGCAAAAAAATAACCCTTTTCAAAAAAAATAAAAAGGAGGCCAAAAACGAAAATTTTTTTTGTCATAAAAATATTTTTTTTACCGTTTTCAAAAGTAAATTTATTTTTTTGAAAAAAAACAATATTACCTGAAATAAAATTTTCCTCTCAGATAATATAATTTTTCAATATTGGTCATTATTTGGCCAAAACATGATAGGTATCACCATTTTAACTTTTTTTTTGTTATTTTTAAAAAGTATTTAATTTTACATTATCAATAAAAAATATTTCTTTTTTATTTTAATAAAAACAACCCATTTTAACAAAAAAAACCATCAATCCTTTTATGAAAAAACTTCTTCGAAACCTTATTCCGGCATCTGCGTTTTTGTTGATTTTAAATCACCCGATTTCTGCACAATTGCCTAACGGTTCAATAGCACCAGCCTGGACCTTTACGGATATGAATGGTAAATCACACTCCCTTTATAATTATCTCGATTCGGGGTATTCTGTAATTATGGATGTTTCGGCAACCTGGTGTGCTCCCTGCTGGGGTTATCACCAATCAGGAGCTCTTGAATCACTTTATTCACAACACGGTCCTTCAGGAACCAATGATGTAAGGGTGTTCTGGGTTGAAGGAGACGGTGCCACTTCTGATGGATGCATGATAAATTCAGGTTGCGTGGATGCAAACCATAATAATACTTCGCAGGGAAATTGGCTTAACGGAGTTACTTTTCCAATGATTAATCCCCCAACCGCACAGGCAAATACCTTTAACAACAACTACGCTATCGGGTTTTTTCCTACTGTTTATAGAATTTGCCCCAACAGGACTCTTAATGCAATAACCCAACCCACAGCATCGGAAGCCTATGCCGAATGTCAAACCTGCCCTCCCCCGGCCAGCCAGGCAAATGACCCAACAATTCTTCAATATAAAGGAACAAAAATTTCCTGCGGAAATGTCTCTATTAAAGTGTTTTTACAAAATAACGGAATATCGCCTTTAACAGCCTGTACCATTACTGCCACCATGGGAGGAAATCAGGTGGCACAACTTAACTGGACAGGAAATCTTGCGAAATATGCAACTCAAATAGTTACTGTTGGAACAACAACAATTTCGGCTACCTCTGATATTTCAATAAGCATTACCTCTCCTGACGACAATTCTTCAAATAATACCATTACACAAAATGTAATTTACAAACAGCCTCAGTTTTTACCTGTTGCAGAAGGATTTGAAAATTCATCCTTACCAAACGCATGGGACCAGGAAAATAAAGATGCCGATGGAGTGGAGTGGATCATTAATCAATCTTATGGTGGTTTCGGGGCCAGTTCTTCCTCCGCATTCCTGGAACTTTACAGCAGTTCAACAGGGAACATTGATAACCTGAATACTACCGTTTACGATTTTTCTAATACACCAACTCCAATAAAAATGATATTTGATGTGGCATATGCCCAATATTCAAATGAAAATGATAAATTAATTGTAAAAGGATCGTCCAATTGCGGTAGCACCTGGACTACAAAGTACAATAAAGCAGGTTCAACTCTAAAAACCGCCCCACCTACCACCACTTCTTTTAAGCCAACCGCCACCCAATGGAGAACTGACACCGCTGATTTTTCCTCCTTTGCCGGCCAATCAAAAGTGCTAATTCAGTTTAATGCCACCAGCGATTTTGGAAATAACCTTTATCTTGATAACGTAAGAATTTGGTTCCCAATTACAGGTGATACAAATAACAATGGGATAATTGACGGAAATGAAATAGCCGGAGATGTAAACGGTAACGGGGTTATTGATGGCAATGAGTTAACAGGCGACCTGAACGGAAACGGAACCATTAATGTTGGTGAGGTTTTGGGTGATGTAAACGGAAACGGTGTTTTGGACCCTGCAGAATGGCCGGCCGGTTTAAATAATTTAACCGAAAATTATTCAGTTAAATTTTTTCCAAACCCTTCTTCCGGAGTACTTAATATTGAATTCCTATCACCGCTGAAAGGAGAAGTCGAAGTTTCGGTATTTAATATTCTTGGAAAAATGGTTTGCAAAAATATATTTTCAGAATCTTCCTTATTAAAAAGCACGATGAATTTGCAAAATCTTGACAATGGAATTTACTTTTTGTCCGTTTCAAATGAAAGGGGTGGGTCAGGAATTCAGAAACTCATTCTCAACAAATAAATAATTTTATGAAAAGATTATTTTTTTCTTCCGCCTTAATTCTTGGTTTGGCTTTATTTTACACTTCCTGCAAGAAGGAAAAAAATGAAATAAAACCAGAGGATGATGTAACAGTCACCGTGCCTCTTTCATTCGATTCACTTTCTGCACTAAAATCCAAAATTCAAATCGGAGAGGAAACTACAGTGACTGCCTCGGTTAAGGGAACCAACATTTCTTATCAATGGCAGGCATCCACGGGAACCATTGTCGGACAAGCCTCACAGGTTTCCTATGGATCCTCCTGCGCTTCATGCAAGGGCGACAATACTGTTTCATGCACTGTTTCTGACGGTAAAACTTCTATTACAAAAAGCATTATTATTTCAATCAAATAATAATTTTTTGAATTGAGTGAAAAGTGTACTTTTTCTTTTCTTTTTTGCCACTTTAACCAGAGGACTAAGCCAATGTTGTTCACCGGGCAATCCTGTGGGTGGTGATGCCAACCAGGGGGTGATGAACAAGAATACCCTTCGGACCATTTTATTCTATAAAAACAGTGTTTCAAATGATTACTACGAGGGGGCCAAAAAGTTTAACGGCAAAACCTATGTAGATAAAGGTTCTTATAATTTCAGTGGTTTTACCTTAGCTTATGGCTTGTTAAAAAAACTTACTTTCGAATGTGATTTGGGATATTTTATCAATAAAAGTCAGGAATTTAATACCCGTGAAGGAAAACAAATTTTAAAAGGCACCGGCCTGAGCGACCTTGGTTTTGGAGGGAAATATAAATTGTTTTTCAGCTCAGAAAAGCAGTTGGAAATAACAGGCGGGGCAGGTTATAAAATTTCGGTAGGTGAATATCAGCAAAGAAATGAAAAAGGAATCCTCCTCCCGGTAGATATTCAGCCGGCCACAGGTGCCTCCGGACCTTTTGCCACTTTGTTTTTATACAGAGGATTTATTGAAAAGAAAATCAGGTTATTTTCAAATTCCAGAGTGCAGATTACTCCAAACCCGGTTGTATTAACAGAAATTATTCCAACAAAATATTACCTTTTTGGAACCATTTTTACCAGTTCGGCTTTTGCATCCTGGAGTATTAGCCACCGGTGGAATTTAATTTTGCAAACAAGGTATGAATTCAGAGCAAAAGACAGGTTCAGATTTGAAGGAAATGAGGAATTCAAAAATTATGAATCCTCGGGAGGGCAAAAAGTTTTGGCAGTACCACAGGTGGTTTTTGAAATAAGGCCGGGTTTTATGGCCTCAGCCCTTTTTGACATTCCGGTTTACCAATATTATAATGAACGGCAGTTGGCAACCGCTTATGCATGTACCTTTGGTCTTTCAAAAGTTTTTGATTTGGGCCGTTCACAAAAAAAACCAATTGAATTACCCTCAAAAGAAAATTAAATAATTAATGAAAAAATTCCTTTTAACATTTTTTATTCCGCTTTTCCTTTTCAAAATCAGTTTTACCCAAAACGGGACTTCAGAACCCAAAAACCCTGAAAAAGGCAGAATTCTTCCTTCGGTAAATATAAATACCCTTGAAGGAAGCACTTTTAATACCGGGAAAATTTCAAATAATGGAAAACCAATAATAATTAGTTTCTGGGCCACCTGGTGTTCTCCCTGCAAAAAAGAGCTAAACACCCTTGCCGAAGTTTATGATGATTGGAAAGAAAAAACAGGAGTGAAGCTGATTGCCATCTCCATTGATGATTCAAGGAACATGGGAAAAGTAGCCCCTTATGTAAACGGGCAGGGATGGGATTTCGAAGTTTATATTGACCCGAACAGCAATTTCAAAAGAGCCTTAAATGTGATTAATGTTCCTCATACATTTTTGCTTAACGGCCAAAAAGAAATCGTTTGGGAACATAATTCTTATTCCCCCGGGGATGAGGACATCCTTTTTGGATTAATTCAAAAAATGGCGAACAGTGAAAATCATTCACCGAAAGAAACCCCGGTGGAAGGTAAAAATTAACTTTGCGATAAACTTTATTTTTCAATCATTGAAAAACATTTTTGTTTTTCCGGTTTTGTATTTTATCCTTGTAATCATGGGGGGCGTTTTCCCGAAATGGAAGGGTTTTGGGAGTGCCGTTTATTGCCAATCAATTGAGCAAACCTTAAGGCAAGGAGAAATTCACGGAAACCTGCAGATGGATGCCCAGTATTACAACCCCGATTCAGCCATTGGAGCTCCACCGGTTCCAGAAAAAATTCTTATGAATGGTTTTTCAAATATTAATTATACCAATCAAAATTTTTCTGCAGGAATCCGTTATGAAAGTTATCTCAATGCCTTGCAGGGTTTTCCTTCAGGATATCGCGGAAGCGGATTCCCCTATCGTTATGCTTCATTTACGAATAAAAATTTAACAGTTACGGCCGGAAATTATTATGAGCAGTTTGGGAGTGGTTTGATTTTCAGAAGTTACGAAGAAAGAGGCCTTGGGTATGATAATGCCATGGATGGATTGAGAATTTTTTACAGGCCCTATTCAGGAATTTACATGAAGGGATTGATTGGGAAAATGAGAAAATATTTCACCTATGGCGAAGGAATCCTTCGGGGAACAGACATCGAAATAAATGTGAACGAGCTTTTCAGCCATGAAGAATCTGGACAAGAGCAAACTTTGGTAAATAATAGTTCCGACAGCTCATCCATTTCACAAAGTATTAATCCGGTTATAACAGGGAAAGAGAATAAAATAAAATTTATTTTTGGAGGAAGTGCCATCAGCAAATATGAAAAAGATCAGAATTCAACTTATAACCTGCCTGAAAATGTAGCTGCATTTGCCGGGAGGGCAAACTTGATTTACAATGGATTTTCCCTTTTCTCGGAATATGCTTATAAGATGAACGATCCCTATCCATACCAGAGTGGAAGTGTTTATGATTATAATTACAAGCCGGGACAAGCTTTTCTGACTCAGGCAAGCTATTCAAAACCAGGATTTGGAATTTCTCTTTCGGCAAAAAGGACGGATAACATGGATTTCAGAACAGATCGAAATGCGAAATCAGTCCCTCCTGAATTACTCATCAATTATATGCCTCCTTTAACAAGGCAGCACACATATAATTTGCTTGCAACGCTTTACCCCTATGCTTCACAATCCAAAGGGGAAATGGCATTTCAGGGAGAGCTGATTTATAAATTAAAAAAGGAAACTTTTTTGGGAGGAAAAAGGGGTGCCAACATATTGATAAATGTATCAATGGTAAACAACATTGATACTATTCACCTAAATGATATGGATACTACGAGAATTGGTTACAGGTCGGATTTTTTTAAAATAGGAAGGGATACTTATTTTAAAGATTTTAACATTGAGTTTTCAAAAAAAATTACCGATAAACTAAAAATGATTTTAACCTACGCAAACCTTGCTTTTAATATTGATGTGATACAAGGAAAGGTTAATAAAGGAATGATTTATTCGGATGTGGGGATTCTTGAAATTCAATATAAAATTTCAAAAAAGCATTCTATCCGGAGTGAAATTCAGAATTTAATTACAAAAAAAGATCAGGGGGACTGGGCTACAGGAATTCTTGAATATTCGTATTCGCCAAATTGGTTTTTGGCCGTGATGGACCAATATAATTACGGAAACAAAGATTCAAATAAAAGGATTCATTATTATTTTTTTTCTCTGGGATACACTCTTGAAACCACCCGGTTTATTATTAATTACGGAAAACAAAGAGCGGGCATATTTTGCGTTGGAGGGGTTTGCAGAAACGTCCCTGCATCTAACGGAATTTCACTTACCATTTTATCCAGCTTTTAATACCATGAACCAAAAAAATCATTTCATTATTTTCTTTTTTTCCTTTTTTCTGATTATTTCCTGTGATAAAGTGGAAAATCCTTTCGAAAACATGCCTGTCTCCAATGATACAACTCATCAAACCAATGATTATACCCGTTACCTTCTTGTTGAAGAATTTACCGGCCATACATGCACCGCCTGCCCTGACGGGGCCAGAGAAATTGCTCGGCTTGATAGTATTTTCGGAAAAAAATTAATCCCGGTTGCTTTTCATGCCGGTGGTTTTGCAAATCCCCATTATCCCCCGGATACCTCCTATTTAACTGATTTCAGAACCCCCGAAGGAAATGATTTCTTTTCTTCTTATTCCGTTTGGGGAACCCCATCTGCAATGGTTTGCCGGAAAGATGATGGGAGCGGGGATAAAGTTTTGCCCAAAGGTTCATGGCCAAATGCTATTTCGAAGCTTATAAATGATTCTGCAAAGATATCCATTCAAACAACTAATACCTTTTCTGATTTACAAAAGCAATTGATTTCTAAAGTAAAAATTAAATGGCTTTCAGACGACACCGGGTCTTACAAACTTCAGGTATTTCTAATTGAAGACCATGTTATTGACTGGCAATTGGATGGTGCCACTAACATCCCGAACTATGATCACCGCCATGTTTTTCGAAAATCACTTAATGGAACCTTCGGGGTCGACTTGCCTCCGCCCATCCTTCATGATACCGCCACTTTTGAATATTCCATTCAACTAAACAACAGCTGGAAACCTGCCGATTGCTTAATAATTTCTGTCATTTACCACTCAGGAACCTATGAGGTTATTCAAGCAAATGAATCCCCGGTAAAAAATTAATGCGATTTTTTTACCCTTGGCAAAAAAACCAATTTTGGAGGTAATAGTATTTTTGCCATTTATTACTTTGAAATGCAAAACATTCTCCTTGTAAATTTTATTTACTTTTCAACCTTTTTCATTTGCCTGATTCCGGAATTCACTTGGGGGCAAAGCTCATTTAATTCAGGCCTTTTCTCCGGGCTTTCATTAACCCAAATTGACGGAGATGGATATTCGGGTTTTGATAAACCCGGGTTGATTCTTGGCGGAAGTTTGAGCAATGATTTTGGCTGGGAAAATAAATCTTTGCAAATGGAACTGCAATTTGTTCAAAAAGGAAGCCGCAGACCTGCAAATCCCGAAAAAGGAATTCCTCCATATTTGATTAAGTTATCCTATTTTGAAATTCCTGTTTTGTTCAGATATTATTATAAAAAAATTTATTTTGCCGGTGGACTTTCCTATGGCAGGTTAATAGCGGGTTCCCATAAAGAATATGATATTAGTGGTGAAGTACCAAACAGATCGCCTTTCAAAAAATCCGAAATTGCAATTACCGGTGGTGGCAGTTATTTTTTGACAAAAAAAATTTCTGTTGAAATAAAGGCCGCAAGATCGGTAATTCCAGTAAGAGATTATGCGATTTTATCCCAATTTGGATTTTTTGGAATCACAAGTTCAGGTATTTTTGGCGGCTCTTACAATTCTGCCTTGTATTATACTGTCAGGTATCAATTTGGAGAAAACACCGAAAATAAACCTAAAGAAGAAGAAAAGAATATGGTAAAGGAAATTTTGAAAATTGAGGACTGATAGAAAATATTTACAAGAAATGAAAAAGAAAAATCTAAAAATAGTTGTGGCTATCACTGGGGCAAGTGGTTCTATTTATGCAAGAGTTTTGCTTGAAAAATTGATTTTATTCAAAAATCAGATTGAAAAGGTGGGAATCATTATGTCTGAAAATGCCAAACTGGTATGGGAGCATGAATTGGGGAAATCCCTTGTGGAAAAGAAAACAAAAAAATCAGGAAAAAATATTAAAGTAGATTTATTACGAAAAAATCCTTTTCCGTTTAACAATGATCTTTTTTCCTTTTATTCAAAAAATGATTTTACAGCACCCTTCGCCTCGGGTTCGGCCCAATACCAATCCATGATAATTTGTCCTTGCTCCATGGGCACTTTGGGCCGCATTGCATCTGGGATCTCTGATGATTTAACAAGCCGTGCCGCTGATGTTATTTTAAAGGAAAGGAGGAAACTGATTTTGGTTACCCGGGAAACACCTTTGAGTTTAATTCACATTAACAATATGAAAACATTAACCGAAGCCGGGGCAACTATTTGTCCTGCCTCTCCATCCTTTTATAGTCGTCCGAAAGATTTTAGTGCCCTTGCCCAAACTGTTATTGATCGGGTATTAGACCTGACAGGAATTGTCCATCCCACTTTTCGCTGGAGCGAAACCAATGAATAATTTTTTTTCAACACCTTTTGTTAATAAAATTATTCAGGGTTAGTTCAATTTCATCTAACCAATTCATACTTTTATCGTATAATTCTAATTATTCAAAGACATTTTAATAACTTTTTTAATTCATCAGAATTATGCTAGAGATGACAAAACTAGTTCTCCAGCGCGTGAGTTTCGACAACAACCTATTCAAAAAGGAACTTGTTAAAGCGCTGAAATGGTTGAAAAAAGAAGAAGCATTGGCATTACAGGCATGGTGCATTGCAACCTTTGGCACTCAATATTCCCATTTGGTTAAAGAAGTTTATCAGGCAATTTGACCAGGCCCGTTCATTGTTTTTCCTTCTTATTAAAAACCCCCGTCTTAAAAAAATCAAGATGGGGGTTTTTATTTTAAAAAATCAATATTTCTTTTCATCCCTTTTAAACCGGTCCGGCTTAAAGGAGAATTTCGGAATAACTCCCCGAAAACACCTTCGGTAATTTCACTCCAATCTTTTGAGGTCATTTCCAATTGGTTCGGGGAGGGATTGAACAAAGGTTCGTGGTGGGGAGAAGAAAACCGGTTCCATGGACAAACATCCTGGCAAATATCGCAACCAAAAGCCCAGTTTTCAAATTTTCCTTTCATTTCCAGGGGAATTGAATTTTTAAGTTCAATTGTAAAATAAGAAATGCATTTACTTCCATCCACCACATAGGGCTCTACAATTGCCTCAGTAGGGCATGCATCAATGCAGGCAGTACAGGTTCCGCAAAAATCTTTAATTGGGAGATCGTAGTCCAATTCAATATCCACAATCAATTCTGCAACAAAAAAAAAGGACCCTGATTTTTTGTTAATCAGGTTTGAATTTTTTCCTACCCAACCTAAACCTCCTCTTGCTGCCCAAACCTTATCCATTACAGGGGCAGAGTCAACAAAAGCCCGTCCGCTTATCTCACCAACATTTTCGCTTATGAAAGAAAAAAGGTTTTTAAGTTTTTCTTTAATTACAAGATGGTAATCAGTGCCATAAGCATATTTAGAAATTTT
>JAHEZO010000309.1 GCA_023250995.1 Flavobacteriales bacterium | reverse complement strand
TTAAAATAAGTTCGGTGAGCCGGGCTCCCTGGTAATCATGAAAACGATCGGAAAGAAGTTTGAGGTTTCCGGCAAAAACAACAAGAAGGAATTCTTCGGAAGCATCGGGTGAAATGTTTGGCCTAGTAGAAAATTCGGGGTCCTCATTAAAAAAAGAAGCCACCTCCGGAAAACCTTCCTGTGCAAGGGTAAGGAGAAAATTGACAAAAATGGTTGCGGTTTTATCTTCCGAAATTATCTTTTTTGTTAGTATTGAAAGCATATCTGACTCCTTAAAAAATGTTTTTTTGCATTAATTGAATTGGGCAAATGTAGACATATCGTTTTCTGAAATTCACCCGTAAAATATTGTAGTTTTAAACAAAGTTATTAACCCATGAAATTTTTTTCGCTCTGTTTTTCTTTAATATTATTTTCCTGTTCCCCTTATTACCAGGTTAGTTCCCTTAACTCTTCGTATTTTGATTTAAAAGATTCGCTGGTGAAAAACGACAGTGCCTTTACCGCTGAAATTTCACCCTATAAAAATCATATGGATAAAACCATGAATGAGGTATTAAATTTTTCGGAAGTTGCAATGACCAAAGATAATCCCGAAGGATTGCTTGGAAATTTTGTGGCCGATTTGATTTTGAAAAAATCGAATGATTATTATCATCCCGAAGACGGCAAAAAGATAAATTTATGTATCCTTAACAACGGAGGGTTACGTACTTCTTTACCCAAAGGAGAAATTACCAGAGGAAAGGTGTTTGAACTGATGCCTTTTGAGAATGAATTGTCGGTGGTAACCATCAGCGGAAAAAGTTTTAAAATGCTTTTTGAATACCTTGCCAAAACCGGAGGAGCTCCGGTATCAGGGATAAAAATGGGTATTGAAAATGAACAACCTGTTTTGATGGAAGTGAATGGAAAACTTTTCGATTCAACTTCTACGTTTAAAGTTGTAACATCAGATTACCTTGCCAACGGGGGTGATAAATATTCTTTTTTTTCCAATCCTTTAAACCGTGAAGACCTGAAGATAAAAGTGCGGGATGCCATCATTGAATTTATTGTGGAAGAAAAGGAAAAAGGAAAATCAATTAATTCTACCTTTGACGGAAGGATTTATTATGTACACTAGGAGAGAATTTTTACAAAAATCATTGTTTGGAACTGCCGGTATTACAATTTTTTCGGCCTTGCCAAATTCACTGTTTTCTTCCGATAATTATTTTGAAAATTCTTTAAGAAATGACCTGGTGCATTTAACCATATTGCACACCAATGATATGCATAGCCGCATTGATCCTTTTCCGGCAAATGATCCCAAATATGCCGGTCTGGGAGGAATGGCCAAACGTGCCACCCTCATTGAAAAAATAAGGAAGGAAGAAAAAAATGTGCTGCTGCTGGATGCGGGGGATGTTTTTCAGGGCACTCCCTATTTCAACCTCTTTGGAGGAGAGCTGGAATTTAAACTGATGACCAGGATGAAATACGATGCATGTACTGTTGGGAACCACGATTTTGACAATGGTCTGGAAGGCCTTGTGAAAATGCTTCCTCATGCCGGGTTCCCCTTTATTTGCTCTAACTATGATTTTTCAGAAACCATTATGAATGGCAAAACTATACCTTATAAAATTTTTTTGAAAGATGAAATTAAAATTGGCGTTTTCGGACTTGGCATTGAACTGAAAGGACTGGTAGAAAAAAAATTATTTGGCAAAACAGTTTACCGTGATCCACTGGCCGAAGCAGAAAAAATGTGCGGATTCCTGAAAAACGAAATGAAATGCCATCTGGTGATTTGCCTTTCGCACCTGGGATATAAATATGAAGAGAAAAAAGTGGATGACCTTACTCTTGCAAGGGAATCATCGGGAATTGATATTATTCTTGGCGGCCACACGCACACTTTTTTAAATGAGCCGGTAGTAGTTAAAAACCGCATGAATGCTGATGTTCTGATTGCACAGGTAGGTTGGGCCGGCATCCGGCTGGGGAAAATAGATTGTTTTATGAAACGGGGAAAATGGAAAAAATTATTTACAAAAACAAATTTCTTTTCGATAAAATAAGAATTAAATTCACCATTCAATACCTGTAAAAATTTTGAATTGATGACAAAAAAAAATAATTTTTATTTTTTCTGAAATTAATTTTTTGTTTGATAAAAAAAATATCTTTGCGAGGTTATTAATAACAATTTGAAATGGAGGGCAGGAGGAGGAGAAAAAATAAATTTTTTGAG
This sequence comes from Flavobacteriales bacterium, assembly GCA_023250995.1. Taxonomy (GTDB): domain Bacteria; phylum Bacteroidota; class Bacteroidia; order Flavobacteriales_H; family JAHEZO01; genus JAHEZO01. The sequence goes on along the minus strand of JAHEZO010000309.1, from coordinate 687 downwards.
CGGAAAAAAATTATTGTTAAATATATTTACTGAACAAATTAAATGGACAAACCACACGAAAGCGTATGGAAAAACTGTCTGGAAATTATTAGGGATAATGTAAACTTGCAAAGTTTTAAAACCTGGTTTGAACCCATCATACCGGTAAAATTAAAAAGCAATGTTTTAACCATCCAGGTCCCCAGTCAGTTTTTCTATGAATGGTTGGAAGAGCACTACATCACCCTTCTTCGCAAAACCGTTAAAAAAGAATTAGGAACCGAAGGAAAACTGGAGTATAGCATTGTATTGGAAAACAGTTTTAATTCCAGCAAGCCCTACACAGTAAAAATTCCGGCCACCAACCGAAACGCGGTAAAAAATCTTCCCGTCTCCGTTCCTATTGATATGGGTAACCGTTCCATCCGGAATCCTTTCATTATTCCCGGCCTGAAAAAAATAAATGTTGATTCACAGTTAAACCCCAACTATTCCTTCGATAATTTTGTAGAAGGAGATTGCAACCGTCTTGCACGCTCAGCAGGTTTTGCCGTTTCCAAAAAACCCGGAGGCACTGCTTTTAACCCTCTTTTAATTTATGGGGGAGTTGGCTTGGGTAAAACTCACCTTGCCCATTCCATCGGCATTGAAGTAAAAAATCTTCACCCGGGAAAAACTGTTTTGTATGTTACCTCCGAAAGATTCACC
>JAHEZO010000168.1 GCA_023250995.1 Flavobacteriales bacterium | reverse complement strand
AATATATTTCAATGCAGGATAAACTTGTACCTCTCCAGGTTAAGCAGCTCAAAGCGATGTTATATGCAGCCGGTGGAAATCCCGAAACTGCGGGTGAAATTGTGAAAGAAAAAATTAAGGCCGACACGGAACAGACAAAAAAACTTTTCGGTTTCGATTTTAAACTAAAAGGGAAATCGGTTACAACAAATGATATTGATAAAATTCTTAAAGAATCAACTAACCTGCAGGAAAGGCTTGAAGCCTGGGAAGCAAGCAAAGAGGTTGGAAAAGATTTGAAAACAGGCTTGGGCAACTTACAAAACCTGCGCAACAAATCGGTTCAGGCACTTTCTTATCATGATTTTTTTGATTATCAGGTGTCGGAATACGGTATGTCGACCGAAGAATTAATGAAAATTTGCACGGATATGATTACTGATATTTGGCCCCTCTATCGCGAACTGCATACCTGGGCCCGCTATACGCTTGCCGAAAAATACAAAGAACCGGTTCCCGAAATGCTTCCCGCCCACTGGCTTCCAAACCGCTGGGGTCAGGAATGGACATCAATGGTAGAAGTAAAGGGAATGGACCTGGATAAAGTGTTAAAGAAAAAATCTGCCCCATGGATTGTTAAGGAGGCCGAAAATTTTTACGTCAGTTTAGGTTTCGATTCTTTGCCGCAATCATTTTATGAGAAATCCAGCTTATATCCTCTGCCAAAAGATGCAAAATATAAAAAGAACAATCATGCCTCTGCCTGGCATATTAATTTGGATAAGGATGTACGCTCCTTAATGAGTGTGGAACCAAATTCCGAATGGTGGGAAACAACTCTTCATGAACTTGGCCATATTTATTATTATAAAACCTATACAAATCCCGATGTTCCTTTTGTTTTAAGGGCCGGAGCAAACAGGGCGTATCACGAAGCCATGGGTAGTTTAATTGGGATGGCATCTATGCAAAAACCTTTTCTAATGAGTAAGGGGTTGCTGCCAAAAGAAGAAAAGACGGATAAGAATCAGGAGATGCAAACCTTATTAAAAGAGGCATTGAATTATATCATAGTTATCCCCTGGGGAGCAGGGGTAATGACTGAATTTGAGCACGATTTATATGCAAAAAATCTTCCGGTAAATGAATTTAACAAGCGATGGTGGGAATTGGTGAAAAAATACCAGGGGATTGTTCCTCCCGGTGAAAGGGGAGAAGAATTTTGCGATGCCGCATCAAAAACCCATATTAATAACGATGCTGCGCAGTATTATGATTATGCCATGTCATTCGTTTTACTGTTCCAGTTTCACGACCACATCGCGAAAAACATTTTGAAACAAGACCCTCATGCCACTAATTATTCGGGGAGCCGGGAAGTGGGAGATTTTTTCAAGGCTTTAATGTACCCCGGTGCAAGTGTAGACTGGCGGGAGCATTTGAAGAAACACATTGGAACCGATATGAGTGCAAAGGCCATGGTTGATTATTTTGCTCCATTGATGGATTATTTGAAAGGGGTAAATAAGGGCAGGATTTGCACTTTGCCTGAAAAAATCTGAGAAAAAAAAGAATAATTGCCCTTGATTCTACTTCTTCTTTTTAAGAAGGGATTTTTTTGGCTTCCCGTTTCCTTCCTCTTTCACAAAATTCTCAATGGCCATAGTCATTGAAGGAGCGGCCGGGGTGGGTGCATGAACATCCAGCGACAGGCCATATTGCTCAACGGCTTTTGCAGTGGTAGGCCCGAAAGCAGCAATTTTGGTTTTGTTCTGTTTAAAATCAGGAAAATTTTTAAAAAGTGATTTTATTCCCGAAGGGCTGAAGAAAACCAGCATGTCGTAATTCACATCGGCCAAATCGGATAAATCGCTGCAAACGGTTCTGTACAAAACAGCTTTTGAAAAACGAATTTTATGAAACAATAATACCCTGGGGATTTCATCCTTTAAAATATCTGAGCAAGGGAGCAAATAGCGTTCATCTTTGTATTTTTTTAATAGAGGAACCAAATCTTCAATAACCTGTTTTCCAAAAAAAATCTTTCGCTTCCTATAAACCACATATTTCTGAAGGTAATAGGCAGTCGACTCCGACATACAGAAATATTTCATGCTCTCGGGAACCGTAATTCTCATTTCAGTACACATCCTGAAAAAATGGTCCACCGCATTTCGGCTGGTAAAAATAATTCCGGGATGGTCTAAAATATTTATTCGTTCCTTTCTGAATTCCTGGGCGGGAACTCCTTCCACGTGAATAAAAGGACGGAAATCCATTTTTAAACCGAACTTTTTTGCCAGTTCCAGGTAGGGCGATTTTTCAGATTCGGGTTTGGGTTGGGAAACCAGGATGTTTTTAATTTTCAAATTGAACGGTATTTAAAAAAATTACCTAAAGGAACTTCCAATTCACTTAACTCCTGCCTGTTAAAGCCTTAATAACAATAATTAAGGGTAAAAACTCGAGGGTGCAAATGTATAAAATTATATACCATATTGAAAATTTTGTTGTGCTGCTTCCAATGTAAAAGCATTTAACAATCCGGAAAAGAAAGGATAACAAGGCCATTCCACCCGAAAACAGGAGAATTGACCGCTCTGAAAACACATTCGAAAAAACAACCAATGTTGCTAATGGCAAAAATAAAAAGCCCAAAATATTATTGAATAAAATTAGGTTAAAAAGGTATTCGTTTATTTCCTGATTAGCTGAAAAAAGTTTTGCACTAAGCCGGATGAGAAAGATTTTTGAAAAATAAAAAAAAGCTATGGCAGCAAGGATTTTTATGAAAACCAGGAAAACCAAAGATTGGTCAGCGGAGTTTGTATCGGTAAAAAAATTCCAGTGAAAGCAACTATTGGCTTTTAAAAGTAGAAGGGATCCTGTTACTAGATATATCCCTGAAAGAGCAACGGAAACGGGATGGGAAAAGACAAATTCTTCTCTCAGAAGTTGCCTGATATACCTGTTATTCAAATATGCATCGAAAAATTGTCTTAGGCGTTTTGAATAAGAAACTTTTACCCAGGCAAGAACCGAAAAAACCACCAGGAAAAGAATTAAAACCCAAAAACTGTTTTCATTTTTTCTCAATTGCTCAATCAGAAATTCTTCTTCTTTTTTTTCCGTAACCTGAATTTTTTCTGTGGTATCGTTAATTATTACAATGGCTGAATCCGGTGATTGAACCATGGTATCGGAACTCAGATAAGGAGAAACAGGAAGCGAATCTTTTTTTTTATCAGGTGATGGGAAAGAAAAGTTTTTTGCCCCAGATGTTGTGTCGCGGGAAATTATTTTTTCAGGAGGATTTTTTTCTTTTGGGGATGATACGCTGTCTTTAAATTCAATTTGATTAGTTGAATCATGAACAGAATTTAATACTGAAGAATCGGGCAAAATAGTGTCTGGTTGAATTACCAAGGGAACACTATCGTGTTTAACCGTATCCGTTTGAAGTAAATCACTTTGAATAATTAATGACATGGAACTCCAAATTGGCGCAAAAAAAATTTAATTGAAGGATTCAATTTCTATGGTTAGCAAAGGAAGGAAAAAAATCATTTTGAAATCCGGAGGATAAAATCAAATAATCCACGGTACAATGAAGAATGGGAAAAAAGTGCAATTAATAATTGCCGCAAAAGTTAATTATAAATGATGTTATGCACATCTCTATTTCAAATAACAAATAACAATAATCAAATTGCAAAAAAATTCCAATGACCAATTAAGAAAATTCTAAACCGCTAAAGAAGATTTTTTCGACAATAATCGAAAAATCAAGTCAGCAGACGGTTTGATAATTGAAATTTTGATATTGAATATTATTTGTATTTTGATATTTGTATTTTGGAAATTAATGTTTTTGCGTAACATCAGTTATAAGAGGGTAATAAACCGAAGACGGAGGAAAACTTCATGCTCCGGTCTTCCGTCTTCGGTCAATTTTTTTAAAAGCAGTATTTATTCTCCCCAATAATTTTATCAGCCACTTTTCGCCTTGAGTCTTTTACATTAAAAGGAACCCCTTTAGTAAACCTTTTCAAACCCATCAGCATCACTCTTAGTTCATCCCCATCGGCAAAAGAATTCAGAGCATCTTTGCCATTTTTGTTTATTCTGTCGGCCGCATCGTTTATATAAACCCGCATCATTTCTATTTGGTTTGAACACTCCGCCTCACCTTTCATCCCAGTTAATTTTTCGGTGCGCAATAAAACAGATTCCGAAACATAGGTGTCAATGCACATATCGGCAATGTTCATTAATACTTCCTGCTCATCGGCCAGTTTCATCATGAGCTTTTGTGCTGCGGCACCGGCTGTCATTAGCACTGCCTTTTTAAAGTTCTGAACATATTTCTTTTCGGCCGAAAAAAGGGAGTCGTCCCGTTCGCCAAAGTCAGGAACCGACATTAGTTCACCTGCCACTTTCATTGCCGGGCCCATCAAATCCAATTCACCTTTCATGGCTCTTTTCAACAACATATCCACGGTGAGCATTCGGTTAATTTCGTTGGTTCCTTCAAAAATCCTGTTAATTCTTGAATCGCGGTAGGCACGGGCCATGGGTGCTTCTTCAGAGTATCCCATACCCCCAAAAATCTGAACCCCTTCATCAATAACAAAATCAACCACTTCGGAACCAAAAACCTTTAACATGGCACATTCAGCTGCATATTGCTCAGTTCCTTTTCGGGTGGCAGTTCCTTTATCTGCTCCCTGCAATTGCAAGGCAGAAATAGCGTCTTCAATATTCCGGCTGCAACGGTATGTTGCCGATTCGAGTGCATAAACACGGGCCGCCTGTTCGGCAAGTTTGTGTTTAATGGCACCAAAAGAAGAAATAGATTTTCCGAATTGTTTTCTCTCATTGGCGTATTTTACCGATTGGTTGATAACTTCTTTTGCCCCGCCCAAAGTTCCGGCAGCAAGTTTTATCCGGCCAATGTTTAAAATATTTACGGCAATTTTAAAACCGCCTTCTCTTTCTCCAAGTAAATTTTCAACCGGTACTTTGCTGTTATTAAAAAAAACCTGTCTCGTAGAAGAACCCTTAATTCCCATTTTATTCTCTTCAGGATTCAGAGTAATTCCTTCATTCTTCTCCACAATAAATGCGCTGAGATTTTTATCGTTGTCAATTTTTGCGAATACAATAAACACATCTGCAAATCCTCCATTTGTAATCCACATCTTTTGTCCGTTAATGAGATAATGCTTTCCATCAGGAGAAAGGGTGGCCTTTGTTTTTCCCGAATTTGCATCAGAGCCGGAACCCGGTTCGGTTAAACAATAACATGCCTTCCATTCACCGCTCGAAAGTTTTGGGAGATATTTTTTCTTTTGAGCTTCGGTTCCGTAATATAAAATGGGGAGTGTGCCGATGCCTGTATGGGCCGAAATTGCCACCATAAAAGAATGGCCGGGCCCGAGTGCTTCGGTAACAAGCATTCCGGTGATAAAATCTTTTCCAAAGCCACCATACTCCTCGGGAATTGAAATTCCCAGCAAACCGAGTTCCCCGGCTCTGTTAAGAAGAGTAACCATGATATTGTTTTCCTGATGGTCAATTTTATCCAGGTTCGGATGAACTTCCTGCGAGATAAAATCTTTACAGGTTTGTGCAATCATCCCTTGCTCCTCACCGAACTCTTCGGGGATAAAAATATCCTGTGCCTCGGTTTCTTTGATGAGGAATTCGCCTCCTTTGAGAGCGGTTTTTGCTGCTTTGGCCGAAGCTTCTGCAGGCGATTTTTTTTCAAGTGTTTCCATAAATTTAGAATTGAGAATTGAGGTTTGAGATTAAGGGTTAAATTTTATTTTTTTCTTACAATTTATTTTTGTTTAACAATTGTATAAACTCTTTGTAATCTTTTGGAAGTGCTATCATATTGTTGTCTTAAAAATTCTAACGCCTCTAACCTTTCCAAAGGCGTTTTTGTTAACCAAAAAGCCAAATCATTTGGCTCCTCACCATTCCTGAATTTTTTAATACTTGTTTTGTCCATTTTCATTGTACTTCAAAAATAATTTCTAATTCATCATTTCAAAAATACCTGCAGCACCCTGTCCTGTTCCCACGCACATGGTTACCATACCATATTTTTTATTTCTCCTTTTCAGCTCATCAAAAACCTGAACTGAAAGTTTTGCTCCGCTGCAGCCAAGGGGATGCCCCAGGGCTATGGCCCCTCCGTTCACATTCACCAATTCCGGATTTAATCCGAGAGTTCGAACAACTGCCAGCGACTGCGAAGCAAAAGCCTCATTCAATTCAAATAAATCAATGTCGCTTTGTTTAAGTCCTGCTTTTTGAAGGGCTTTGGGAATAGCGGCAATCGGGCCAATTCCCATTAGTTTTGGCTCCACACCTGCAACAGCATAGGTTACCAGCCGGGCAATAGGTTTAAGGTTTAGCTCTTTCATCATTTTTTCCGACATTACAACAACGAAAGCCGCACCATCCGACATTTGCGAAGAGTTGCCTGCAGTTACCGATCCGCCCTGTGAAAAAACAGGTTTTAATTTTGAAAGAGCGGCCACGGTAGTGTCCTTTCGGGGGCCTTCATCTGTTTCAACCGAAAATTCCCGCGTTTGTCTTTTTTCGTTTTTATCAAGATATGTTTCTTTCACTTTCACTGGGGTAATGCCTGTTTTAAATTTACCTTCCTCAATGGCTTTGATGGCTTTTTGATGCGAGTTAAAAGCGAAATTATCCTGATCTTCTCTCGAAATTTTGTACTGTGTTGCAACTGCTTCGGCAGTGAGGCCCATACCCCAGTACCAGCCAGGGTGGTTCTTAGCCACTTCCGAATTCGGAACAATCCTCCATCCTCCCATTGGAATTACACTCATGCTTTCAGCTCCTCCGGCAATAATGCAGTCGGCCAGCCCGCTGTTAATTTTTGCTGAAGCAATGGCAATGGTTTCCAGTCCCGAAGAACAATACCTGTTTACCGTCATTCCCGGAACTTTATCAGTATCCAGGGCCATTAAAGAAATAAGTCGGGCCATATTCAAGCCTTGTTCGGCTTCGGGCATGGCATTTCCTACTATCACATCGTCAATCTTTTCTTTTTCAAGATTCGGAATATCTTTTAACATTTGACGAATGACTTCTGCGGCCAGGTCGTCAGGTCTGGTAAAACGGAATAACCCCCGGGGGGCTTTGCCAACGGCTGAGCGTTTGGCGGCTACAATGTATGCGTTCATAGATAAGATGGATTTATGGGTTGAGTGTTTTATTTTTCGGTTTGTAAATATTTATACCCCACTTGTTTTCGTGGTGTTGCATCTGATTTTTTTGTTTCAATCAGTTCTTTTATTGCCTGAAATATCAGTTGAATTTCTTTATCGTGTTTGTCGGATTTTGATTCAAGTTCTTTTAATTTTGCCGCAATTTCCTTATTGTTGGCTATAATTTCGCCAACTTTCACAAAAGTTTTAATAACCAAAATTGTGATTTTATCCGCACGTTCACTGCGAATCACAGTTGCAAGCATGGGAACACCGTGTTCGGTGAAGGCATACGGCAGTTTTCTTGTTCCACCCCAACTTGATGTTCCAAATTGGAACTTCAAGTTTATTCGATCTTTTTTTGATATTCCAATTTGGAATATCAAATTCCGCAGTTCTTCTTTGGTAAGTTGAAAAACAAACTCCTCCGGAAAACGATTTAAATTTCGCTTCACCGCTTTGTTTAAATTTCCGGTTGTTACTCCATACATTTCCGCAAGGTCGCGGTCAAGCATAACCTTCTTTCCGCGAATAAAATAAATTTTATTCTCAATAAATTGCTCTGACAGAATTAACTGTTTGCTCATTTCTTTTTCAATAATTAATTCCTCAAAATCTTCCCGGTCTTAATTAAACTTTCCATTCTCTCCAGGGTTTTTTTCTCGGTGCATAAAGACAAAAACATTTCCCTCTCCAGATCAAGTAAATATTTCTCGGAAACTTCTGTAGGCTGAGATAATTCTCCACCGCAAAGAATATATCCCAGTTTTTCTGAAATTTTTTGATCGTGATCCGACATGTAATTCCCCGCCCTCATGGAATCGGCCCCAACATAAACTATTCCCATTCCTTCCTTGCCCAATGCTTTAATATTTTTTTTCTGAACCGGCTTGGTGTATCCTTTGTCTGCCAATTCCAGGGCACATTTTTTTGCATAGGCAATCTGGTGCGCCCGGCTTACTACCACTTCGTCAATTCCTCTTCGGAGATAACCCAGCTCAAAAGCTTCCTCAGCAGAGGTTGCAACTTTTGCCATTCCTATGGTGAGGAAACGGTTCCTTAGAACATCAATCCGAACCCCTTCCTTAAATTCTTCGGAGGCCCGAACGGCAAACTCCTTGGTTCCGCCACCTCCGGGAATAACTCCAACTCCCATTTCAACCAATCCAATATAAGATTCGGCATGAGCAACTACTTTATCGGCATGGAGGCATATTTCACATCCGCCTCCAAGAGTGAGATTATGTGGTGCAACAATTACAGGAATGGAAGAATACCGGACTCTCATGGTGGTATTCTGAAAAGCCCGGACTGCAAAATCAAGCTCATCGTATTCCTGTTCAATGGCCATCATAAATAGCATTCCCACATTTGCTCCGGCCGAGAAATTGGCTCCTTCATTAGAGATAACCAATCCGCGGTAATCCTTTTCTGCCATATCAATGGCTTTATTTA
>JAHEZO010000308.1 GCA_023250995.1 Flavobacteriales bacterium | reverse complement strand
TAAAAGAAATGATAAAAGCCATCAATCAGGAAATTCCCATAATGGCCCTCACAGCAACGGCAACACCAAAGGTGCAGCACGATATCCAGAAAAATCTTGGCATGCTCGATGCGAAAGTTTTTATTTCTTCCTTTAACCGCCCAAACCTCCACTACGAGGTTCGCCCTAAAGTTAATGTGGCAAAAGAAATAATCAGGTTCATTAAACAAAACACCGGAAAATCCGGAATTGTTTACTGCCTGAGCAGAAAAAAAGTAGAAGAGATTGCACAAACATTGCAGGTAAATGGCATAAAAGCTCTCCCTTACCATGCAGGCATGGATGCTGATGTGCGCACCGAAAACCAGGATAAATTCCTAATGGAAGAAGCGGATGTTATTGTTGCCACCATTGCTTTTGGGATGGGAATAGATAAACCGGATGTTCGCTTTGTAATTCACCATGACATTCCTAAAAGTTTAGAGGGATATTATCAGGAAACAGGAAGAGGCGGCAGGGATGGCGGTGAGGGTAATTGCCTTACTTTTTACAGCTATAAAGATATCGAAAAGCTCGAAAAGTTTCTCCACGGAAAACCGGTGGCTGAGCAGGAAATAGGGAGGCAGCTTATTATGGAAACAGTGGCCTATGCCGAAACTTCCGTGTGCAGGAGAAAATATCTCCTTCACTATTTTGGCGAGGTTTACGAAAAAGATAATTGCGAAAACTGTGACAACTGCCTTAATCCAAAAGAAAAAAAAGAAGGCCAGGATGAAGTTCAGTTGCTCATGAAAGCCATCAAAGCCACCCACGAAAAATTTAAAGCTAAATACATCATCAACATTTTAATCGGAAAATCCTCCGGAACTGTTAAATCCTATAAACACAATGACCTTGCGGCTTTTGGCAGCGGGGCCGATTATGATGAAAAATACTGGATGGGGGTTATCCGCCATGCACTTGTGGCAGGGTTAATTTATAAGGATATCGAAAATTATGGTTTGCTAAAACTCACCGATAAAGGCCGTGATTTCATTGTTAATCCTTATTCTTTTCCAATTACCAAAGACCATGATTACACCAATATTTCAGAGGAGGATGATGATGCAATGGTTGCATCACATGCAGGTGGAACCGCAGTGGATGAAACTCTTTTTAATGCTTTAAAAGACCTTCGCAAAAAAATTTCGAAAGAAAAAAACCTTCCTCCCTTTGTTATTTTTCAGGATCCATCATTACAGGATATGGGAACGCAGTATCCCATAAACATGGAAGAAATGAGGAACATTACCGGGGTTGGAGCAGGTAAAGCCGCCAAGTTCGGCCAACCTTTTATCGACCTCATAAAAAAATATGTGGAGGAAAATGAAATTGAGCGGCCACAGGATATGGTGGTAAAATCAGTAGTAAACAAATCGGGCCAGAAAGTTTACATTATTCAAAGTATTGACCGCAAACTTTCATTAGACGATATTGCCAGGGCCAAGGGATTAAAACTCTCCAATGTAATTACCGAAATTGAATCAATTGTAGATTCAGGAACCAAAGTAAACATCAACTATTACCTGGGAGAAATTTTAGACGATGACCAGCAGGATGAAATATTTGATTATTTCCGTGAAGCCCAAACCGACTCCATCGAATCTGCTGTTAAGGAATTTGGTAAGGATGGTTATTCAGAGGAGGAACTCCGGTTGGTAAGAATTAAATTTATGTCGGAGATGGGCAATTGATTTTATTAGATTTTAGACATATAAGACAATCTTTTCCTACCCTCACCCTTTTTACCTGAAGGGATCAAGGCTCAAGAGTAAGTGGGCTGGTCTCTTCAGGGATCATGGGGGAGGGTAGAAAGAAATTAAAATAAATGTCTAAATGGTATTAAATTTTAGTGGTTCCTGCTGTGTTTTCGGAACTTTCCGAAAAAAAATAAATTCTTAGAACTGCCCTAAATTCCTTCACAACCTAAAAAAAGTGAATTCTCTCACCAAAAAAATTTACCCCGAAGAAATATTATCCATCCTGAAAGAAATTCCGGATCCCGAAATTCCGGCCATCAGCATTGTCGATTTAGGAATTATAAGAAATATTAATGAGGATGAATCCGAATTGGTAATTACAATTACCCCCACCTACACCGGTTGCCCGGCAATGAAAGTGATTGAAGACGACATCAGGCAATTGTTAATATCAAAAGGTTTTGAAAAAGTTAAAATCCAAAACTCCCTCTCCCCTGCCTGGACAACCGATTGGATAACTGAGGAAGCAAAACAAAAGCTACTCGCTTACGGAATAGCACCACCCGAAAAAACTTCTCATGACAAAAACATTTTAACCGGAAATTCGAAAAAAATATCCTGTCCGCAGTGCCGCTCATTACACACTGAATTAAAAAGCCAGTTTGGTTCTACTCCCTGTAAATCCCTTTATGTTTGCCTTGATTGTAAAGAGCCGTTTGATTATTTTAAGTGTATTTGATTTCCGAAGTTTTCCCGGATGTAATTTATGGAATCCTCCTGAGTGCGAACTGCAAAATTCTTATACCTTTCATGAACATCAATAATTTCATCCAATGCTTCAATTACCAATTCTTTATTTTCCCAGTTGTTCAGGTGGGCAATTACAATTTCCAGGCAGCCCTTTTTGTAGGAAATTTGACCAAGTACATGAATTAGGGTATTCCTTACCCGGGCTGTTTTATCGTGCTGAAGTTCTTTTAAAAGGGGCAAAATGTCCTGCGGATATTTTCTTCCCCTTAGTTCTATTCCGTGGCAGATTTCCCTTCTTATTTCTTTATTCGGGTGATGAAGAAACTTTTTAGCAAATGCCAAAACCGGAGCCGGATTTTTTTCCCCCATCTTTTTAATTGATCCTATCACCGCGTTTCGGACAGAATGATGCTCATCGAACAACCCCGCTTCCATAAATTTTTCAACCGGTTGGAAATCTGAAATTCCAATTTCTCCGGCCGAATTAATTACCGTTT
>JAHEZO010000307.1 GCA_023250995.1 Flavobacteriales bacterium | reverse complement strand
ATGGGGCGCAAAATTACAGCATGAATCCATCCTTGATGAACTTCATGAATGGACCATGCTCGATTCCGCAGGGTATTCCCTTCCTCATCCTTTTGATTACATAGGTTACCCAAATGCCTCCTCCCGGCCTCAACAAACTGTACCACTAAGTGAAGTTCTCATTGCCGATAATCATCTGGAAACAAACCGTGCCTCAGGATATGTACAGGAAAATTTCTCCGTTCATCTCAAAGATTCCTCGCTGATAATTTTTACGGCAGGGGCAAGAGGGAATTTCTGGGATTTAAATAATCAATTCCTTGCGAGCCCACGTGCCACCCTTTCATATAAACCGAAAAAAAATAAAAATTTACTTTTTAAGGCTTCCTCCGGAATTTATCAGCAGCCTCCTTTTTACCGTGAGATGCGCGATTTGAAAGGAAATATCAATTACAACATTAAAGCCCAAACTTCTATTCATTACGTTTTGGGCACCGATTACGATTTTAAGGCCTGGGAACGCCCATTTAAACTGATTTCTGAAATATATTTTAAAAATTTTTACCACCTCATTCCATATGAAATTGACAATGTTCGAATAAGGTATTATGCTACAAACAACTCAAATGGATATGCCATGGGGATTGATTCTAAAGTAAATGGCGAATTCGTTAGGGGAATTGAATCCTGGGCCAGCTTATCAGTTATGCAGGTAAAAGAAGACATTACCAATGATTATTATTACAACTATTTCAACGCAAAAGGTGAAAAAATAATTTATGGTTATACTCAGGATGACATTGTTACCGACAGTGTAAAAATTGAGCCGGGATATATTCCAAGGCCCACTGATCAAAGGGTTAATTTCGGATTGTTTTTTCAGGATTACTTTCCCAAACACCCCGAATATAAAATGCACCTGAACCTTCTTTACGGAAGTGGTCTTCCTTTTGGCCCGCCCTCCTATGAAAAATATAAAGATACCCTCAGAATTCCGGCTTACCGCAGAGTGGATATAGGTTTTTCGGCTCAACTGAAGGGGGAAGAAAAAATTTTACCCGAAAAAAATCCCTTTCGCCATTTTACCTCCATCTGGATGAGCATGGAAATTTTTAATTTGCTCCAGATTAACAATACCATTTCTTATATCTGGATAAAAGATATTACCAACAGGCAGTATGCCGTACCGAATTATTTAACGGCAAGACGGCTGAACCTTAAATTTGTATTCCGTTTCTAACCATATTAATTAATTTTCTACTTTTAACCCCACCAAACATTATTATTAAATAATGGATTCTCTGATTTTAAAAGCCACGCACAACAGCCCCGATGTAAAATTCAATGCCGACCTCGGCACTCTCGAAATTTCCGGAAGATCCATCCCGGAGCATGCCAATATGTATTACGAAAATCTTATTCAGTGGGTAAAAGATTATGTACTTACAAATCCACCAAAAACAGAAATAAGCATTAAACTGGATTACCTTAATTCAAGCTCTCATAAATACCTTATTGACCTGCTCGAAAAACTCGAACCACTTCATTCCAGCGGTTTATCCATAATTATCAATTGGTATTTTGAGGAGGATGATGATGAAATTAAGGAAACCGGTATGGAATGCAGCAAGCTGATAAAAATTCCTTTAAAATTAATTCCGGTTCCGGTTGATTAAATTGCAATTCCTATGGCCAGGTTTTTAACCCCGTCCTTAAAATTGATTTCCGTTTTTTATTGTTTTATTTTATCTTCCACAAATTCCTTCGGCCAGGACACAAAAGTTATTGAAAAAGCATACCCCGATGGAAAACCTTCCCTGATTGTTTTTTATAACCCGGGTGGAGAAAAAATAAAAGAAATAAGCTATTTTTCGAATGGCCAGATTGATTACGAGGGAGTTTTTAAAAATGGCCTCGAACATGGGAAATGGACTTATTATTATGAGGATGGACAAAAAAAATTTGAAGAAAATTATAAAAATGGAAAAGAAGAGGGTAAGCAATACGAATGGGAACCCGATGGGCAGTTAACAAAAATTGAAGTATATAAAGAAGGCAAACTCCTCAAAACAATTCCAGGCAAATCGGGTGGGAATGATGAATGACTTGATTGATTCTTTTTACCCGAAGTGTTTGAATTCGAAAGCCAGAAGCCGAAATTGGAAATAAAAAATATTTATCTTAAATAATAATTCCTTAAAACGATTCAAAAATCATTAAAATGAAAAACATTAATTTTTTACTCTTAATCCCCGCAATTTTATTTTCAGAATTTACCTTTTCTCAGGCACCTGGATGGCAATGGGCAAAGGGAGCCTCTTTCAGTTATCGCAATGAAATTCAAAAAATTGCCACTGATAACAATGGTAATATTCTGGCCGCAGGTTATTTCTTTGGTGATAGCATTGTCCTTGGTTCAATAAAGCTACAAAACGGTGGCCTGGCCTTTTATTCCGATTTGTTTTTTGCAAAGTATGATAAGGACGGAACTGTGATTTGGGCCAAAAGGGCGGGCGGCAGCGGAAAAGATTATGCTTATTCTATTGCTGCGGATGACATGGGAAATATTCTTGTTGCCGGAACTTTTGAAAGCCCCACACTTGTTTTGGACAGCATTACCTTAACCAATTCGGGTGGGTCAAATGTTTTTCTTGCTAAGTATGACACTGACGGAAAACTGCAGTGGGCAAAAAGCTCAAACGGTTTTAACGGGTTTGTAAATTCGGTAATTACCGATGGAATGGGAAATGCCATTGTTACCGGATATTTTTCGGGTAGTTCTTTTTCCTTTGGAAATGCAACTCTTAATAATACCGGAACAAATAATATTTTTCTTTCTAAGTTTGATTCAAATGGAATGGAACAATGGACAAAAAGTACAACCAACGGGGGCCAAGACCAGGCCAATTGTGTAGCTGTTGACAAAAGCGGAAATATCCTGGTTTCGGGCTTTTTTTATTCTGCCACTATAAGTTTTGATTCCACTACCCTTTCCAATGCAGGTGCAAATTCTCCGGATATG
>JAHEZO010000306.1 GCA_023250995.1 Flavobacteriales bacterium | reverse complement strand
CATCCGAATATCTCCCTCATAGGTTTTTTCCAAATTTCCTGCAGTTTTTTCATATCAGCTGAAAACATTTTATCAACAACTAATTTTTCTTCCTCAATTGTTTTTCCCAGTATTTTAAACGGTACACCTTTGAATAATTTATTAAGATCTTTATTGTTTTGCACTTCAACAATAAAACATCCTGCTGTTTCATTAAAAAGAAACTCACCTCGAGAGTGGGCTTTGACTCCTTCAAGGTGTAAGGATACCCCACATTTTCCTCCCAATGCCATCTCAAAAACAGAAGTTATAATCCCCCCTTCAGATACATCGTGTGATGCCAGTATTTTTCCACTGACAATTGCTTTGTGTAATTTTTCCAAAACTTTTGGCAGGATTTTCAAATCAACATTCATATCCTGTTTACCTACCAAAACAATTACTGATCCAACTTTTTTAAAATCAGAAGATACGGTTTTTTTAACATCTGGAATTTTTCCGAATACTGAAATAGCTAAAACAGGGGGACTATTTAATACAAATCCGTTAGGTCCTTTGTAGGTTGCAGATAAGCTATCTTTTCCGGAAATAACCGGAATTTTTAAAGCACTCATAAAATCACAAACCGCACTGACTGATTGGTCTAATTTTCCAAGCCATTCTTCAGAAGGGTTAGGCCATATATAATTATTTATCAAAGATGCATCTTTATAGTCTCCTCCGACCGCTACATAATTTGATATTGCCTCTGTTGCAGCCCAGATACTTCCCCAATAAGCGTCTTTTTTTGTAAAAGACGGGTTTAATCCGTGAGAAACAATCAATCCGTAATCTTTTTCCAAAATTGGTTTTATTACAGCAGCATCAGATGGTCCGTCCATCCCAATCCCTGAATATGGATGTAAAACTGTAGTTCCCTGAACATTATGATCATACATTCTAAGTATTGGTTCCTTAGAATTAACATCCCCACTGCTTAATGTTTTCTCCAAAAGATTTATCCATTCCTTTTCATTTTTTGGTTTTTCTTTCTGACTATAATTAATAATTCCTAATTCATTATTTACACCCTTAGCTTTCATTACTCTCTGCGGTAAACCGTTATGTAAAAATTTCATCTCCAGATCCCCGATTTTCTCTTTTCCGAAATAAACTTGCAGTTTTTTACTTCCGTCAAATCTGGCTATTTCAACCGCTTCGACATTGTATTTTTCACAAATCTGCAAAAACTCTTTTAAGTTTTTTTTAGGTAAAGCTATCAGCATTCTTTCTTGTGATTCAGATACCCAAATCTCCCACGGAGATAACCCCTGATATTTAAGCGGAGCTTTTTCTAAATTAACAATAACTCCTAACTTTTCTCCTGTTTCACCAATTGCAGAAGAAAACCCTCCTGCCCCTAGATCCTGAACAGCTCTTATTAAATTTTTATCCCTGGCTTCCAAAATTGCATCGAATGTTCTTTCTTCTTCAATTGCATTCCCTATTTGTACAGCAGTTGCATTAACGGAAATTGTCCTGTCACTCATCGCAGCTGATGAAAAAGTTGCTCCATGAATTCCGTCTCTCCCTGTTTTCCCTCCTATAACTACTGCAATATCACCCAATTTTGGCTCACCTTTTAAAGCTTTACTTTTTGGAATTATCCCGTAAGCCCCTACCAAAACAACCGGTCTTGCCCGGAAGTCTTTATGAAAATGAAACGACCCGTTATTGGTAGGGATTCCGACTCTGTTACCGTAATCTCTGACAGCCTCAACAACTCTTTTCAGCATATAATCAGGAGGTAAAGTTCCCGGCAAGAATTCTTTTTTGTCTAAATCAGGAGGTGCTAAACAAAATATATCAGTAGACAAAACTGCCTTTGCCCCTTGTCCGGTTGCAACAACATCACGGAATACTCCGCCGGATCCTGTCATTGCTCCTCCGTATGGTTCAATCGCCGAAGGAGCATTATGTGTTTCTGCTTTCCCATTAATCGCCCAGCCCTCATAGAAATCCATTACTCCTGCATTATCCGAAAAAGCTGAGACAATATTTCTATTATGTTTTAAGGCCTCTTTTTTAATTCTTGTAAATAATGGTTCTTTTTCTACCCCATCCAAAATTATTTTTGCCTTGAAAGTTTTATGAGAACAATGTTCACTCCAGGTCTGTGCCAAAGTCTCGAGTTCCAAATCAGTAGGATCTCTTTTTAGACCCTGAAAATAATTTTGGATTACTTTCATTTCTTCCAAATTCAAAAACAATTTATCTTCCGAAAGATTCATCAGATCTTTATCGCTCATTCTTGCAATTGGAATAACTACTGTTTTACCGGTTACTCCTTTTATCAAAAGAGTCTCTGGTTCAACTTTAACAATACGTTCAATCAAAGGATTTAAACGGGGAGATTTAATTTCGGAAAGATATTCATAAGATGAATCAACAGCAATCAGCAAAATTCCTAAATCAGAGGCAGCTTTTAATATCGATGCAACTTCAGGATTCATAACTCCCGGTTTATACCCTATTTCAATAACCTTCCTCCCTTTTATAACCGGAGAATTCAAAGTATAGATTTGATAAATACTTTCACAAAAAGCTTTTTCAGCCAATACTTTTGCCTCATTTTCCGAAATTCCTTCTAGTCTGTATACTTTGGCTGTTTCATCTTTTCCGTTTTTATTTTTAACTCTTATTACCTGTATCATAAACGGGCTAAATCCCTCCATCCTATATCTTTTCTGAAATGTAAATTATTCCCTTCAATATTTATAAAATTCATTGCAGAATATGCCCTTTCCCGGGCTTTAGAAATATCTACTCCTTCACCTGTAACATATAAAACCCTTCCTCCATTTACCAAATAATCTTTACCTATTTTTTTAATTCCTGCCCCATATATCTTAAATCCCTGCTTTCTTGCTTTTTCTATTCCGAAAACTTTTTTACCCAAAACGCCCGAGTAATCAACAGGGTAACCTTTTGCACAGGCAGCAATAACCACTCTTATTTTATTGTCTTTTCTAAGTTTTAACTGT
>JAHEZO010000305.1 GCA_023250995.1 Flavobacteriales bacterium | reverse complement strand
CTCCATTTCCGGTTCCGATTTGTTTTTTAAATGCGAAAACTTTCAAAAAGCCGGAGCCTTTAAAATCAGAGGTGCAGCCAATGCGGTTTTGAGTTTAAGTAATGAGGAAAAAAAACATGGCGTATGCACGCATTCGTCAGGAAACTTTGCCCAGGCCCTGGCTCTTTCGGCAAAACTTTGCGGAATAAAAGCCTTCATCGTGATGCCAAAAACTGCTCCCGAAGTAAAAATAAAAGCGGTTAAAGGATATGGTGCCGAAATAATTTTGTGTGAGCCAACGCTTGCCTCCAGGGAAGAAACCTCTGAAGAGATTGTAAAAATAAAAGGAGCAACCTTCATTCACCCCTACAATGATTACAGGGTAATTGCCGGCCATTCCAGTTTGGTTATGGAAATGCTGCAACAAGTTAAAGGAACTTTGGATTTTATTGTTTCTCCTGTAGGCGGAGGAGGATTGATAAGTGGAATTTCTTTAGCTGTACATTATCTGTCCCCTAAAACCATTGTAATAGGGGCCGAGCCGGAGGCCGCCAATGATGCTTTTCAATCTTTGAAAACAGGAATAATTCAGCCCTCCTTAAATCCCAAAACAATTGCAGATGGTTTACTCACCTCACTGGGAGATAAAACCTTTCCAATAATAAATGAACTGGTAAATGAAATTATTACAGTATCAGAAAAAGAAATTACGGAGGCAATGAAAATAATTTGGGAGAGGATGAAAATAATTGTGGAGCCATCTTCAGCTGTAACCCTTGCCGTCATTATTAAGACCAAAGAAAAATTCAGAAATATGAAAACGGGGGTGGTATTAAGCGGGGGTAATGTGGATTGGGGGAGGGTGCCGTTCCTTACATAAAATCCCTATACAAATTATACAGGGATGTTTTAATTCCTGCCCAAAAATAAAGGGTATGGAATGAATGATTCTGAACATATTTTGTTCTGCTCAATGCCCCGATTTCAATTTTAAGGTTGAGTTTTGGGTAAATAAGGAATGAAGCATTGGCTTCATTAAACATTAAAACAGTTGAAACTCCCTGCCCTGTTTTATTTCCGTATTGCTGAGGTATTGAATTATACGATTGATAAATATCTCCTCCGAAATTTTTACCTGCCGAATCAGTTCCTTGCCTGGAAATAACAGATTTTATTTCAAAAGAAAAATTTCTGACGGTGTAACGCATAATTCCCAATACCTCACTGAAATTTGCCCCAAGCGGGTGAGCAAGGGGTTGATTGAAATGGGCATAGTTCTGCAAGGTACTGCCATGGGAATAAGTGTACGGTCGAACCTCATTAAATTCCGATTGTAAAAAAAATCCTTTTAAACCAAAGGCATCAAAATATTTAAACCCCAATTGGCCTCCGTATTTATTTGCCCACCACCCATTGTTAGCCCTTACCTCCTTAACAAGAAATTCATCCACAATAAGCTGGGAATAAACCTGGAAATGGTTTGTGATTTTAAACCTCAGGTTTAATCCTATCAGTGAATTATCAGCACTGCCTAATGAATATTCCACCGGCCGATAAAAAATTACCGGATTGAGATAATTTACATCATAACCCCGGCTATTTAGAGTATCTTTTGCCTGCCATATTACCGATTCAAAAAGTCCTGCATCAATGCTGGGGGAAATATGCCAGCTTAAATAATGAAATGTACCAAACTTATTTTTAAAATGCCAATAATCTTTATATGGCTGCCTTACATCTTTAAAATTGGCAAAAAGATTTACGTATTTGATTTTCCAGAACCCTGAGGTGATTTTAAAATAAGAATAATTAGGAGCAACATCACTTAGCAAAAGTGAACGATAACCTTCTCCCCAGAAATTTTTCCCGTGCCCAAGCTGGAAATTAAAAAAGTGCGAGGGAGAATATGAAAAATATCCCGAAAAGGTTTTATAATGGCTCCCGGCTTTTGTTGAAAAAGAATGTGCTGATGAAGGAACCACCCCTGTACTGTCGGCAAATTGTTGAATAAAATTTGGAAACCCGGAATTTGCCGTTGTAAAATCAGCGCTGAAAAAAACTTTTTTCCCAAAGGATGCATTTACCATGGCCCCAATGGCCGACCCTGAAAAAGCCCTTTCGGTATCTCCATTTTCGTAGCCCGAATGAAGAAAAAAAAGAGGTGAAACCTCGATAAACCGGTAAGAAAAAGTATCGTTTTTCGATTTTGACAAGGAATCATTTTGGGAAATCCTTTTGTTGATTTTATAAATAAGGTCAAGAGAATTTTCAACTGAATCCACATCAATGCTATGCATTAAATCGGAACGCAAAAAAGGTTTTATTGAAGAATGAAATGCTGAACTTTTTATACAGGATAATGATTCGTAAGTTCTAATGGTTCCTTCTTCCAGGGGCAATAAGGAAACCTGAGCCGAAGATTTTTGGATGAAAGAAAAAAAACAAGACAGTAAAAAATTACTTAGAAGAACCTTTGTGAAAGTTTGTGGCTTTGTGGCTTTGTGGCAAAAATGGAAAGTTGGCAAGAGTGCTGTATAATAAATGATGGATCTTAAAAGATCGATTTTTATCTTTTTTTTTTGCTTACTACTTATGACTTTCGGCTTACAACTATTTCCACCTTAGTTCATATTTTCTTTTTTATCAATCACATCCGAAATGATGTTGTGGCCAGGTGGAGAGGAATTTTCATATTCGTCAGCATCAGAAATGGTTTTGGTTTTGTTTTTCTTTTTCACAAAGAAAAAAGGAACCTGTAATAACCCAACTGCAATCAAACCAAAGGTAAGAAAAGCGAAACTGGGCTTGTCGATGCGAATAAAAAGTTTTAGTAATACTATAAAAATAGTATAGGAGTAAATTGCCATCACCGTCTTTTTGTGACTCAAACCAATGTCGATGAGCCTGTGGTGGATATGATTCCGGTCGGCCATGAAGGGTGAAACTCCTGTTATTATACGGTAAATAAAAATCCTGAACGTATCAACAAGTGGGTAGGCAAGGCAGGTGAGCACAAAAACGGGTTTCGACATGTTAAA
>JAHEZO010000002.1 GCA_023250995.1 Flavobacteriales bacterium | reverse complement strand
AAACATTTGCCCCCCCACATAGAGAAAATTGTTAATGGTATCTACTGCCAAAGAATACACATCGTCAACCAGTCCGGTATCCAAATCGTGCCACTGAGAACCATCCCACCGGGCAATTCCGAAAGTAGGTTTTCCTCCGGCATTGGAAAAATGTCCGCCAACATGCAAATCACCGTTATATATTTCCATTGCCCTCACAGCAAGAAAATCTCCGCCAAGCCCAGACCCTAAATTTGACCATGTGGTACCATTCCATCGGGCAATGGAGTTCGCAGAAACATTGCCGCCAACCATTCCAAATGGACCTCCAACAAATAATTCACCTTTATAGATTATTGACTCTACCGTCCCATTTGGATTTCCATTGCCCACCTGTTGCCAATATGTTCCATCCCAGCGGGCAAGAGAAGACAACTTATTCACAAAAGGAAATCCCCAATCATCACCATTATACCCAACATAAAACTCGTTATTAAACCATTCTACACCGTAGGGAATTCCATAGGGTCCGGAACTGTCAGGACCAAAACGAGGAATGGTATCCCATTGGCTGCCGTTCCATTTTATAATTCCTCTGCCCGTGAATCCATTAGGGAAAGGAGATATTGTATCGCTTGGAAAAAGAATAAACCCGCCTCCGACAAATAAAGTATCGCCTATTTTTTTTAAAGAATGAACCTCAGCTTTATATTCACCAAACCCATTTCCCACTTTATTCCAAACCTGTGCGGAAGAATAAAGCGATAATGAAAAAATACTGATTACTATAAACAGTTTTTTCATTTTTTTAGGATAATTATTTTCTTGGTTTCAATAAGTTCCCCATTGATAATAAACTTAAAGAAATACACTCCGCTTTCAAAATTGCCGGTGGAAATTGTTAGTTTATTACCTTCCGGTAATAGTACATTATCTTTTATTTTGGTTCCGAGCGCGGTGCAAATCTCTACTTTCCCTTTTTGTTCCGACCCTATGCGGTATTGCAGTTCAATATGATTGTCGGCAGGATTCGGGAAAAGTTGCCAAAAAATATTTTCTGTATTAGGATACCTTTCAGCAGGAGCAAAATCCGGAGATTGTTGCGGGTTAGTTGCATTCGCCATTTTTGCGCTGGGCTGTGCCGGAGGATAAAATTCCTCTCCATAGAGCAAGCGCAGCATTGCCTGTGCGTTGATGTTGGCAAGTTGATTGTCGCTGGCATAAGCCAGTTGGCGAATCAGCGCTTCCTGTGCAGAATCAATTTCAAAAACAGAGTTCCCGCTGTCGGCAATACTCAACATTATTTCTATAACTTCTTTCCATTCCGCCTCTGCCGAATTTACCGGAACGAAATTATTCCATTCGGAATATGCCTGTTGTAAATTACTGTCGGCAAGATAGGTTGCAATCAAAGTTTGTTTTGCATTAACTGTAGTTTCCTGTGCAAGTATTAATAACGCAGCATCAAGAGAATCCTCACTTGTTTTTTCATCTACTACCTCGTTCAAGGCAAGTTGCCGTTCCGTAGTCAGTTGCTCTATTTCCCTGCTGATTGCGGTAATGGTCCGGTTAGCAGTGGTTGCCTGCGCCTCTTTAATCTGCTTGGAAATACCGGGCGGCAAGGAAGGAAGTTTTGTATTCAAATCGTACCGCACTCTGTTTGAAACCGGAGAGTTGGGAATAATGATATTTTTGAATGTTCCGGGTGAAAGCGGGTTGCCCTTGTTGATTACCGATAAAAGTACTGTGTCTGAAAGCGGAGATTTATTCAACAGTAAGTTTTTAAGATTTCCTTCAGCCATATTGTTGCTTAGGGCAGAAAGCAATTGAGTGGTTTGACCTTTATCCACATTTGTAAGCACCGATAGGTATTCCTGCTGCAATTGCGATATCATCTGGTTATTCTGCTGAACCAAAAATTCTTTGCAGGGAGGGTAAGTTTGACAGGGCGCACAGGAAACCCCATCCACATAAACGGCTGAGGTATTATCCAAGTCAATTCCTCCTACTGTTGTTGGAATGCGTTCCGGAGGATTGCTATGGGCGTAATAGTTATAGCCAAGAGGTACCTGAATGGGAATACCCCACATACCGAATAAAATAATATAGGCATCATTAGTGATGTGGTTGCGGGCTGGAGTAATTTGCGGAAATGCATTTCCCGCGGGTTTGCGGCTGTTGGTGGCACTGTACTGCCCCTGGTCTGCCATGATATTATAACCGGCAAAATTCAGCCAGTTGGTGCCGCTTCCATAATCTGCCGGAACAGGGTTGGGCGAAGTATTGCATTTAATTTGCAATGCCGAATTATTCTGAAATGTTTTTACATTGTAAGCGCACCTGACAAAATGGTTCCCTGTCCCTCCTCCTGCAGTTGAAATCCTCGTTTTCGCCCTCACAAACCCGCCACCGTCAGCCGAGTTATAACATTGTATGCCCATAGGTAAACGGTTAAAATCATTATCCGTAATATCAAAATTTGAGGTGTTGTTTAGAAATATGCCAATGTAGTTATCAGATTGAAGACCCTGAATTGCATCTCTAAATTTATTTCCGTTTATAATCTTATCGTATTTACCGCCTTCAATCTGTATCATATAACCACCCTGATTCGAGTTGTTTTGTTTTATGTGATTAAAAATGTTAGCAGAAATAACATGCCCGTTATTTAATGTGCCGCTGGTATTGAAAATCCTTATGCCCCAGGTGAGGTTATCAAAATTGCAACCAGTTACATTGTACTTTGCATCAAAGGATTCCATAGCCGCTTCAATACTTGCAAAAGTATTAGTTTGAATCGTTACATTTGTTACCCCCCACTGCCAGATGCCCCTTGAAGTCCTGTGAGCAGAATTCGCATAACCGAAAAACTGATTATTGCCTGGATAAGTATAGGAATTTATACTCATGTAACCCGGATCAGGCAAAACTCCACCGGCAAAAACAGTAGTTTTGATACTGCTTACATTCGGGTAGGAAAAGGGGGTGAACCGTATATCCACTCCATTAACGCTAAAATTTGAAGCGTTGATAGTCACGATTCCACC
>JAHEZO010000027.1 GCA_023250995.1 Flavobacteriales bacterium | reverse complement strand
AAGTTTGACACATCCTCGGGTTTGCCCAATTTGGTATGGAACACGGTTTTTGAATCATCGGGAGGAATATTTGTTGGAACCTTCAATGGCTTGTTTTCCTTTGAATACAATTCAAAAAAATTTGTTCCCGAAAACCGATTCGGACAACAATTTGCTGATGGGTCCAGGCAGGTGTACGGGTTTGTACAGGATAAAACTGATACCTGGATTTACACTGCAAACAATAAGGGCCGGGAACTTTTCTGTTTTCACAATGATTTAATTATTTGCAAACCATTCAGGCGGGTGTATGAGCATGAGATTCATTCAGTATATCCCGAAGACTCCTCCAATCTCTGGCTGGGAAGTGCCAACGGACTGATTCATTATGACCTTAAAAATGAAAAAAATTTCGATTTCCCCTTTTATTCCCTAATCCGGAAAGTGGTTGCGGGAAAGGATTCAGTAATTTTTTGGGGATCATTTTTTCCAATAATTCCCGGAGCAGATTCTTCCCTTATTATCCCTTCCTCAACCCAACCGGAAGATTTGATTTTTTCACTTCCCTTCCACCTTAACTCCATTGCATTTGAATTTTCGGCATCCTACTTTGATAGCGAAGTAAGTAACAAATTCAGGTGGTTTCTTGAGGGGTATGATAAGGAGTGGAGCGAATGGTCAAAAGAATCAAAAACCCATTATACCAATCTCAGGGAAGGGAAATACATATTTCACCTTCAGTCACAAAATATTTATGAAACCCCGGGGAAAGAAGCTTTATACGAATTTAAAATTTTGCCACCTTGGTACCGCACTATTGCTGCCTATATTTTTTATTTCCTTTTGCTGTTAAGTGTTATTTATGGTTCGGTTAAAATAAGTGTGAGGCGATTGGAACTGGCAAAAATAAAGTTGGAGAACATTGTAAAGGAACGCACCGCAGAGGTGGTAAAACAAAAAGAAAAAATTGAATCGCAAAATCATCAGCTTGAAAACAAAAACAAAGAAATTACCGACTCAATTAATTATGCCCGCAGGATTCAGGAGGCAATACTGCCGGGGGAAGAGTACCTGAAAGAAGTTTTCAACCCTGAGGAACATTTTCAGCTTTCTGGAGGCGGTAGCTCATCTTATTTTGTTCTCTTTAAACCCAAAGATATTGTGAGTGGTGATTTTTTCTGGACCTATCAAACACCGGATAATAAATTAATATGGGCTGCGGTTGATTGCACCGGACATGGAGTGCCGGGGGCCTTTATGAGTATGATAGGGAATTCTCTTTTAAACGAAATTGTAGTTGAAAACAAGGTCAGGAATTCGGATGAAATTCTTAATAATTTAAGGGAGGCGATTATTAAATCATTGAAACAAACCGGGGAAGCAGGAAAGCAAAAAGATGGAATGGACATTGCACTTTGTGTACTCGATAAAAATAAAAATTCTCTGCAGTTTTCAGGAGCCAACAACCCTTTCTGGTTAATCAGAAACGGAGAACTTACCTCCTACAAACCCGATAAACAACCCATAGGATATTATTCGGAACAAATGAAGCCCTTTACCAGACAAGAAATTCAGCTTCAGGAAGGAGATGCTTTGTATACTTTTACCGATGGATACGAAGATCAGTTTGGCGGACCAAAACAAAAAAAATTTATGGCAAAGCAACTGCGGGAATTATTGCTTTCAATTCAAAATAAAACCATGGAAGAACAAAAGGAAATTCTTAATTTAACCATTATTGACTGGATGGGGGATCAGGAGCAGATTGATGATATTTGCGTGATTGGTGTAAAAATTACAGTAACCAAAAAACAATAACAGGAATATAATCATGGCAGAAAAATTTCAAAATAAATATCGGATACCCTCCACCCGCGCACCATGGTGGGATTATGGAAAAAATGCTGCCTATTTTATCACCATCTGCACAAAAAACAGGGAACATTTTTTTGGAAAAATTGTTCCTGTTCAGACCGTTTCGCCCGTTTCGTCCGTAGAGACGCGATTAATCGCGTCTCTACGGGGGCACCCCATCGAATTTGAAATGCAATTATCCCCATTGGGAAAAATTGCCCGTCAATATTATTTTGAAATACCCGATCATTTCCGATTTGTCGTTTTAGATGAATTTGTTGTAATGCCCGATCATATTCATGCAATCCTTTTTATTGACAAACCCGAAACAAAAAATATTTCACCGGATTACGTTAACGCAGAGACGCGATTAATCGCGTCTCAACAGACGCGATTAATCGCGTCTCTAACACCGCAACCGCAACCCAACAATAAAATTTCAGAACCAACAAAATCAATAGGTGGTTTTGCCGGCCGTAAAAATCCAATGTTGAATGAAAATTTATCCCGTGTTTTGCGATGGTATAAAGGAAGAACCTCTTTTGAATGCAGAAAATTACATGCTTGTTTTGCCTGGCAACCCCGTTTTCACGACCACATTATTCGCAATGAAGGAGAATATCAGCGAATAAAAAATTACATCCGATCCAATCCCCATAATTGGGAAATCGATAAATTAAAAGATTAAATAGAAAAATGAACTCTTCAAACCTTTTAACCCGTGCATTAAATTTCGAATTCCTCTCGGCATCCGAAGGGAAATTTCTTTTTGAAAACGCATCCCTGGGCGATTTAATGCTGGTTGCGAATGAACTTCGAAAAATTCAGAAACCCGATTCAGTGGGTAAAAACGGGAAACCAGGAAAAGTTACCTGGCAGATTGACCGGAATGTTAACACTACCAACGTTTGCATAGCAAATTGTAAATTCTGTAATTTTTACCGCATCCCCGGCCATCCGGAATCCTACATAACGGATATTGAAACTTACAAAAAAAAAATTGAAGAAACCTTTCGGTTTGGAGGTGATCAGCTTTTGCTTCAGGGTGGCCATCATCCCGAACTCGGGTTAAAATTTTATACCGGTTTATTCAGGGAACTGAAGTCTCTTTATCCAACGCTAAAACTTCACTCTCTCGGGCCTCCTGAGGTAGCCCATATTTGCAAATTGGAAAAAAAATCGCATGCAGAAGTTTTATCGGCATTAAAAGAAGCCGGATTAGATTCCCTTCCCGGTGCTGGGGCCGAAATATTAAATGACCGGGTGAGAAGATTGATTTCAAAAGGAAAATGTTCGGGGAAGGAATGGTTGGATATAATGAGGGCTGCACATAAACTTGATTTACCAACTTCGGCAACAATGATGTTTGGCCACGTGGAAACACTTGAAGAACGTTTTGAACACCTGGTCTGGATTCGTGACGTTCAAAATGAAAAACCAATATCGTCATTTGGGTTTGTTGCTTTTATTCCATGGCCTTTTCAGGATGAAGAAACGATTTTAAAAAGGGTGAAAGGGATACGGAACAAAGTGAGTGCAAATGAATACATCAGAATGATTGCGCTCAGCAGGATAATGTTACCTAATATTAAAAATATCCAGGCATCATGGCTTACCGTTGGCCGAAAAGTTGCACAGGCCTGTTTGTATGCGGGTACAAATGATTTTGGTTCAATTATGCTCGAAGAAAATGTTGTATCGGCTGCTGGTGCCCCGCATCGGTTTACCTCCACCGGAATCAGAGAGGCAATTACAGAGGCGGGCTTTGAACCCCAATTGCGTAATCAGAAATATCAGTATCGGGATATTCCGGAAGAAATGGAAGAACAGGTGATTAATTATTAACTGAGGTTACGCAAAAACATTAATTTCCAAAATACAAATATCAAAATTTCAATTATCAAACCGTCTGCTATTTTGATTTTTCGATTATTATCGGAAAAATCTACTTTAGCAGTTTAGAATTTTCTTTATCTGTCATTGGAATTTATTTGCAAATTGATTTTTGTTATTTGTAATAGAGATGTGCGCAACATCAGTTATTAACGTGAGTGCGGGTTAGGTTCTTTGTGTAGGCTTAAATTATTGGTTTGAAAACAAGGCTACAAAATGGCTAAAATAAAAATCTTCCAATAAAATTTTATGGTGTTTTGAAAAAGAAATATTGTGGAAAAAAAAATCCGAAAAGTTTAAAATTCGTTTGGTGTTCTTGGGGAAAGGTGGTTTTTATTTCCGTCCATTAGTTTTCATTATCACCTTTTTCTACATGTAAAATATGCAACAGGCGGTGAATTATCGGTGCAAAAAACACCGCTGTTATACTCAAAAATGCCACTCCGCTATACAAAGCGTAAATTGCCGAAAAAACTTTTGCAGTGGGTAAAATCATTTCCACCACCGGCCCCATTCCGGTCAATATCATGCAGGCCATATAGAAACTGTCTAACCAAGAAATTTTCCCAAAATGGTGATATCCAATGGTCCCAAAAAGAACAGAAATTATTATCAGGGTAAATGCAAATAATCCGTAACGCCCCATTCTAACCATGAAAAGT
This sequence comes from Flavobacteriales bacterium, assembly GCA_023250995.1. GTDB lineage: Bacteria > Bacteroidota > Bacteroidia > Flavobacteriales_H > JAHEZO01 > JAHEZO01. The sequence continues at coordinate 19,202 of JAHEZO010000027.1, read as the reverse complement.
GGTAATGGGGTTACCTTTTGCTTGCGGTTTTCTAATTTCATTTCATAATAAACCCGTCACTGATTTATGGTTAAAGCGTCACGAATTGTAATAGTTACTACCGCCCCGTTATTGCTATATACAGTAAGAGTGTTGCAGGAAGCCCCCATTGCCGAAATGGTTGGCTGATAGGGAGTGCCTCCTGGAATTAACACATCAGATTGTAAATCCGGTAAGGTATTTTTATCCCAGTTGCATGGGACAAACCAATCTGAATTTACCGTTCCGGTCCAGGTCCAGGTACCGGATCCCCCGGCAGGGGTATAATCTATTATTAATTCCGCCCTGTCAATGCAAACGTCAACTCCAGTGCAAAGCTGAATTGTATTCTCACCTCCATAAACATAAGCACAGTTGTAAATCATGGATGTGGAAGCGGTAATTCCGCAAGGAAATGTAGAGCAAAGGCATCCTGTGCTTCCTTCATAAGCTGTAGGAAAGGTGGTTCCGCTAATAGTGGCAGTGATTGATCCTCCGGCACATTGAGCAGTGTAAAAATTTACAGTAATGTTGGTTACAATGTTCCCCGGAGGAATAGGGTCAGTAAACGTTCTTGAGTCGCAAGGAGTAGGAGTTCCGCATTCAGAACCGCCTAAATCTGTATTTAAGCACCAATAATCGCTGTTGCAAACAGTACAGCAACCTTTTGCCCAAGCACCATTATAATCCACAGTAGTTGCAACCGATTGAGAATATGAATCAAATATTCGGCAAAAAAAAATAATTACTAAAACTAGATGAAAAAACCTATTCACTATTTCTTCATTTTTTGGTTTCTGAACCAATTATTTCTTCAAGTTTTTTTATTCTTGCACTATGATTGTTTTTCTCGGCCTTTAGATCCTTTACTTCAGAACTTAAATTTCCAATCATTTGCTTTTGTTCCTTTATTATTTTTTGTTGTTCCTTTATTGCTTCCGCAAGTACGGCCACCACTTTGGAATACTCAACCGATTTAAACCCCTCATTGTCCGTTTTTACCACCTGTGGTAATATTTTTTCAATTTCCTGAGCAATAAATCCTAACTGTGGAGATGTTTCAAAATTTTTATCCGGAAATTCATCCGCCATCCAGGAAAAATAAACACCCCTCAATTGATTTACCAGGCTGAGTGCATTTCCAATTTCATGAACATCCTTTTTAAAACGCTTGTCTGAAATCTCATTTATTCCGTTAGACCGGATGGTTCCAATTACATGTAATTTATATGATGGTGCGTTTGTACCAATGCCAACGGCACCCGCAAAAATTGCCCCACCGGAGGGCCCTCCCCCACCTCCATAGCCACTTGAAAAACTTCCATCGGTAGCTATCGTTCCTGAATTTGCCCAAATGCTTGCGTTATTATATGTCCTTAACCAAGTTCCGTCCTGCACATACCACCCCGGCCCGTAAGACTCCCAGTAAAGCCCATTGGACCCGGAAACCCTAAACCATCCCCCATTGGCATAAATATCGCCAGCAACATGAAATTTATAAGCCGGACTTGCAGTGCCAACACCCACCCCGCTGCCATCATCAAATATCTGACTGCACCCAATGTTGCTTGAACTCGTCATCTTGGTTACATAATTAGTTGAACCGCATGAAGTGGTAACACCACCGTTTCCGGAGGTAAGGATTTTTGACCAGGCAGAAGCAGGGTTGTTATTTGTTTTGCGGTAATATAAATCCTGATCGAAAAAACTTCCGGCAATCTGAAGGGCAAAATTATTACTATTGTTACTGTGCCTGACATCTATCATATGCCACCAGCTTGTAGCCCCGGCCGGATAATTCACGGGTGTTGAAGTTTCAAAAAAACCGCTCTGGGCACCGGCATTACCCTGCAATCCGGCATCCGTTCTGGTTTCGGTTCTTACATTTCCGCTGCCAAAGCCAAAGCTTCCGCCATTGAGGTCCAGGTGATATCCCGGCAATGATGTACCGAACCCAACATCTCCCAATGAAGTAACCCGAATCCTTTCGATGTTGTTGGTTTTTATCAACCAATCCTGTAAATCGGTGGTGCCAATAAAATTTGAAGCAGGGGTGGTTCCTGCATTTCCTGTAAGCGACCAGCCATTAAGTGAACCATCTGCACCCGTTGGACCTTGAATTCCCTGCGGGCCGGCAGACCCCGGTGCACCATCAGATCCGGATGGACCCTGTATGCCTGGAATACCATCATTACCAGTCGGCCCCTGTAACCCTTGTAAACCATCTGCTCCGGTTGGACCCTGAAGGCCTGGCGATCCTGGGGCTCCTTGCAAACCATCGGCACCTGTGGGTCCCTGCAAACCATCAGCTCCCGTGGGTCCCTGAATACCATTTACACCGGCATTTCCTGTCAATCCATCAGCACCGGTTGGTCCTGTCAATCCATCAGCACCGGTTGGTCCTGTCAGGCCATCCCCTCCAGTGGCTCCGGTAATACCATCTGTTCCGGTTGGACCGGTATTCCCGGTTACCCCTTGAAGTCCGGGTGTCCCCTGAAGTCCGGTAGGCCCAATGGAAACATTTCCCAGTGGCCTCCAATAAATCCCATCAAAATAATAAAATACATTATCGGAAATTTGATAAATTAATAAACCGGTAGCTGGATTGGAAACCAAACCAGTGTCTGTTCGGGGAATTAGAATTCCTTTGTCTGAAGATTTCAGTTCCAATATTGCACTCGAGTCCGGAAGCAATGTTCCGATTCCAACATTTTTGTTTTGAGCAATGGCGGTAATAATAAACAGCCAGAAAGCACCAAAAAGAATTCCTCCTTTCATATTAATTTTTATTGCGGATTTAAGAGTAAAAACAACGGTTGATTTAATGAACCTGAATTTGCCATAAATTAATCACTGGCCGGCAAAAAGTTCGTTTTTTATTTGCCATCGACATTGGCTAAAATAAAGCAATTAAACTTAATCCTGAAATTATTCGGCCAATGAATCAAAATAAATTTTGTTGAAGTTTCAAAACACCACATCCATCATCAACTCTTTTTGTTCTCTTAATATTCTCACTTTCGATGAATCTCCCTTGTTAAATTGGGAAAGCGCTTTCATATAATCCTGAATATTGTTTACCGTTATTTCACCCAGCTGAATAATTATATCCCCTGCTTTTAATCCCGCTTTTGAGGCCGGCCTTCCCTCAGTAACTCCGTCAGCCCTCAGCCCCTTGCCTTCAAAAACATAATCGGGCATTATCCCAAGAGTAACTTTAAAAGAGGTTTTAGTTTCTTCCGTGTTTTTTGTGGTGGCAAAAATCAGTTTTGGAAGTTTTTCGGTTTCTTCAATTAACTGAATCACCAGCTCGAGAACTTTTTTTTCTCCTTCATAATTTATTTTATCAGCCACATCGCCTGGTTTATGATAATCACTGTGCTGCCCTGTAAAAAAGTGCAATACCGGTATGTTTTTAAGGTAAAAAGAAGTTTGGTCGGAGGGACCTATTCCTGAACTGTCTTTTTTAATTGAAAGATCAGATTGCAATTTATCAATAAGAGGAACAAAATCCGGGGCCGTTCCCACACCGTAAATTACAAGCTTTTTTGTAGAGTCATTTAACCGGCCTATCATATCCATGTTAATCATAAAATTTACCCTTTCTAAATCTATCGTTGGATTTTCGCAGAATTTTTTTGAGCCGATTAGCCCAAGTTCCTCTCCCGAAAAACAAATAAAAAGAAAATTGAATTTTTCTTTACGGCCATTACCGCTAAAATAATTTGCCAATTCAATTAGTCCGGCTACTCCTGAGGCATTATCATCGGCACCGTGATGTATTTTCCCTTCCGGATTTGCTTCGAGAGAATTTTTATCGTACCCCATTCCCAGGTGATCGTGATGTGCACCAATGATAACCGTATTCTCAGCGCTATTATCCAAATAACCGATTACATTGAGTCCTTTTCTTTCGGGCAGATTTACCAAATTGGTATCGTGCGGGTCAGAATTTTTTTTGAAGATAAAAGGCGATACGTAACCTTGCAAACCTTTGGGCTGAAGGTTTGCAATGCGGAATTGCATCTGAATATACATGGATGATTTTTTCTCCCCTTCACTGGAAGTTCCTCTTCCTTCCAGGGCGTCACTACTCAGATAGGTTACATGTTTTTTAAGTTCCCCGATATTAATTTCCTGAGAAAAAAACTCATCACAGAAATGAAAAGCAAAAAGAAATAACAATGTTTTTTTCATAGGATATTATGAGGTATTTAAAACTTAATCACTCTGTCCAATCGGCAATAAAAACATTTGTATCATGGGTGCCGCCATTATTTCTGTTGGATGAAAAAACAATTTTCTTTCCATCCGGAGAAAACATGGGGAAGGCATTAAAATAGCTATCAAAAGTTATTTGTTCAAGGCCGGTGCCATCTTCATTAATCATAAAAAGTTGAAAATCGTATCCCTTTTTTGAATGATGGTTAGACGAGAAAATTATTTTTTCCCCTTTTTCGGAAGAAATATAGTAAGGTGCCCAGTTTGCTTTTCCCAAATGGGTAATTTGCCTTAAACCTGAGCCATCGGCATTACAGGTAAAAATTTCCATTTGAGTAGGGGAAACAAGACCACGAGAAAAAAGATCTTTGTATTCTTTTATTTCTTCTTCAGTTTTTGGTCTCGAAGCCCTGAATACAATTTTTTTCCCATCGCGAGAAAAAAAAGCGCCTCCGTCATAACCAGGCTGATTGGTAATCTGTTTTAGATTTGTTCCATCCAAATCCATTGTCCAAAGTTCAAGGTCGCCAGAACGGTCTGAGGTAAAAACAATTTTATCTCCCATTGGAGAAATGGTGGCTTCTGCATCGTAACCTTTGCGGTTGGTAAGCTGCCTTAAAATTTTTCCCTCCGAACCTGCAATAAAAATATCATAAGAGTCATAGATGGACCACAGGTATTTTCCTTCAATTTTATCAGGAACCGGAGGACACTTTTCGTTAGCAAGGTGGGTGGAAGCAAAAAGTATTTCTTTGTTACCTGGTAAAAAATACGAACAGGTGGTTCTTCCTTTGCCGGTGCTCACCCTATCCGGAACATAGTTGGAATCGCCAGTTGCTCTTTCAATGTTCATTACAAAAATCTGGTCACACTCCAATCCCCATTTTTTATTATTTGACTGAAAGGTGAGTTTATCGCCCGAAAAACTGAAGTATGCTTCGGCATTATCTCCTCCAAAAGTGAGTTGCCTGATGTTTTTAAGGTGCTTTTCGGTTTGTGAAAAAAGGCAGGAAGGTATAAGGAGTGAAACTATTTGGAATAAAAAAATTACATAAAAAAAAATTCTCGATTTTATTCCCCCTGGCATTTTATTTAATCTTTTTAAACCGCATCTGAAAAACTCCCATAAATGCCTCTTTAAATATTTTAGTGCTCATTTTTGAAACTCCTTCCACCCTGTCAATAAATGTAATTGGCACCTCCTTTATTTTAAACCCGAGCCGAAGGGCGGTATATTTCATTTCAATCTGAAAAGCATACCCAATGAATTTAATTTCATCCAATTTTATAGTCTCCAGAACTTTTCTTTTATAACATTTAAAACCCGCTGTTGTATCCCTTAAGGAAATACCCAGGATTATTCTTACATACCAGCTGGCGAAATAAGAAAGAAAAATTCTTTCGTAGGTCCAGTTTTTTACCGATCCGCCTTTTACATATCTCGATCCAACCGAAACATCAAAACCATCTTTGGCACAGGCATCATACAAATTAATTAAATCTTCGGGGTTGTGTGAAAAATCGCAATCCATTTCAAAAATATATTGATACGATTTCTTAAGGCTCAATTTAAAACCATGAATATAGGCCGTTCCCAATCCGAGTTTTCCTTTCCGTTCTTCAATAAAAAGACGGCCGCTGAATTCTTCCTTAAGATTTTTAACTATTTCTGCTGTCCCGTCCGGAGAACCATCATCAACAATGAGCAAATGAAAATCTTTGGGCAAAGAGAAAACCTTGCGAATCATTTTTTCGATGTTCTCCTTTTCATTATAAGTTGGTATGATTACGATGCTATCTGACAAAAAGATTTTTTTTGGAATACGAATGTATCTTTATCAATTATTAAAGCAAATATAATCGGCATTAGGTTATAACGAAATGATTCATGCGAAATTTTGTTATTTGTACTTTTGCCCCAAATAAATTGCCGAAATGAAACGGATTGCAATTTTTGCATCGGGAAAGGGTTCGAATGCCGAAAAAATAATAAATGAATGTAAGGAGAATGTTGTTCTGATAGTTTCTAATAATCCAAATGCCGGAGTATTAGAAGTAGCAAGGCAAAATTTGATTCAGACGTTTGTTTTTGATAAAAATGCTTTTTTTTGCTCTGAAGACCTCATCCCTCTACTGCGAAATCACAGGGTAGAATTCATTGTTCTTGCCGGTTTCCTATGGATGATTCCGCCATTCCTTCTTTGTGAATTTCCAAATAAAATAATCAACCTGCATCCTTCATTGCTTCCTAAATTCGGGGGAAAAGGAATGTACGGGATGAATGTTCACAAGGCAGTAATTGAAGCGGGAGAAACTGAAAGCGGAATTACCATTCATTATGTAAATGAAAATTACGACCAGGGTGAAATTATTTTTCAGGAAAAATGCAAAATTGATTTTTCGGAAACTCCCGAAACTCTTTCCCAAAAAATTCAAAAATTAGAACATCTGTATTTCCCTCAAATTTTAAAAAAATTAATTTCGGAATAATTCCTTTTCCCGACAAAACTTCAGGAACCAATTGCAAATCAGGCCAAAAAGGCCGAAAACATTGATGGTTCCTGAAATTTTTTCCGATTCAAAGCAAAGGCATTTAATTTGAATATCCGGGTTCAAAATTTTTTTTACTAACTAAAAAAATGGAGGACCAAATTATGACACTCGTAAAATGTAACCGGCCGGCAAATGAACCGGCAATTTTAATTCCTTCTCTGATTGATAACTTCTTTGGCAGAGATATGGAAGAATTACTAGGCCTGGGAAACATGGTATCAAGAATAAATACCAACCCCGGAGTAAATATCAAAGAAACCCCTGGGAGCTATTTAATTGAGGTGGCGGCCCCGGGATTAAAAAAGGAAAACTTTTCTCTTGAAATGGAAAAAAATGTGTTAACCGTTTCTGCTGAAGTAGAAAAGAGGGAGGAAGAAACCAAATCTGAGGGCAAGTTCACCCGCAGGGAATATAATTACCATTCCTTTAGCCGGTCTTTCACCCTGCCTCAGAGTGCCGAAGGAGAAAAAATCAGTGCCGTTTATACGGATGGCGTTTTATCTGTTTCAATTCCAAAAAAAGAAGAACAGAACGAAAAGGTATCAAGGAAAATTGAAGTAAAATAATCCTTGATTTCACCTTCCAATAATTAATTGGCGGTACCAGCCGGATAACACCGGATTGGATGCCGCCAATTTATTTTTATTTGGATTTTACAAACCTTAGGTATTGTGGTTTGTTTTCCCCTGCCTTTACCCTCAGGAAATACATTCCGTTAGCAATGTTTTCTAAATCAAACCTGACCATATTTTCTCCCTTTGCCATTTTACCTATAAAAAAATCATTCTCCTCCCCCAGAGTATTTATTATTTCAACTTCCACCATCTGGTCCATCGAAAGGGTTAAGGAAAAATAAATTTCACCCTTTGCAGGGTTTGGGAAAAGCCGGAATTTAATAATGCTGCTGTTTTCATTTATTCCAATGGTGGTTCCAATTGTTACCATTACAATCGCTGTGTCTCCTTCAGAGTCAGTAACAGTTACCTCATAATCACCCGCACAAAGACCGGTTGCGTTAATTGTTGTTTGGGGTGGAACGGTGTTCCAAAGAAAAGTGTACGGTGAAATTCCACCGGAAACAGCCAATACTCCTCCTCCGTTACAGTTTCCCTGTGTGGCATTGGTTATTGTGGCAGAGGCCAGCAAATCATTCGGAGCAGGCGCTGCCGAGGAGGATCTGTTGGACCTGGATGAATTGTGATTTTCCGACTTGGTGGCTGAACAAACATCCGAAGGAACCGCCTCTACCAAATATTGCAGGCCATAAAAAGAAGGTGGATTGTAATCAGTGTAAGAGGTAAGATTGCTTGGTACTGAATCAATCAGATTCCAACCCGTTTGCGGTTTATAACGGTATATATAATAGGTGGAGAATGGAAACCCTTCGTAGTTGTCCCAAATCAAATTGATGGTATTGCTCAAACCAAGATTTATGGTCAGGTGCATGGTTTTATGAACCGGACTGGGCATGGAAATATTTCCGCACGTATCCACTGTGGTTAACTTATACCTCCATGAACGGATGAGAGGATTCGCCACCGGATCCCTGAACAGGCTTAAGCTGTCGTAAGCTACATTTCCTACCAGAAAATAAACTCCGCTCTGCGTACTCTCACGATAAACATTGAAAGAATTTATTGCCAGTGTAACGGGCTTTTCCCAAACCACCAGATTTTTTCCGGTAACCGAATCAACCGTTACAATGCAAATTGGAATGGCATCAGGAACCAGGGCTGAAATAATTGAAGTTACTACCGATTTGCAGCCTCCTGCATCGGTGGCTGTGAGTGTATATGAACCGGCACTTGCTCCAACCAGGTTTTGAGCAGAAACTCCATTGCTCCAGTTATAAGAATAAGGAGTTGCACCTCCGCTGATACTTACATAAATGCTTCCCGAAGCACTTCCGCAATCTGAATTTTGAGTAGAATCAACCAGAGCCGTTGGGCCGCCAACCTCCCCAAGGGCAGCAATGGCAACGGAAGAGCATCCCTTAAAATCGGAGATTGTTACATAGTATATTCCCGCTCCAAGAGCCACTGCACTTTGTGATGTTGCACCCGTTGACCAGGCATAGGTGTATGGTGTGGTTCCCCCTGAAACGGCTGCCGTAATTCCGCCATCTGCACTGCCGCAGGTGGCAAGGTTTACACTCATATTAACATCTAAAATTGCGGGTTGGGAAATTGAAATGTCTTTTGCCGAAGTGCAACCATTGGCATCTTCAACAATAACCTGATACGGTCCGGCACTTAACCCTGTAATATCTTCAGCAGTTACGCCATTCGACCAAAGGTTGGAGTAAGGCGGAGCGGTTCCGCTGATTCCTATGTTAATTGCCCCATCCGTTCCGCCATAACATGAAACATTGGTTACAGAAACCGTTGTAATCACAGGCCCTCCGATATCGCTTATGGTGAAGGCCGCAAATTGACTGCATCCATTGGCCTCTGTAACGGAAACGGTATATATACCAGCGGCAAGGCTGTCGGCAGAAAAAGTTGTCTGGCCACCTGACCAGGAATAATAATACGGAGAGGTTCCTCCGGAAGCACTTGCCGTTGCAGCCCCTGTGTGGTCGTTGCAAGCCGAATTTACAGTGCTTATTGAGATAGTCAGATCTGCAGGTTGATTGATATTTGCATTTGTATTATTAGTGCACCCGTTGTTATCGGTAACAGTTACAGAATAACTACCTGCACAAAGGGCACTCAACGTAGCAGAGGAGGATGCCAACAAATCATCCCAGATAAAATTATACGGAGAAGCCCCACCTGTTACAATGGCAGTTGCACTTCCATTACAGCTTCCAAAACAGGAGGTGTTTATGGGAGATGGAATTGAAACTGTTGGGCTTCCCAACTGAAGAATATTTTTGCTTCCGGCCTTTGTACATCCGTTGGCATCGGTTACAGAAAGAAAATAATTCCCGGCCGGTAAACTGTCGGCCTGAGAGGAGAAATCCCCGTTTGACCAGTTAAATGAATATGAACCAACTCCTCCGGTGGCCACGGCAATGGCAGTACCATTGTCCATTCCGCATTTAGCATCGGTGGAGGAAATGTTTATTGCCAGAGGAGCTGGCTCCGAAATAGTAACCTGATTTGTTACCAGAACGCATCCGGTACTATCCGTAACGGTAGCATTAAAGGTTCCTGTTCCCAAACCGGTAATCGAAGCTGTGGTCAACCCATTGTTCCAGAGATAGCTGTACGGGGAAGTTCCTCCCGTTCCTGCAGCCAAAGCGGTTCCGTTTGAACCCGAATTACAACTAATATTGGTTGATGTAATATTAGCTGAAAGTGGAGTGGATGATTCCAACACAATGATGCTATCAGTGGAGGCACAACTATTGGAACCGCTAACAGTTACAAAATATGTTCCAGCACTCAACCCGATTGCAGTGGCTGAATTCTGACCGTTACTCCATTGATAAGAATATGGAGTATTGCCCCCTACAGCGTTTGCGGTTGCAGTTCCATCACTTCCGGCATTGCAGCTCACATTGGTTTGAGAGGGCGTAACCGTTGGAGGATTAGCGGAGCCAACATTTGCAGTGGTAATGGCTGTGCACCCGTTTGCATCTGTTACCGTTACTGTATATCCCCCGGAGGCCAATCCTGAAACTGAAGAAGTTGTTTTTGGAGGCACCGTGTTCCACAAATAGGAATAAGGGCTGGTCCCTCCGGTAGAACTTGTGGTGGCGCTTCCGGTGCTCTGTCCAACACAGGAGGGACTTGAAGAAGCTGAACAGGAAAGGGCCGGAGGCTCCGAAATAATAAAAGTGGTATCTTTTATTCCACCATTATTATCAGTAATTGTCACGGTATAGGTGGCCGCACTAAGGTTAAAAATTGAATCTGTGGTTGCTCCTGTTGACCAAAGATAAGTGAATGGCCCGTTACCACAGTCAACCACTACTTTTGCGAATCCATTGTTGCCATTTTTACAACTCACATTAGTTTTTGTAGTTGAAAATACCATAGAGGAAGCAGGGCAGGAAGAAAAATTCCATCCTGAATTATTGCCCCCGTTTGTGCTGTTGGCTGCATACCAATCGGCCCCACCCGAAGCTTTAACATAAGATAGATTTATATAATTGCAACAAACGATGCAGGAACTTTTGCTAATGGTGGCCTGCTGGCTAGTGGTTGACCAAATGTTTATTGGCTGCGAAACAGTGCCATCCGCTTTCAGATAATTATTTATGGTTTGGGTTTTATTGTATTCTATCCGGTTTGTAGAGCCAACCGAAAAAATCAGGGTGTCGATGGAATTATTTCCATACAAATAATTGGATGCTCCGGTTTTTAAAAAACTAAGTTTCTTGAATGCTGCACCATAGATGGTACCGCCTGCATTGAAAGTAACAGAATTAAAGGAAGCCCCCGTGTAAATATAACTTCCTGAGGAGGTGGTCTGAAAAACAATATTATTGTAATCCAATCCGGCTCCGCCAGAAAAGCTTGTTCCCGTAGTGAATGTAATTGTTGACGTTCCTGCATCAAGTGAAAAATTTGAGCCGGTTACATTCCAGGAGGAGCCACTTAAGGTAACAGAACTTGACCCAAGAATCATTCCCCGGGTATTGCTTCCTGGGGAGGAAAAAGTGGAGCAGGAAAAATTATTGTTTGAAGTTTTGACCGTACCGCTATTGAGATACACTGTTCCGGAAGCGGAAAAACCATCCAAAAGCTGCCAGTCTCCGGCACCGTTAAAATAAATTCCACCCCCCAAGGATTTTCCTGCTGAAGTAATCGTGTTTCCGGTATTGCCGGATTGAAAATACAGTGAACCGGTAAATCCATTAGTCATGGCCGAAATTAGCGTAAGCGAGCCGAATAAATTCAAGGTTGATGTACCACTTAGCACAGGGGTAAAGGTGGCGCCCGTCCAATCCATATTATTACAATAAGCAGTTACATTTATCGTAACCGTTTTTGACCCGGAGGTAAAAGAATTTGCATCAAAATGAACATTGGTGGATGAATTGGGAATTATGCAAGCCGGGCTTCCCCCGCTTGTAGCCGACCATTTATCGGGTGCATTCCAGTTTCCGCTTCCTCCTATCCAGTATAAATCAGCCGAGGAAGTTGTAAAATACCAACCGTTATTATTTGAAACATTGGAAGTGAAATTTGCATTAAAAACGGCTCCTCCGGTGGCAATCATATCCTGCAATTCAACATAATTTATGATTATTGTTCCCGAAGTTTTACTAATGGTTGCAGCAGTTCCCGGAGTGCCGGAATGAAGGATTAGAGGTTGGCTGCAGGTTCCGTCAGCCTTCAAATAACTCCCGATAGTTTGAGTCGTTCCGCTGGTTAAGGTATACGTTTTGCCGGCAGAAAAAAACAGGGAATCAAAACTATTACTTCCGCTGAAGGTTCCTCCCTGTAAAAAATTGGCATACCCGATATTTTGATTTCCGCTGGTGATGTTACCGGTCTGGTTAAATGTTATCCTGTTAAATTGGTTTCCACTTGCCGAGATGTTTCCATTGTTAATAAAACTAACCGAGTCAAAGGAGGCCCCCGAGGTATTAATATATCCTGTTCCATTAAATGTAACATTATTAAAAGTTGCCCCGGAGTAAATATAATTGGTTGAAGACGGGCTTTGAAAAATAATATTATTGTATGTAATGTTTGCCCCGCCCGAAAGAGAACCACCGGAATTAAAAGCTATTGTAGAAGTTCCGGCATCCAGAGAAAAATTAGAACCGGACACCGACCACGAGGAGGATCCCGTTTCTGTAACAGAGGAAGCACCAAGAATAAGCCCGCGGGTAATATTTCCGGTGGATGAAAATCCGGCACTGGTTAAATTATTATTTCCCACATTTACTACACCGCTGTTGAGATAAAATGTTCCCGTGGTGGTAAGCGCATCGTTAAGTTGCCAATCTCCGGCACCGTTAAAATAAATTCCTCCTCCAAAAGATTTTCCGGCTGAGGTAATTGTATTACCGGTATTGCCCGATTGAAAATAAAGGGAACCTGTAAAACCGTTTGTCATTGCAGAAATCAGGGTAAGGGAGCCATAAACATTCATGGTGGAAGTGCCGTTCAGAACGGGAGTGAAAGGGGAACCCGTCCAGTCCATGTTATTGCAATAAGCAGTTACATTTACCGTAACAGTTTTTGACCCGGAGGTAAAAGAATTTGCATCAAAATGCACATTAGTGGAGGAATTTGGAATAACACAGGCCGCACTGCCCCCGCTTGTAGCCGACCATCTATCCGGAGCATTCCAGTTTCCGCTGCCACCAATCCAATATAAATCAGAGGCGGTGGTTGTAAAAATCCATCCTGTATTATTTGCAACATTGGAAGAGAAATTTGCATTAAATACAGCGCCTCCGGTGGCAATCAAATCCTGTAATTCAACATAATTAATTGTTATTGTTCCGGAGGATTTGCTAATGGTTGAAGCAGTTCCCTGTGTTCCCGAATGAATGATTACAGGCTGGCTGCAAGTACCGTCTGCTTTAAAATAGCTGCCAATGGTTTGTATTGTTCCGCTTGCAAGGACGTAAGTTTTACCCGAAGAAAATAATAAGGAATCAAAACTATTACTTCCGCTGATGGTTGCTCCCTGAAGAAAATTTGCATACCCAATGTTTTGATTTCCGCTGCTTATGGTACCCGTTTGGTTAAATGTAAGCCGGGTAAATTGGTTCCCGCTCCCGGAGATGGTTCCATTGAGGGCAAAACTGACCGAATCATAAATTGCCCCGGAGGTACTGATGTTTCCGGTTCCATTAAAAGAAACATTGTTAAAGGCAGAACCCGAATAAATATAATTTGTAGAGGACCCACTTTGAAAAAAAATATTGTTGTATGTAATGCTTGCCCCACCATATAAATCGGCACTGGATGTAAATGTTAGTGTTGACGTTCCTGCATCCAGGGAAAAATTAGAACCCGAAACATACCAGGAGGAAGAACCGGTAATTGAAACGGAAGAGGAACCAAGTACAAGGCCTCTTATAATATTTCCGGTAGAGGAAAAACCCGCGCATGTAAAATTATTATTCCCCGTATTCACCACTCCGTTATTAAGGTAAACAGTATTAGTGGTTGAAAATCCATCGGCCAGCATCCAGTCACCCGCACCGTTAAAATATACTCCTGCCCCAAAAGATTTTCCGGCTGAAATAATAGTATTTCCTGAATTCCCCGACTGAAAATACAAGGAACCGGTAAAACTATTTGTCATTGCTGAAATAAAAGTTAATGAGCCATAAAGATTCAGGGTTGAAGATCCGCTGAGCACAGGGGTGAATGAGGACCCCGTCCAATCCATACTATTGCAATTTGCCGTTGCATTAACTGTTACCTGTTTGGAAGATGAGGTAAAGGAATTTAAATCAAAAAACACATTGTCGGCAGAGGTGGGTGTGCAGGAACAAGAAGCTCCTCCGCTTTGTGAAGACCAGTGATTTGGATCATTCCAGTTTCCGGTTCCGCCAATCCAAAAAAGATTTGCAGAAAAAAGGTCGAAAGATAGAAAATAGGTAAGGGCAAGAATATGAATAGTCCGGTAAAAATTAGGTGCATTTCTCATTTTTTAGGTTTTTTGTGGTATAAAAATAATGAGGCATTACAAATGGAAAAAGGTCAAAATTAAGCCATTTGACCAGATGTGCAAAATAAGAAGGCATTATTTTTTGGAGGCGTTTTTTTGGACTATTATTAACTTGCGTTGTGCATAAAATGAAAATGCATACACAGGTTTTTGTTAAGAAAATTAATCCACTAAATCTCTAAAACACAAAATCCCACGAAAAATTTTGCGGGATTTTGAGCTTTTGTAAATATGAAAATTTATGAATCTGTTTTTTATTTCGCTTTAACAAACCGCATGTAAATAGGTTTGTTTTCTGCAGCAACTATTCTAAGGAAATACATTCCGTTCGAAAGACCTTCAGTGTCAATAGTGATTCTGTTTTCTCCAATATTCATTTTCCCCGTAAACAAAACACTTTCCTTGCCAATTGAATTCAATGCCTCAATTTTAACCCACTGACTTTCTGAAAAAGAAATAGCAAGATTAATTTCTTCTTTTACAGGGTTTGGGAAAAGACGATAACGAAGAATACTTGCTGATTCATTCACTCCAATGGCAGTTCCAACCGTTATCATTACAATGGCTGTATCACCTTCGGTATCTGTAACTGTTACCTCATAATCACCCGCACAGAGCCCTGTTGCATTTACTGTTGTTTGGGCTGGAATGGTATTCCAAAGAAAAGTATATGGAGCTATTCCACCCGAAACCGAAAGAGCTGCACTACCATCGCAATTTCCTTGTGAGGCATCAGTAACATTGGATGATGCAATTAAATCGGTTGGAGGCGGAGCTGCGGAATTCGATCTGTTCGACCTGGATGAATTGTGATTTTCCGACTTGGTGGCTGAACAAACATCCGAAGGAACCGCCTCTACCAAATATTGCAGGCCATAAAAAGAAGGTGGATTGTAATCAGTGTAAGAGGTAAGATTGCTTGGTACTGAATCAATCAGATTCCAACCCGTTTGCGGTTTATAACGGTATATATAATAGGTGGAGAATGGAAACCCTTCGTAGTTGTCCCAAATCAAATTGATGGTATTGCTCAAACCAAGATTTATGGTCAGGTGCATGGTTTTATGAACCGGACTGGGCATGGAAATATTTCCGCACGTATCCACTGTGGTTAACTTATACCTCCATGAACGGATGAGAGGATTCGCCACCGGATCCCTGAACAGGCTTAAGCTGTCGTAAGCTACATTTCCTACCAGAAAATAAACTCCGCTCTGCGTACTCTCACGATAAACATTGAAAGAATTTATTGCCAGTGTAACGGGCTTTTCCCAAACCACCAGATTTTTTCCGGTAACCGAATCAACCGTTACAATGCAAATTGGAATGGCATCAGGAACCAGGGCTGAAATAATTGAAGTTACTACCGATTTGCAGCCTCCTGCATCGGTGGCTGTGAGTGTATATGAACCGGCACTTGCTCCAACCAGGTTTTGAGCAGAAACTCCATTGCTCCAGTTATAAGAATAAGGAGTTGCACCTCCGCTGATACTTACATAAATGCTTCCCGAAGCACTTCCGCAATCTGAATTTTGAGTAGAATCAACCAGAGCCGTTGGGCCGCCAACCTCCCCAAGGGCAGCAATGGCAACGGAAGAGCATCCCTTAAAATCGGAGATTGTTACATAGTATATTCCCGCTCCAAGAGCCACTGCACTTTGTGATGTTGCACCCGTTGACCAGGCATAGGTGTATGGTGTGGTTCCCCCTGAAACGGCTGCCGTAATTCCGCCATCTGCACTGCCGCAGGTGGCTAAAATAACACTCATATTAACATTTAGTTTTGCCGGCTGAGTAACAGAAATATCTTTTACCGAATTACAACCATTGGCATCGGTAACAATAATCTGGTATGGACCCGCACTCAATCCGCTGACATCTTCGGTGGAGGACCCATTTGACCAAAGGTTGGAATAAGGAGGAGCCGTTCCGCTAATGCTGTTGTTTATCGCTCCATTATTACCTCCGTAACAGGAAACATTTGTAACAGATACAGTGGTAATCACAGGCCCGCCAATATCACTTATAGCAAATGCTGAAAATTGACTGCATCCGTTGGTTTCGGTTACCGTTACAGTATAAATTCCGGCTGCAAGACTGTCGGCTGACGAAGAAGTATGGCCACTCGACCAGGCGTAATCGTAAGGAGAAATGCCACCCGAAGCACTTGCTGTAGCTGCACCTGTGTGTGTGTTGCATGCTGAATTAATGGCACTTACTGAAATAGTTAATTGGGCGGGTTCAGAAATTACTGCATTAGCTGTGGCAATGCAGCCGAGGTTATCGGTAACGGTTACTGAATATGTACCTGGACATAAACCGCTTGTTGCAATTCCGGTGCTTGCTTCGTTATCATTCCAAAGGAAATTATAAGGTCCCGAGCCACCCGAAACTACTGCGGTGGCACTCCCGTTGCAATTTCCATAACAGGTAATATCTACCGGTGCGGGAATTGATACAGCCGGGCTTCCTAACTGAAAAATATTTTTACTACTTGTCTTTATGCAGCCATTTGCATCGGTGATGGTAAGAGAATAGCTTCCTGCCTTCAACCCTGTTGCTGTTGCAGAAGTTGTTCCGGCAGAATCACTCCACAAATAGCTGTAAGGCGAGGTTCCTCCCGAAACAGTTGCCGTGGCCATTCCATTATCAAAATCACATTTTGCATTGGTGGATGATATTGTCAGCCCAAGAGCCGATGGCTCCGAAAGAGTTACCTGATTCGTAACTAAACTGCAACCGGTACTGTCAGAAACCGTTGCGTTATATGTTCCCGCCATTAAGCCGGAAACCGAAGAAGTGGTTTGACCACCGCTCCACAAATAATTGTATGGGGATGTCCCGCCAATTCCTGTTGCAGTAGCAGTTCCGTTGTTGCCCGAATTACAACTTACATTTGTGCCTGAAATAGTTGATGTAAGTGCAGTGGCGGATTCTAATACCGAAATGCTTGCGGAGGCAGAGCAACCATTGGCCCCGGTAACAGTAACAGTGTATGGTCCGGCTATTAATCCGGTGGCGGTAATAGAATCCTGTCCGTTACTCCATTGAAATGAATAAGGAGTGGTGCTTCCGGCAGGATTTGCTGATGCGGTTCCATCACTGTCACCAAAGCAGCTTACATTGGTTTGCGAGGGCATAACCGTTGGGGTACCAACAAATCCAACATTTACATTGGTACCGGAGGTGCAACCATAAACATCGGTAATTGTAGCTGAATAACTTCCCGATGATAACCCTGAAGCAGTTGAGGTTGTTTGTGCGGGTACGGTGTTCCACAAATATGAATAAGGACTGGTTCCTCCTGAGGGAAGCGCGGTCGCTGTTCCGGTGCTTTGGCCTGAACAAGATGCGGTAGAAGAAGAAGACCCGCTTAGAACCGGAGGTTCAGAAATAATAAATGAGGTATCTTTCATCCCACCCCCGTTATCTGTAACTGTAACCGAATAATTACCTGCACTAAGATTTACAATTGAATCGGTGGTAACCCCATTTGACCAAAGGTAGGTAAAAGGACCAGCTCCGCAGTTAACAAATACTTTAGCTTTCCCGTTGCCACCTCCATTACAGCTTACATTTGTTTTATTGGCACTCAAAATAATAGAGGAAGCCGGACAAGTTGCAAAGTTCCATCCTAAATTGTTTCCTCCATCGGTGCTGTTGCTTGCATAAAAGGATGCGCCTCCCGTAGATTTAATTCCCGAAAGTGAAAGGTAACTGCAGCAAACAATACAGGAATTTTTGCTTATGATGGCCTGAACTCCGGAGCTTGAATTAATTGAAATTACTGAGCCGGAGGTTCCGTCAGCCTTTAAATAGCTTCCAATTGTTTGGGTTTTTCCGGTTTCCAGAGTATACGTCTTCCCCGGAGCAAAACTTAGAGTATCAAAAGAATTACTTCCATTGATGTTTCCTGCCTGCAAAAAAGTGACTTTATTAAATGTTGAGTTTCCATTGCCCGATAAATATCCCAGACCATTAAAGGTAACATTATGGAAAATGTTTCCACCGCTTAATTGTCCACCACTGGTAGAAGCATCCTGAAAGAGCACATTATAATATGAATCCGGATTTCCTCCCCGAAAAGTAGGATAGTTTGCAACACCGGTCAGTTTAATTGTTGAAGTACCGGCATTCAGGGTATAATTGCTGCCCGTTAAATCCCAAGTGAACCCTCCCCAAGGCCATCCATAAGGATAACTGCCACCGGTAATGGTAACCAATGAAGATCCGAGGGAAAGACTCCGGCTGTTATTATTGTTCGAAAGAAAAACCGAGCAGGTTAAATTTTTATTGTTAGTTGCCAAATTCCCATTGGTAAGATAAAGAATTCCGGAAGTATTAAAACCATCCTGGAGGGTCCAACCTCCGCCAACACCGTTAAAATAAACATCCCCTGAAAATGATTTTCCGGAGGAAGTGATGGTGTTTCCTGCTGATTCGGATTTGAAATAAACATTCCCTGTAAATGAATTATTCATTGCTGTAATAAAAGTAAGTGAACCATAAATATTCAAATCTGCTGAGCCCGTAAATGCAGGAGTGAATAATGCCCCGGTCCAGCTCATATTTTTACAGGAAGCATTGGCATCAACAGTAACCGTTTTTGAAGAACTTGAAGTAAATGAATTGGCATTAAAAAAAACACTGTCGTATCTGTTCGGGATGCAAAGAATTGGCGAACCCCCGCTTGTTGCGGCCCAATGATTTCCATCACTCCAATTTCCCGTACCACCAACCCAATACAAATTCTGAGGTGTAGGTAAATTAAATATCCAGCCACTGTTGTTTCCCAAATCCGTACTGTTGTTGGCACTAAA
>JAHEZO010000167.1 GCA_023250995.1 Flavobacteriales bacterium | reverse complement strand
GAAAATATTTGTTGCATTATCAGAATGAATACTCATAAAATCGGTGCCGGCAGAGTTTTGAAGTTTTATCAATGGGCTTGTATTGCTTTGAGTAGAATTCCCCTGCACAATTAGTTGTGTTACATCCGAATTTCCTTTTAAATGCAAAATTGAAGAAGGCGAACTTGTGCCTATGCCTACATTATCAGATAATGTAGTTTGATAAATATTTGAACCGGCTTTAATCCATGGTTGGCTTCCGGATATAGCCAGAGTCCAGGCAGAATTAACATAATAATAATAACCCGAAGTGCCATCAGTTTGGTAAATGAGCAAGGAGGGTGCCGGGCTTGAAATTGCATCTCGTTGGGCCTGAGTCATGCGAGGAATGAGCAGTCCCTTGTTGGTAAATGAAATATCCAAACCGGATGATGAATTAGGATCGGCACCGCTGCTATTTATTGCTACGCCCTGAGCTCCGGCATAAAAAGTGCTTGAGCAAATAATTCCGACTAAAAAAGTCCTTGAAATTGATGTTTTATTCATAAGGGGGAAAGATTGAAAAATTAATTAGTACTTTCAAATATATGAATTTGAGCAATATAAAATTTTACTAATAGCTAATTTCCATTTTCCAATATTTGTAAATTTACAAAAATTAATTTCCCTGCTATCAGCAAATTTCTTAAAATATTGCGATATATCATTGCGATCATCCTTTTGATATATCTTGGCTTGCGGATAACTCTTCAAAGTGCGAGGGTACAAACCTACCTTACCCAAAAAATTGCTTTTATCCTTTCAAAAAAATTAAATACCAGGGTGGCGGTTGAAGGGGTGGATATTGAACTGATAAAAACCATTGTCCTCAGAGGAGTTTTTGTAGAAGATCAACACAGCGATACTCTTATCTATGCGGGTTCCTTAAAGGCCTCTGTACTAAACCTGAATTTAACCGGCAGCAATTTTTCACTTGACGAAATTTCATTGGAGGAGGGGAAATTTTTTCTCAAATATTATAAAGGAGATTCTCTCCTGAACCTTCAGTTTATTATTGATGCGCTTTCGGGAAATGAAAAAAAGGACTCCCTTGAAAGTACAACATTGTTTTGCAAACGAGTAATAATTAATGATTCACAATTTTCTTTGGATGATTTTAATTATTTCGGGATGGAGAGTGGGTTTGATTATAATCATATAGCCATAAAAGAAATTAATGCCGATATTTCCGGATTGTCCATTTCAGGAGATACTATTTCCGGTAAAATTAATGAATTATCAGGGGTTGAAAAATGCGGGCTTGAATTAAAAAATCTATCTGCAAATGCAATTGTTTGCCCGGCTTTTGCTGTTCTCAATTTTTTGAAATTATCCACTCCTTTTTCAAAGGCGGATGGCGATCTGATGTTTAATTATGATCACTACACTGATTTTTACGATTTCATAAACAAAGTAAAAATTACAGCCAATTTAGTTAACACTGAACTCAATTTTTCCGACATTTCCTACTTTGCAACCCCTTTAAAAGGGATTAATAAAAAAATTATTTTTTCGGGAAATTTAAAAGGCCGTGTGAACAAACTAAAGGGCAGGGATCTTAAAATTCAATTTGGGCCGAATTCTTTTTTTGCAGGCGATGTGGCCCTTGACGGATTGCCAAATATAGATGAAACTTATATCACTTTAAACATAAAAAACATTGAAACGACCCGGAAAGATCTTGAACTTATTCCGCTTCCTCCCTTTGATTCGGCCAATTTTTTAAACCTTCCCCCAAATATTTCATTGCTTGGAAAAATGAGTTTCGCAGGAAATTTTACAGGATTCATTAACGATTTTGTTGCCCTGGGGAAAGCTAAATGCTCATTGGGTGAATTCAATTCAGATTTAAAACTTGCCACTGATCCGAAAAGTAAATTGATTTACTACGAAGGAAAAATTTCAACTTCGGGGTTGAACATCGGAAAGGTACTCGAAATGGATACCCTTTTGGGAATTGTTGCAGGAAATATTATGGTAAAGGGAAGCGGGTTGAAAAAAGAAAATGTTCATTTGGCCATGAGTGGAAATATTTCGGCTTTTGATTTTGAAAATTATCATTACCAGGGAATCAATATTGAAGGGGATGTTACCGGATCAAAATTCATGGGACAACTGTCAGTTCTGGATAAAAACATCCATCTTGAATTTGATGGAAATATTGATTTTGCCCCATTACTTCCTGTTTTTAATTTTGAATCGAGAATTCAGGATGCAAATCTTTTTGCACTTCATCTGTTAAAACGCGATTCTGTTTCTTTATTTTCTACCAATGCCCAAATAAACTTTTCGGGTAATTCCATTGATAACATAAAGGGTTCCGCCCTGCTTTTAAATTCAAAATACAAAGAAGGAAAAAATAATTTTGAAATGGATTCCCTTTTGTTTACTGCCACCTCAACCGGAAAAGAAAAAATGCTTTCTTTAGAATCAGACCTGGTAAATGGAATGGTAAGTGGAAATTTTTTAATTTCAGACCTTGGGGGTTCTTTTAATCACATCATTTCACGAATTCTTCCATCTTATTACAACAAAAAAACAGAGGTTCCAAAAAACCTTCAGCAATTTTCTTACCGGTTTTCTGTTTTCAACACTCTGGGCCTTACAAAAATTTTTATTCCTGATTTGATTCTGGATTCAATAGAAATTGCAGGGGATTATAACTCCAATGAAAAAAGGATTAAGCTTGATTTAAACACTCCCAATGTGAAATATAATGGAAGGAACTTAAAAAATTTTAACCTTAATATTAATTCCTCTGATGACATTTTAACGCTGAACAGTTTCAGTAAGCAGTTTAACTTATCAGATAGCATCTGGATTGAAAATGTTGACCTTGTATTTAAACTTACCAACGACCATGTACAGTTTGGTTATTCCTGGAAAAACGAAAAGAAAAATAATGGAACGAATTATACCGGTTCAATCAATGGTTTGGCAAGCATTTATAAAAATAATCAGTTTAGCATTAAACTCCTTTCCTCAGAAATCGTAGTGGCCGATTCTGTGTGGAAGTTTGGTTCGGAAAGCGAAATTTTTATTGATTCCACAGCCCTTACATTTAACAATTTTGAAATCCGTAACTCGAAACAGTTGCTTGGAATAAATGGAAAAATTTCGGAAAATCCGGTGGATAAACTAAATATATTTCTTCAAAATTTTGACCTCAAAAATCTGAATCTTCTTACCGGTTCCAAAGGGGTAAAACTGGATGGATTCATTCAGGGGTCGGCAACCGTATCAAACCCTTATAAGGGAATACTTTTTAATTCAAATGTTGCTTTTAACGATTTTAAACTCAACGGTGAACTTCTGGGAAACGGTGAATTCCTTTCTTCTTATGATATTAAGAACGAATCAATAAGTATTAATGGTTCATTCGGAAGAGACGAATCAAAAACAGTTTACCTGCGAGGATTTTATTATCCTGAAGGAAAAGAAAATTCACTCAATCTCACTGCCTCTGTAAATGAATTAAACCTTTCATTATTGTCACCCTATACCGTGGATATTGCTTCTAAATTCTCAGGAAGTGCCTCCGGAAAAATTAATATAAGGGGCAGGGCAGATGCACCCGAATTATCAGGAAAGATTTTTATAAAAAACGCTTCTTTCCTGTTTGATTATTTAAACACAAAATATTCTATTGATAATGCCGAAGTGGTTATTGAAAAGAATTGGTTCGGATTTAATAATGTGGTAGGAACTGATATTAACGGAAGCCAGGCATTAGCCACCGGAACCATAACACATGAAAATTTTAAAAATTTTAACCTCGATATTACCATTGATGCCAGAAACTTTCAAGCCTTAAATACAAATTCACTTTTAAATTCACTTTATTACGGCAAAGCTTATATGACCGGAATTGTAAACATCAGCGGAAATCCCGATAACCTTGTTATTGATATCACCGGAAAATCAGAAAAAGGAACTGAATTTTTTATTCCACTTTCGGGTCCGGCCGAAGTTTCGGAGCATGATTTCATTCAGTTTAAAACCAAAGAAGTTTCGAAAGCAACTAGGCAAAAGGATTATGAGGTAAACCTCTCGGGGGTTCAGCTGAATTTTAAAATGGAGATTACCCCTGAAGCCAAAATTGAATTGATTTTTGATGAAACGGTGGGTGATATCATGAAGGCAAGGGGAAACGGAAACCTGATGCTTGAAATTAATACCCTTGGAAACTTCAATATGTACGGGGAATATGTGGTAACCGAAGGAGATTATTTATTTACCCTTGAAAACATTATTAACAAAAAATTTATCGTTAAAGACGGAGGGACCATCACCTGGAACGGAAGCCCCTATGATGCAATTATGGATCTGGATGCCATGTATAAGCTGAGGGCGCCTTTATCAGATATTACCGGTGATACCACTATGACAAAAAGAGTACCTGTTGAAACCCATATGTTGATGACGGGGAAAATTATGAACCCAGAAATAAAATTTGATATTAAATTACCCAGTGTTGGAGAGGATATCAGGAATAATTTACAAACAAAAATAAGTACAGAGCAGGATATGAATAAACAGGTTTTTTCACTCCTCATCATGAACCGTTTTTATCCTGAGCAGGGGGGCGTAACTTCAGGGGGAGATCTGGCCGGAACCAGTGCAAGTGAATTGCTTTCAAACCAGCTCAGCAACTGGCTTTCACAAACTACAAACCTGGTTAATTTGGGTGTAAACTACCGTTCGGGTAATGAAGTTTCAACCCAGGAAGTTGAATTGGCCCTATCAAAACAATTATTCAACGACAGGATTTCAATAGAAGGCAACCTTGGTGTGGGAGGTGCGGGCACCGGTAATGCGAACACACAAAATTCGAATCTCGTGGGAGACGTGAACCTGGAATATAAAATTTCTGATGACGGGAGGTTCAGGGCGAAAATGTTTAATGAAACAAATGATTATAACCTTGCAAATGCAAACCAATCACCATATACGCAGGGAATCGGTGTTTTTTACAGGGAAGAATTCGACACATTTAACCAGTTTTTTAAAAATATGTTCCGGAGGGGAAAAAAGAAAGCTAAGAATGAAATAGAAAATGAAAAAGAATAAGAGCGTGTTTAAATTTATTTCATTTCATTCTTATGGGCTTTTTGGCTGCAACTTCGTTGGATTTTTCGCCATGGTTAACTCACTATGGCTACAAAATCCTCCGCGTGTGGCGGATCAAAAATACCCGATAATTTATTTTATGAAATAAATTTAAACATGCCCTAAATGAGATTCGAAAATTCAAAGAATTTATTCTTAAAAAAATGTTTACCCTGGTTAGTTTACTTTCAAAAGGTGCCCCAGTTTTTCTTTTTTTGTGATAAGGTATCTCCGGTTGTGCTCATTTGCCGGGAATTCGAGAGGTAAATTTTCAACTATTTCCAACCCATAACCAATTAAGCCGGTTCTCTTTTTAGGGTTATTGGTGAGCAGCCTCATTTTGGTAACCCCAAGGTTGCGGAGGATTTGGGCACCAATGCCGTAATCCCTTTCATCCATTTTAAAACCCAACTTTAAATTTGCTTCCACTGTATCATAACCCTGCTCCTGCAATTTATATGCCTTCAGCTTATTAAGCAACCCGATTCCCCTGCCCTCCTGATTCATGTAAACAAGTACCCCCTTGCCTTCTTTTTCTATCATCTGCATTGCACTTTGAAGTTGTATTCCGCAATCGCATCTGCAGGAGCCAAAAATATCTCCTGTGAGGCAAGAGGAATGAACGCGAACTAAAACAGATTCATTTTTCTTCCAAGTGCCTTTAACCAGGGCCAGATGCTCTTGCCCCGTGGTTGTTTGCCTGAAAGCAACTAGTTTAAAATCTCCCCAGCGGGTTGGAAGTTTAACCTCCACCTCTTTTGCAATAAGCGATTCGGTTCTCATTCTATAGGCAACCAAATCTTCAATGGTAATAAGTTTAAGATTAAATTTTTTTGATATTGAGGCAAGTTGGGGTAACCTCGCCATGGTGCCATCCTCATCCATTATTTCAACTAAAACCCCAGCCGGTTTAAATCCGGCTAACCTGGCAAGGTCAATGGATGCTTCGGTATGGCCGGTTCTGCGCAATACCCCTTCTTTTTTGGCTTTTAACGGAAAAATGTGGCCCGGCTTACCAAATTCTTCGGGTTTAATTTTTGGGTCAATCAAAGCCAAAATGGTTTTTGCCCTGTCGTGGGCCGAGATACCTGTGGTGCAACCATGCCCTTTCAAATCTACCGACACAGTAAAGGGAGTTTGATGAACTGCTGTATTATCGGTTACCATAAGGCTAAGGCCTAATTCTTCGCAGCGGTCTTCAACCAGTGGGGCACAAATTAATCCCCTGCCATGAGTGGCCATAAAATTTATTATTTCGGGAGTAACGTTATTGGCTGCAGTAATAAAATCCCCTTCGTTTTCCCGGTCCTGGTCGTCAACCACAATTACCACCTTTCCCTTACGGATATCTTCAATGGCAGATTCTATTGAATGGAACTTGAATTTCATTTTTTTTATTTAAGAGGACAAAGATATATAATCAGGGGGAAAAGGAAGAATAGGAATTTCACCTGAGGAGAATTTTAATTCAATCATTCAGGCCACCCACCGCCTCTGAAAGTTTTTTTAAATCTCTCACTTTGTCGGGGTACCCGAGTTTTTCATACGAATTAATAAGGTTGTTGAGCATTCTTTTTACAATGGAAATATTTCCGCAAGGCCTGAAATACTCCGGTTTGGGGCTTAAATTTAATTGCTTTAAAAAATTATCCACCTCTAATTTGCTAAGAGCTGTTCCCCTGCTGAATGGATTTATGTAAAATAATATTTTAAGGTGTTTGCTTTCGGCAAGCAGGTTGCTGATATGGTTTTTTGAAAACATGGAGAAATCAATGTAAGCAAGAATAAAATGGTTTGGCAGGTTGACGCCAAAAACAGGAAGGTCGAGATTTTGGGCAACAATGAGGTACAGAGAGGAAAGGGTGAGGGGATTTCCTTTTTTGCTTTCAAACACATCGCTGAGATAAGAATTTTGCGGGGCGTGATAGTTGGTGCGGTTTCCGGCAAATCCGTGAACCTCAAAAATTATGTGATTAATTACATTTACTTTTTCAAGTGCCGTAAGATTTTGATTCAATTCTATCCAGATATCCTTTTCAATTTGTTTTACCTGCTGCCTTATTTTTTCCTCATTCAAATCAGGGTATTGATATTTAGAAATTAAAATCATGGCCTCAAGTAAATCAACTCCTCCGGTTTTGGTCCAATGGTCAAGGGAAGAAAAAACAAATTCAAACTGAATGTCGTGAATAATATTCTCAATCCTGTTTTGAAACAATTGGTTTCCTGAAAGCTGAGATTCCCATGCAGATTCAAGAATGGGAATTACCTCTTTACCCAATCCCCTGATTTTATCTTTAATTTGAGAAAAAATATTTTCATCAGGATCGTCAAGCAATGTAATTAAGGCATTTATTTCGGTTTTATCCATTCCTTCTGCTATTGAATTTTGGACAAAAATATTTAGTTGAGTAAAACGGGAGGTTGTTAAAAACAAAAACTATCAACAATGGATTGTTGTAAGAAAAAATCCTTAAAGGGAATTCAATTCCTAAACCGCTTTAATCTTTTATGGTGTAAATTCTTAGATTTTAGGTAGTTTTCAACTTTAAATTTTTACTCCTAAAACACAAACATCGTCCACCTGTTCTAAAACTCCCTTCCAATCCTCCAAAGTGTTGTTTAAAATTTCTTTCTGTTCAACAAGGGCTTTGTCCTGAATTGAAAACAATAAATTTTCCAGCTGGGAATATTTAAATTTTTTACCCCTTGGCCCTCCAAACTGATCAGCAAACCCATCCGAAAAAAGGTAAATGGTAATCCCCGCTTTAGTTTCAGAAGCTTTTGAATCCGACCGGTTGAGGTTCTTTTTTCCATGTATATTTAATTCCCTGATCGGAAATTCAATAATATTATTTGTAAATGACTTTCTTGCTGAATATTTACCTATGGGTTGCTTATCAGCTTTCAATGCCCCTCCCCTGCCCTGCCTGAAAGGAATAATTTGCGGAGGTAAAGAATCCGGACCATCAGCAAAAATGTAAATTTCATTATTTGCACCTGCAAATTCCAACCTTATTTTATTATCACCAAAGCTGAGTTTACACAGGGCAATATCCATCCCGTCATTAATATTCGAATCGTTTTTTGAAAATGTTTCATCCACCAGTTCATTTACTTTATCTAATATCAGGGCAGGTTGGGTAAGGGCAAATTCCTTAACGGCACGGTTGAGGGCGTTGCGTGCCACAATAGAGACAAAAGCACCAGGTACTCCATGGCCTGTGCAATCGCCAACTGCAAACAGAAAACCCTCTCTTCTATTCAATGAGCCGGGTTTGCTCTCTTTCATTTCGACTGAGTGTGATTGAATGCTTACCTCATTAGTTGGCAGAGGGGCCACCCAAAAGAAATCGCCTGCAACAATGTCTTTTGGTTTATACAGAACGAAATAGTTTTCAAGAAAGGATTTCATTAGGTTTTGCGATGGGAGAAGGGCTTCCTGAATACGCTGCGCATATCTAATGGAGGATAATATTTCCGAATTCTTTTCTTCAATTTCTTCCTTTTGTTTTCTCACTTCTCCATTGGCTTTTTCGAGAAAAAAATTTTTCTCATCAATAATATTTTTTTGTTCGGATAAAATAAGGTTTGCCCTTTGTTTGTTTCTTAATCCTTTAAAAAAAACCAGTGCCAGTAACATTACCAGGACAAAACCAACCCCAAATGCAATTTTTTGAATATTCTGTTTTTTTGCCTCTGCATCTTTCTTTGAAATTTCTATTTCCTGAATGATCTTGTTTTTTTGCAATATCTCTATTTCTTTTTCCTTTTTTTCACTATTATATT
>JAHEZO010000166.1 GCA_023250995.1 Flavobacteriales bacterium | reverse complement strand
ATGAACACAGCCATTTATTCCGTTATCATCTTAGGATATCTCATTAGTTTGTGGCAGCTGTTTGCAAAAGCAGGCAGGAAAAACTGGGAAGCCATTGTTCCTGTTTATAATATTATTATTTGGCTCAAAATTACGAACAAGCCCTGGTGGTGGATTTTTCTTTTGATTTTTCCCGGAGTAAATATTTTGATGCTGATGGTTATGAGTGTAAATCTAGCCACCGTTTTTGGTAAACGGAGTTTCTCTGATGGTCTTGCAGCAGTATTTGTCCCCTTTATTTATTTACCTTATATTGGATTTAACAGTGATATTAAATATGAAGGCCCGGTTGACCGAACCAAATTCAAAAAAAGCACTGCCCATGAATGGGGTGATGCAATTATTTTTGCAGTAATTGCTGCAAGCATCATCCGCACTTATTTTCTGGAGGCTTTTACAATTCCCACTTCTTCAATGGAAAAAACTCTCCTGAAAGGAGATTATCTTTTTGTAAGCAAAATTAATTACGGGCCAAAAATACCCAACACACCGCTATCTTTTCCTTTTGCACATCATACCATGCCCGGTACCAGTATTCCCTCCTACCTCGAATGGATAAAATTACCTTATTTCAGATTTCCTGGCTGGACCGATATCAAGAGAAACGATATTGTTGTTTTTAATTTCCCGGAGGGAGATACCGTTCTTGTGGATGATCAAAACAGGAGTTATTATCAAATAGTTCGGGAATATGCAGCCCAGATGAAATCACAGGATAACTCATCAAAAACTGAGGAAGATTATATGACCGCGGCCCGAAATTATATTTTGAAAACCAAAAAATATACGGTGCGGCCGGTTGATAAACAGGAAAATTATATTAAGCGATGCACGGCAATTCCGGGTGATAAAGTTCAGGTTATAAATGATACCCTTTATATTAACGATTCACCTGCAGTTATTCATCCCAATTACCAATTAAAATACTGGGTAAAAACCAACGACCATTTGAACACGGCAAATCTTAAAATCCAATTTGACATCAACCCCGAAGATGTTTATTATGTTTCGCAGCTCGAATCTTATTTAATTCCGCTCACTGACGAGAATTATGAAAAGTTTAAAAAATTTCCGCTGGTTCAGAATATCATCCCAAAGGTGGAGCCAAAAAGCAGCGAAGATGAAACACACCGTGTTTTCCCGAACGACAAAAATTGCGACTGGAGCGAAGATTTTTTTGGACCTATTACCATTCCCACCAAAGGTGAAACTATCCAACTTACCCCTGAAAACATTCCAATTTACCGGAGAATAATTCGTGTGTATGAAGGAAATCAACTGGAGGAAAAGGACGGAAAAATATTTATCAATGGAGCCGAAGCTCACACATACACTTTTAAAATGAATTACTATTGGTTGATGGGCGACAGCCGGCACAATTCACTGGATGCCCGTTTTTGGGGTTTTGTTCCCGAAGATCATGTAGTGGGCAAAGCTGTTTTCATCTGGCTGTCACTCGACCCTGACAGAAAATTAAAGGATGGTAAAATCCGATGGAGCAGGTTGTTTTCCCTCATACATAAATAATGGCCCAGTCTGTTATTACAATTTTTGGTTAAAATTGGAAAAAAATTGCCGCTGTGGGTACTGATTAAATAACAAAGAGAAATCAGGATAATATAATCGGTTAACATTTAACAGTTTTTTGTGGCTAAAAAAAACAAATCAAATTTTGTTGAATGGATTGAAGCCATATTTCTTGCAATTGTCATTGTATCCGTAATAAGGATTTTCGTTTTTGAATTGTTTGCAGTTTCCTCCACCTCAATGGAAAAATCACTTCTGGCAGGTGATTTTATTTTCGTCAGCCAGCTGCATTATGGTCCCCGGATGCCCATTACCCCGCTCTCTTTCCCCTTTGCCCATCAGGAAATTCCGTTTCTTGAAAATAGAAAATCTTATTGGGAGGGAATTCAATTGCCTTATCTCAGGATCCCCGGTTTTTCAAAAATCAATCATAATGATGTGGTTGTTTTTAATTACCCCTTGGAAACCGAGCATCCCGTTGATCAGAAAACATTTTTTGTTAAAAGGTGCATTGCCCTTCCGGGAGATACCTTCAGGATTGAAAAGAAAAAAGTTTACATCAATGATATGGAGATGGAAAATCCCGAATTAACCCAGTTTAATTATCATGTGAAAACAGACAGCACTCTAATAAATCCCCTTTTGTTGTATGAACTGGGAATAAACGAAGGAGGAAAAATTTCAAATAAAGGCGATTGGCAGCTTTCAATGACTTCGGATGCCAGAGAGCGTTTAAAAAAAGAAAAAAACGTGAATGAGGTAATCGAAACTTCAGAACAACCCGGACATTACACCGAATATGTTTTCCCGAACAATGAAAATTTCCCCTGGAATGTTGATAATTTCGGTCCGGTTGTTATTCCCAGGGCCGGAGATTCAGTATCTCTTTCATTTCAAAACCTTCCCCTTTATGAAAAAATAATTTCGCTTTATGAGGGAAACACCATGGAAGTAAATGACTCGGCTTTTTTAATTAACGGAAATGAATCAAAATACTACAAGTTTAAAATGAATTATTATTTTGTGCTTGGAGATAACCGGCATAATTCAGCCGATTCCCGTTTCTGGGGTTTTGTTCCCGAAAATCATTTGGTGGGCAAAGCCGTGTTTATTTTGTTTTCGGTGGATAAAAATGCCGTTGGAATGTTTTCAAAAATACGATGGCGAAGAATATTAAACAGAATTCAATGACAATATTTCCGGTCTTTTATCTTCCTCCCATTGAATATTTTTCAAAGTTTCTTCACTCGGAAAAAGTAATTTTTGAGGTGCATGAGCATTTTGAAAAGCAAACCTACAGGAATCGCTGTTCAATTTATGGTGCCAACGGAAAACTAAATTTAATAATTCCAATTAAACATCAGGGAGAAAGAACTCCTTTTAAGGAAGTTAAAATATCCAATGAAAACCACTGGCAAACCATTCATTGGAGAAGCCTGGAAACCGCTTACCGCACTTCCTCTTTTTTTGAATATTATGAGCATATCCTGGCACCTTTTTATGAAAAAAAATTTACTTATTTAATTGATTTTAATTTTGCCTTGATGCACGAAATATTCAAAATAATTGAATTCCAACCCCTCCGGTTTTCCATTGAAAAAACCACAGGAATTCAACCCTTGCCAGTGAACATTACCGAATCATTTTTAAAAAGTTATTCGGAAGCTGAAGACCTCAGAAATATTTTCAAAACAAATTCACACAATTTAAATCTGACAAAAAACTTTGAATACCCCCAGGTTTTTTCCAACAAGCACGGATTTATCACCAACCTTAGTATTGTGGATTTAATTTTTAATATTGGGCCGGAGGCGGGGAGTTTTTGCCGCACTATGAAATTGACCCGATAATTAAAACAGGAAATACATTCCTATTTTCTGTATTTAATAAGAGGATTCCTACTGGTATGAAAGATGGAGAGAACGTTTATTATTTTCTTCTATGGCTATTTCCTTAACAATGACAAGGCTTTATCTACCACCTCGTGCCGGTTTTTCCCCTGCACCTTTCCTGTTTCCATGGCGGTTGATCTTTGGTGCATTTCTTTTACAAAAGCATTGTTCCTTACTTCTTGCTTTTCTTTAATTTCCTCCTCAACAATTGTGTAAATGGCTTTAATCTTTTTTTCTTCGGCAAACCGTATGTATTCATGCAATTTTTTACGAATCTGTGTTGTGCTCATAAGTTTTTTTTACAAAAATAGCGAATTTCAAACCTTTTTCATAAGTCCCTTACGGAAAATATCTCCAATGCCTTATTAGATACCCTAGAAAAAGCGGCTTCATTTATTCCGGTTTCTAAATTTTTTTCCTTTAAAAAAGAAATTAGATTTTCAGTGGGCATATTTCCAACCAGCTTATCGGCTGCCATGGGGCAACCACCCAAACCCAAAATGGCTGAATCAAAACGGCTGCAACCATTTTCAAAAGCCGCTGAAACTTTCTCTTTCCAGGTTTCGGGAGTAGTATGCAAATGGGCCCCGAATTCAAGATGCGGAAAAGAAGGAATCAAGCTGGAACACATATAAGAAATAGTTGCCGGGTCAGAGGCTCCAATGGTATCGGCAAGTGAAAATATTTTTGCATCAAACCGGGATGAAAGTTTTTCTATCCAGCCAATGGCAATGTCTTTATTCCACTGGTCACCATAAGGATTCCCAAATGCCATTGAAATGTAAATAGTCATTTCTTTTTTATTGGCGATGCATAGATTTTGAATCTCCCCTACCCTCTTAAGAGATTCCTCTATGGTAGAGTTTGTATTTCGTTTTTGAAATGTTTCTGAAATAGAAAAGGGAAACCCGAGAAAATTAATTTCTTCAAAACGGCAGGCATCCTCGGCCCCTCTTAAATTAGCAATAATGGCAAGGAGTTTAGATTTTGAATTACCGATTTTAAGTTTTTTTAAAACATTTTCGGTATCCCTTAACTGGGGGATGGCTTTTGGGGAAACAAAACTTCCGAAATCAATGGTATCAAATCCAACTTTTAACAAAGCATTAATATAACCGGCCTTTAAATCTGTTGGAATAAATTTCTCTAATCCCTGCATTGCATCCCGCGGGCACTCAATGATTTTTACAACTGACATTGGATATTTTTAATTTAATAATATTGATTAGCAAACATCTCAAAAAAAATTCAAATGCCATTATAAATTTCATAGTATCTTTGAAATGCATTCTGCAATAAAAATTCTTTTTAAAAATTAACTATTGAATTTGCCATGACCGAAACGATGAACCACAACACCGACATCCTTTTCAACAAAAACGATGATAAAATGAGAATGCTTATTTCCGCATTAAAACAAAAGCAAGGGAAAACACATCTTGGCGGTGGACAAAAATCCATTGAGAAAATGCATTCGCAAAATAAAATGACTGCCCGCGAACGGATAAAATACCTCATGGATGAAGACAGCCGGTTTTTCGAAATAGGAGAATTTGCAGGGGATGGAATGTATGAAGATTATGGCGGATGCCCTTCCGGAGGAGTAGTAGCGGGAATTGGTTATGTGAGCGGAAAACAATGCATTATTGTTGCAAATGATGCTACAGTAAAGGCAGGGGCATGGTTTCCCATTACGGCAAAGAAAAACCTGCGGATGCAGGAACTTTCAATGGAAAATCATCTTCCGATAATTTATTTAGTTGACAGTGCAGGGGTTTTTCTTCCCTTGCAGGAAGACATTTTTCCGGATAAAGAACATTTTGGAAGGATTTTCCGGAATAATGCAATCATGAGCTCAAGAGGAATAATTCAAATTGCAGCAATCATGGGAAGTTGCGTTGCAGGCGGTGCATACCTCCCCATAATGAGTGATGAAGCCATGATAGTTGATAAAACGGGTTCAATTTTTCTGGCCGGATCATACCTGGTAAAAGCAGCAGTGGGAGAAGACATTGATAACGAATCGCTCGGAGGGGCAACCACCCATTGCGAAATATCGGGGGTTACAGATTATAAATGCAAGGACGACAAAGATTGCCTGGACCGGATAAAAAGGATAGTTGAAAAAATTGGTGAATTTCCAAAAGCCGGATTTAACCGAACGGAATCTTTTATACCCAAATGCGATCAAAAAGAAATTTATGGAATAATTCCTGACACCAGGGATAAGCCTTATGATATGAAAGAAATTATTAAACGACTGGTGGATAATTCAGAGATAGATGAATACAAGGAACTATACGGCCAATCTATTATATGTGGTTATGCCCGCATTGAAGGTTGGGCGGTTGGCATTGTGGCAAACCAGAGAAAAATTGTTAAAACCAAAAAAAACGAAATGCAGATTGGAGGTGTTATTTACTCCGATTCGGCAGATAAGGCAGCTCATTTTATTATGAACTGCAACCAGAAAAAAATTCCATTGGTATTTTTACAGGATGTTACCGGGTTTATGGTGGGTGGCCGTTCCGAAATGGGAGGCATCATTAAAGATGGAGCAAAAATGGTTAACGCAATGTCGAATTCGGTGGTTCCAAAATTTACAATCATCATCGGAAATTCTTACGGGGCGGGGAATTATGCCATGTGCGGCAAGGCGTATGATCCCCGGCTGATTGTTGCCTGGCCTACTTCGAGCATTGCTGTAATGGGAGGTGCCCAGGCGGCAAAAACGTTGTTGCAGGTACAGGTGAGTTCTTTAAAATCCAAAGGAAAAGAAATTACACCGGAGGATGAAAAAACTTTGCTTGATACCATAACCGATAGATACAATTCACAAATGTCGCCCTATTATGCGGCTGCCCGAATTTGGGTAGATGCCATCATTGACCCATTGGATACCCGCAAGGTAATTTCGATGGGGATTGAAGCGGCAAATCACAGTCCTATTGAAAGAGCCTATAATGTGGGGGTGATTAGGACGTAGGAAGAAATTACAGAAACAAAAAGTAAAAAAAATAAGTTCTTTCAAAAAAAAGCCCCTCCGAAATCCGGAAGGGCTTTATTTTGCGGAAGAAAACTATCACCTTGTAAACAGCATCTCCCTGTATTTTGGCAAAGGCCATGCATCATCATCCACAATCAATTCAAGTTTATCCACATTATAACGGATAGTCTCAAAATATGGAACCACTTTTTCACAATAGGCCACCGCTTGTTTTCTGGTATCGGTTTGGGAATTTGCCTTTTTTCTTTCTTCAATCATTTCTTCCACATTCTTCTTAATAACCGAAACGCGTTCAGAAATTTCGGTTATCATTTTAACCTGTGTTCCCGAAAGTTTTTTGAATTCCCCGTTCAATATTTCCTTTAAACCCTTTACATTTTCAATTAAGGTGTTTTGATATTTTATAGCGGTTGGGATAATTGAACTAAGCACAAGATCTCCCATAACGCGCGATTCAATCTGAACCCTCAATTTATAATTGTGCATTAAAATATCATACCGGGCTTCAAGCTCCTTTTCAGAGAGAACATCCATTTCCGAAAATAATTCCTTGCTCTTTTTAGTTACAAAAGCATCCAGGGCATGGGGAGTGGTTTTTACATTCGGGAGGCCGCGTTTTTTGGCTTCTTTCACCCATTCATCTGAATAATTATTTCCTTCAAAAAGAATGTTTTTTGAGGAAGCAATATAGCCCTTAAGGGTTTTAAAAATTGCTTCATCCTTATCCATCCCCTTAAAAATTTGTGAATCCACTTCCTTATTGAATTCTTTTAATTGCTTTGCAACAATAGTGTTTAACACAATCATTGCCGAAGCACAGTTGGCCGAAGAACCAACCGCCCTGAATTCAAATTTATTTCCGGTAAACGCAAATGGGGAAGTCCGGTTTCTATCGGTATTATCAAGCAGAATCTCGGGAATGCGGCCAATGTTCAATTTCAAATCGGTTTTCTCATCCGGGGTCATGTCCCCCTTTTTTACCTTTTTCTCAAATTCACTCAGTACATTAAATAATTGCGTTCCGATAAAAACAGAAATGATTGCCGGAGGAGCTTCGTTGGCTCCGAGGCGGTGATCATTTCCCGCAGAGGCAATAGAGGCCCGCACCAAATCATTGTAATCGTGAACCGCCTTAATGGTATTAATAAAAAAAGTAAGAAAGCGAAGATTGGTTTTGGGTGTTTTCCCCGGACCAAGCAGATTTACACCAGTATCAGTGGCCATGCTCCAGTTATTGTGTTTTCCCGAACCATTGATTTGTGCAAAAGGTTTTTCATGAAGCAGGACTCTGAAATTATGACGTTTTGCAATCCGCTCCATTAAATCCATAAGCAACTGGTTATGGTCAACGGCAAGATTTACCTCCTCAAAAACAGGAGCGCATTCGTACTGGTTTGGAGCAACTTCATTATGACGGGTTCTCACCGGAATGCCAAGTTTAAGGGCTTCGGTCTCAAAATCGCGCATGTAGGCAGTTGCCCGCTCAGGAATTGAACCGAAATAGTGATCTTCCAATTGCTGACCCTTGGAGGATGAATGTCCGAAAAGTGTTCTTCCTGTTAACATAAGATCAGGCCTGGCATCTGCAAGTGCCGAATCAATTAAAAAATACTCCTGCTCCCATCCTAAAGTTGCAGCCACTTTCGAAACATTTTTATCAAAATACTGAGCCACCGGAATAGCGGCATTGTCAAGGGCATGAACGGCCCTTAATAACGGAGTCTTATAATCGAGTGTTTCCCCTGTATAAGAAATAAAAATAGTTGGGATACAAAGCGTTTTTGCAATGATAAAGGCTGGGGATGTAGGGTCCCAAGCGGTATATCCCCTGGCTTCAAAAGTACTTCTGATCCCACCGCTGGGAAAACTGGAAGCATCGGGCTCTTGCTGTACTAATTGATCTCCCCCAAACTTTTCGATTGACCTTCCTCCTTCAATGGGCTGAAAGAAGGCATCATGTTTTTCGGCAGTGGTACCGGTGAGAGGTTGAAACCAGTGAGTATAATGAGTAGCTCCTTTTTTTGCTGCCCATGCTTTCATAGAGGATGCCACCTGTTCTGCTATTTTCCGGTCAATCCTTGTTCCTTTTTTAACTGCTTCCATTACTTTATCGAATGCTTCTTTAGAGAGAAATTCTCTCATAGCTTCTTCGTTAAATACATTTTCTCCGTAAAAATCAGAAATGATGTCGGAAGGAGCCGTTACCAGTAAAGGTTTACGGGAAAGACATTCTTCCATTGCTTTAAATCTTAGTGTGGCCATGGGTTGATTGGTTGATTGGTTACTTGTTACTTGTTGCTGGTTACTTGTTACTTGTTGCTTGTTACTTGTTGCTTGTTACTTGTTGCCTGTTACTTGTTGCTTGTTACTTGTTACTTGTTACTTGTTACTTGTTACTTGTTACTTGTTACTTGTTACTTGTTACTTGTTACTTGTTACTTGTTACTTGTTACT
>JAHEZO010000165.1 GCA_023250995.1 Flavobacteriales bacterium | reverse complement strand
CAGCAATATATAATAGGTACCCCAATTAATATTTATTTTACTGCTTATATTCCGCAAAAGTTAAATGCAGTAAAAATTTCACTTTTTGCAAATAATGGTGCTGATCTTTTGTCTGTAATTGAACCAAACACCACCTCTTCGGGTGTAGATCTATACTGGACGGTACCACCCAGCATTCCCCCATCACAAAACTGTTTCATTAAGGTAGAAAATGTAAATAACCCATGTATGTTCCAGGTGAGCAGTAAATTTTCCATTATCCCTCCAACCTGGACAAATATTGCCGCTGGCACATCGCACACTCTTGGTTTAACCTCAGCCGGAAAGCTGTTTTCCTGGGGTAGCAATTATTGGAGTCAATTAGGAAATAGTTCAGTTACCATGCAAACCTCATCTCCTGTTTCAGTTTCTGATGGAGGAACAGGAAATTCCTATCCATGGTCTAAAATAGCAGCAGGAGGCGGAAGCTCATTCGGCATTAAAACCGATGGCTCATTGTGGGGATGGGGCGACAATATTGGCGGACAGTTGGGTTTGGGGACTACGAAGAAATTTAATATTCCTGAAAAAATAAATTTTGGCCCAACAGGTACATTAGCGATGAATGTTTCTTGTGGAGGCGCTCACACTCTTGTTATAGCTATTGATGGCACCTTATATTCCACCGGATTAAATATTTTTGGCCAATTAGGAAATTCAAACTTTAATCCCTATTCTAATCCCTCTGTAAAGAGCTTTGCTCCTGTTGCGGGAACAGGAAAATATAAAGCTGCAGTTGCATGCTGGCAGCACTCACTTGGAATTCAACAAAACGGGTTTTTATACGCCTGGGGCAATAATACTAACGGACAATTGGGTATTGGAAATATTACAACAACCGGAGTAAATGTACCAACTAAAATTACCGTTTCAGGCAAACCTAATATGACATGGGTGAGTGTTGCAGGCGGATGGAATCATACACTTGCACTGAACTCTATTGGTGAGTTATATGTTTGTGGTTCCTCTGCATTGGGCCTTGGCTCTTCCATTACACAAGTTAGTTCACTAACAAAAATTCCCTTTCCAGTTGGAGTAACTAAATGGATTGCAATAGCTGCCGCAGGTTTTTCATCCTATGCCGTTGCATCCAATGGGGATCTTTATGGTTGGGGAAATAATTCGGGAGGTGAGCTTGGATTGGCAGGAGTATTTAGTCAATTTACTCCGATTCTTATTGGTAATTCTTCTAAAAGTATAACAGCAGGGTATCAATTTGCATTTAACATTCAGAATGACGGCTCTAAATATTGTGCTACGGGCTGGAATCAGCAAGGGCAATTGGGCCTTGGCAATAATGATATTACCAATAGAAAAGTGTGGACTTGTAATCCTGCACTTGTTCCATTAAAATATGAAGGAAGCTTTGGTGGTGGTGGTGGTAATCCTACTCTACCTCCTCCTAATTTTAATTCTCCAATATGGGAAAGAACAGCAACAGGAACTGCTACGATAACTGCCAGCACTTCCGATGCAGATGGTAATGTATATGTTGCCGGTACATTTACAGGTGTTAGTTACACTATAGATAACCATGCGTTTAGCAATTATGGCACAGCGGGCACCACTGATATTTTTATTGCAAAATACGATCAAAACGGAGTTGTACAATGGGCTAACCATGCAGGCGGCAGTGCGGGAGATGTAGTAAAAAGCATTGCATTGAATAATGGCATTCTTAACGTTTGCGGTTCTTTTAATGGCAGCTTTAATCCGGGTTCAAATAATTTGATTCTTAATACTGCCAACACCTGTGCAAATTGCACGCGAATGTTCTTAGCCCAATATGGAGCCGCTGATGGAACTCCATTTTCAGCTATTGATGGTGGTGGTGGCAGTTCGCAAGTTTTCGCAAATGCCATTTGTGCCGATAGGGAGGGTTCAATATATGTAGCAGGACAGTACATTGGCAACTATTGCAGTATTGCGGGCAGTCCTTTATTACCGCCATCAGGATTAATTGATACTTGGGTAGCAAAATTTTCTTTCGGCCACCTTAGTCAAAGTCCTGAATGGGTTATAGGAAAAGGGGGTACGGGAACTGATATAATTACTTCCATTGCCTGCAATTCATCGGGCAACCTAATAGTAACCGGTGTCTTCAACAACACGGTTCCATTTGTAAATGGTTCAATAGCCCCGTTTACCTCTGCGGGAGGCAGTGATATTTTTGTTGCAACGATTAATCAATTCAACGGTATCTATACGGATGCAAAAAGGATAGGAGGCACAGGAAATGATGGAAGTACTGGTATTACAATAGATGAATCTGATAATATAGGCCTGTGTGGGTACTTTACAAGCCCCACTCTTATTATTGGAAACAATACGTTAACCAATAGTGGCAGCCTGGATGCTTTTGTAGGCAAGTTTGATAACACCGGAACTCCATTATGGGCAAGTTCGGCCAACGGAACTAAAGAAGACCGTTACTGGGCAATAACCAGCGATCCCGATGGGAATTTTTATACTGCGGGGTTTTTTAAAAGTGCAACACTTACACTTGATGCAAATGGTGCAACTGTTCTAACCAACAATGGCGTTTCAAACATAGCTATTGTGGAGTTTGGTCCCAATGGGGCATTATTGGATGCAGTTGCAATTGGCAATGCCGGTGATTCCCGCGCAAATGCCATTTGCTACAGCAAAACAACCGGAAATGCATTTGTAGCAGGTTATATGGCAACAGGAAGTATTTCATTCCCCAATGGCAACCCTGAAGTTCTTACCGCTTCCGAGGCTTCCAATATCCTTTTGCTTAACTATGGACAATCAAGCGGGAAGAGTGAAAGAAATGCTAATCAAAATGCTTCTGTTCAATTAAACTTGGTAAATATATCAAAAGATCAATTTGTTGTTTATCCCAATCCCTCTTCCGGCAATTTCACAATTCAAATTCAATCAGCATTAGATGGTCTTACAAAACTTCAACTTATCAATTTATTAGGAAAACAGGTTTTCTCAGAACAAAAGAAAATTCAAAGCGGAGAAAACACTTTGCAGATAAAAACGGATAACATAGTTGAAGGAGTTTACCTTTTAAAAGTATCAGCGGGAGAAAAAAATTACTTTGAAAAAATAATAATCAATAAATATTGATTTACTTTACTTGGGCTAGTTGGAATGTTTCCCCTCAGCATGGTAAAGATTAACATAACCAGGAAAAAATGTTAAAGGAGATCTTGGCACTATTGGTTTAATTCTTCTCTTTTTTCAAATGATGAATTAAAAATTGAAGTGATGTAAATAAAAACCTGATTGCATTGCATATTTTGCTTAAAAACATAATATGAAAATTATTCATTTTTTTTTCCTTTCATTAAAACTTATTGCCCATCGGAGCTTTAATGCCCGAAACCTTTTCAAATTCTTACTTCCAATTCAATAATTCACTAAATTCGTTAAAATTTCCATTTTGTTTTGGTGATTTTTTAATGAATGAAAAACCTGCCTCAGTTTATTCTCAAATATATTTTTTTCTCGGTTGCCGTTTCGGTTGGATTGGTTGGAAATGTTTTTTCAATTCCTCAACAAAAAAGTAAAATTGATTCCCTTCAATCTCTTTTGCAAAAGGATGGGGAGGATACGAATAGGGTAAACCATTTGAATAGTTTATGTCGGGAATACCTAAACAATGGGATCAACGATTCCGCACATCGTTATGGAGAACGTGCCCAGATGCTCGCCCAAAAAATTAATTTTAAAAAAGGTATTGGTCAATCTTACCACAACATTGGATTGACGTACTTTCATGAGGGCAATTATTCTGAATCTCTAAAAAATAATTTATTTTCTCTTAAAATTAAAAAAGACATTGGAGACAAAAAAGAAATTGGGTTATCTTACAATAATATTGGATTGGTTTTTAGAGAACAAGGAAATTATCCAGAGGCATTGAAAAGTCATCTAAATGCTTTAAAAATACAAGAAGAATTAGGAGACAAAAGAGGGTTGGCCTTAACCTACAACAATATTGGGATTTTTTATAACAAAACCAAAAATTATGAAAAGGCTTTGCAAAATCATTTCGCTGCCTTAAAAATCAGAGAAGAATTAGGTATTAAAAATGGGATTTTCGATTCTTACTATAATATAGGGAATGTTTATGCTAACAAAAACCTTTATTCCGATGCATTAAAATATTTTATTTCCGCTTTGAAAATTAGCGAAGAACTTGGGGACAAAAAAAGAGTTTCCCTTTCTTATCAAAGCTTTGGAGATATTTATTACCAAAAAGGAAACACCTGTCCCATACTTTCTCAAAGAGAAAATTTTTATAACAAGGCACTTAAAAACTATCTAACGGCACTTACGTTCTGCGAAGAAAATGGAGAAACAAGTTTGATTGCTGCCAGTTTTGTAAACATAGGATGTGTTTATTCTAAAAAAAAAGTTTTTGCAGAGGCAATTTCATATTTTGAAAAAGGAATTAAATTGAGTAAAGAATTGGGAGCAAAAAATTTATCTTGTGAAGGATATAAATCACTTTCAGAAACCTATTTTGAAATGACCGATTACAAAAATGCTTATCAATCGCACCAATTATATTCTCAATACAAAGACAGCATCCTCAACGAAACAAGCAGCAAACAAATAACCGAAATGCAAACCAAATACGAAACAGAAAAAAAAGAAAATGAAATTACACTTCTGACCAATCAGAAAGAAAACCTGGCTCAGCAAAATGAAATTCAAACTTTACAAATTAGCCGGAACAGGTATTTAATTTTTGGCCTGTTATCCTTGGCAATTCTGGTTTTTTTATCTGCTTTTCTTTTTATCCGCCAGAATAAATTAAAATCACTTCATGCCAAAACAGAAATGGAAAAAAAATTATTGGATTCTAACATGAAAGCTCTCAGAGCTCAAATGAACCCGCATTTTATTTTTAATTCCCTCAACTCTATTCAAGGTTTGGTGAATGTAAATGAAAACAGAAAAGCCAGCAGTTTTA
This sequence comes from Flavobacteriales bacterium, assembly GCA_023250995.1. Classification (GTDB taxonomy): domain Bacteria; phylum Bacteroidota; class Bacteroidia; order Flavobacteriales_H; family JAHEZO01; genus JAHEZO01. Next base: position 3,938 of record JAHEZO010000165.1, on the reverse strand, counting down.
TCGCAAAATTCTCGAAACTTACCAGGGGAATTCTTAATTATTCAGAGCAAACAACCATTTCATTGCAGGATGAAATTGATTTCTTAAGAAATTATATTGAAATTGAATCCCTGCGTTTTGACGGCAATTTTGAATACAGCATTACCTTGGGTGAAAATATCAATGCAGGGGATATTCAAATTCCTTCTTTAATTGTTCAGCCGGTAATTGAAAATGCCATTGTGCATGGTTTGTTTCATAAAGAAGGTGAAAAAAAACTTATTATTGAGGTGAAGGAAAAAGAAGGCATGGTTACCTGGGAAATTTCTGATAACGGGGTTGGTTTTAATAAATCTGGCGAGTTAAAACCACCGAATAAAAATCATACGTCAACCGGAATAAAAAACATTAAAGAAAGATTGAAACTTGTTTCAGGGAACCATGCAAAGGAGGGAAACATTGAATATATGGATTTGGCGGATGAGAAGGGTGAAACAGGTACAAAGGTGATTATTAAAATGACGGTGGTATAAATTTGGGATTTTAAAAAGGTTTTGTAAATGCTGCAAAGACACAAAGACACAAAAAATAATTTTTGGAAAAAACTTTGTGCCTTGGCAACTTTGCAGCCACAATAATTTATATTAATTTTATAACAATAATTTAAATCTTGAAAATAAAAGCCATCATAGTTGACGATGAAAAATGGGGCAGAGTAAATTTGGCTGCTTTGCTTAGAGAATGTTGCCCTGAAGTTAATGTAATTGCCGAAGCATCTTCTGCGGATGAAGCCATTAAACTCATCCACAAGAGTGAATTGGATTTGCTTTTTCTGGATATTGAAATTCCAAAAAAAACAGGTTTCGACATTTTAAATGAAATAAAGCCAATAAATTTTGAAGTGATTTTTTGTACTGCCCATAATCATTATGCAATAAAGGCCTTTAAGTTTAATGCGGTAGATTATTTATTAAAGCCCATTGATGAAACAGAACTTGTGAAAGCCGTAAAACGTGCAGAGGAAAACATTCAAAGAAAAAAATCAGCGCCCTCCAATCTGGAATCCCTGTTACAGAATCTATCCTCCCCCGAAAAAAAAATTGATAAGATTGCGGTCCGCCTTTTTGAAGGTTTTGTTTTCATTTCCATTGCACAAATCATCCGCTGTCACTCCGATGGGAATTACACCACCATTTACCAGGTAAACAATGAAAAAACGGTGGTTGCAAAAAGCATAAAGGATTATGAAGATTTACTCTCCGAACACGGTTTTTACCGCATTCATAATTCCGACCTAATCAACTTGGCCCATATTAAAAGTTACCAAAAGGAAGATGGCGGTTATTTAACTATGTCGGATGAAGTAAAAATTGAAATTTCGCGCAGAAGAAAGGATGGGTTTCTTGAACTCATCAGTAAAAAATTTCTTTGATTTCTTCCCAATATTTTCCGGAATCCCTTATTTAACGGGCATTTCCACCAATATTCCCCTCAATTTATTTACCGGAAATCAGACCGGACCTACCGGATATTAAATGATAATTACCGAAATTACAACCGCTTTTTAGTTCTGCTTTTTATTGGTCAATTTTATGTCCTGACAAGGATTGAAAGAATATTAATTTTCCTAAAACGCAAACCATGAAAACAACAACTACCTCAAATTATCCGCTGGCAATTTTAGTTCTTATTGTATTTTGCTTCTTGTCGGCATTCCTTTTATTCGGATCGGCATCGGCCCAAAAGGTTTTTATCCCCGATACCATGTTCAGAAAAAATTTAACTCTTAAATTTCCGAACTGTATGGTTGGCGACAGCATGGACATCACCTGCTCCGAAGTGTTAACCACAACATCCATTGATGTTCGTAATGCCGGCATTGCTGATATTACCGGAATAGAATATTTTACTTCGTTGAAACATTTATTTGCAAGAAACAATAAATTAACCTCAATACCCACTTTACCTGCCACTTTAGAATATTTAATGATTTCTAACAACCCATTTTCTGCCTTTCCTCAACTACCCAATACGCTGGATTCTCTTATTTATTCGACTCAGGATTCAGCGGGATGGATTAATTCTTCAACCATATTTCCCGATAGCTTAACATATCTTAGCTTTTACAATAATAAATTAACAAACTTTCCTGCCTTTCCATCAAATTTAAAAGTCCTGATTTTTTCGCAATGCTCAATAACAAGCTTAGCCGGTTTGCCATCTTCATTGGAATATTTGAATTGTTCAAACAATTTGCTTACCGATTTAAGCGGGTTGCCGGTAAACCTGGACACGCTTATTTGTGCTGCAAATAAATTAACATCTATTCCCTCCCTTCCTGATTCATTAAAGTATCTCGATTGCAGCGGTGCTTCGCAGTGTGATTATATTGGCAACTGGCTAACAAATTTGCCACCCCTTCCCAATACATTAACATATTTGGATTGTAAATACAATAAGATTACTTCCCTTCCCACATTGCCGGATTCATTAAAAACTTTAATCTGCTCCGGGCAAGCACAATGTCCGAGTTGTAGTTTTCTTTTGAATCAACTTTCTTCTCTGCCTTCTTTGCCGCCCTCATTGACAAAATTGGTTTGCAATGCCAATAACCTTTCTTCTTTACCTCTTTTGCCAGCAACCCTAACATACCTTGATTGCGGTACATACTATACCTTTTACAGTGCGGGAAATTTCATTACCGCTTTGCCTCCTCTCCCCAACGGATTAACTTTTTTGGAATGCGGCTCTAATTTGCTCACCTCCCTGCCTAATCCCCTGCCTGACTCACTAAAATTTCTTAGTTGTTCAGGATGGTTTTCTAGTGGGCAAAATCAAATAAATACAATGCCTCCCTTACCCCCTTTGCTTGAATCACTTACGTGCAGAGGGAATAACTTATCCTCAATACCCCCCCTCCCGAATGGTTTGAAAATACTGAATTGCAGTTATAATCCGATAAACAGTCTGGGAGCGTCTTTGCCCGATTCACTCCAAAAACTTTACTGCGACCATAACGGCCTTACAAGTTTACCTGCCCTTCCCTCAAAATTAGACTACCTCCAATGTGGGGATATCAACTGTTCACCCGGAAATGCATGGTGGCAAAATCAAATTGCCGTATTGCCCTCTTTACCATCTTCCCTTAAAACAATTTATTGCTGCACAAACCAAATCAGTGTTATGCCCTCGTTGCCTTCAGGATTACAAACCTTACAATGCGGATATAACCCCCTATCTGCCTTGCCAACGCTTCCCCCTTCGCTTACATTTCTCCTTTGCGACTTTACAAATATTGAATCATTACCCACCCTTCCTCCTTTATTAAACCAATTAAATGTTGACAACAATAAGCTTAGTGACCTTCCGCCATTGCTAACAAGTTTAAAATATCTTTTTTGTCAAAACAATAATATTTCATGTCTACCCCTCCTCCCAAATACGTTGGCAGGGATAAATGTTTGTGGAAATTTGTTAAACTGTTTGCCAAACAAACCACCGGGGTTGAGTTGGGGATGGCAGCCCTGTGGTGCCATGCCCGTTTGCAGCAGCTCCAACAGCACCTGTCATTACAACTTTATTTCCGGAAAGGTTTATGTGGATGCTAACGATAATTGTCAATATGATACAGGCGAACTGCCCATTGCAAATCAAATAATAAAATTAAATAATTCGCTCTACGCATCAAGCGATACTTCAGGTTATTTTGTTGCCAATACTGATACCGGTGCATACATTGTAGATGCAAAACCGGCTCATCCACTTCTTCAAATAAATTGTCCGGCCATCCCTTATACCGTGCAGCTTAACGACAGTCTGAAAAATATTGATTTCCCCGAGAAGGCATTGTTTAACTGCCCATGGATGTGGGTGGATGTTGCCACCAGCCGGCAACGTGTTTGCCGTAAAAATTTTTATGTGGTTAATTATTGCAATTACGGCTCTGCGGTTGCAAACGG
>JAHEZO010000164.1 GCA_023250995.1 Flavobacteriales bacterium | reverse complement strand
ATTTTTCGGTGATTTCTTTTTCCGATTTTGCCATTTGATGAAATCTGCAAGTAATCCGAGGGCGGTCATCAAATTTTTGAACCTTATACAATCGTTTTCCTTTTTCTTCATCGCTCAATTCCCAAATCTCCTCCGGATTATTTTTATAAAATAAAACCATTGTTCCTTTTTTAATGATGGCTTTAAGAGGAATTTCGATTTCGTTTTTTCCTTTTCCAACAAGTTTTAACGGCTTAACCAATGCTGAAAGATTTCGGTTTGATAATTTTAATTGTTCCCCCGCCTCCATTACATTTACGATATTAAAATCGCGTACCATTTTTTCTTTTTTGTCTTTGCCCTCATAAATTGCCATAATGTAATTACCATCATTCATAACATGATAATTCTGCTTATGCTCATATTTCGAAACATCCCTGTGTAGTTTCAGTTTTATCGGGCTAGTTACCGTAGGAGCAAAAACACGCACTTTTTTTATCCTGATACCCTTTTCTTTATTCATCCAGATTACTTCCGCCATAGCTTTTTTAAATCCATTTTCCTTTATGGCTAATTCCACTTTTTCTTTTACCACGGGATCCACAATATTTGGAACATCGGTTTCTTTAAGTTTTCCTAATTCCATCCTGATTACATATTTTTCTACCCGATTTATTTTTCCGTTTTCATTCTTGATAACCTCTCCTGTTTTTTTATCTGTCTCTTTTACAAGAATAGCCCCATAAAAAGTTTCTTTATGAAGTGACCCCCTGACGGTGTCGCCCTGTTGGAATATCGGCACACCTTCCTTGTTCATTTGCACTTTGCCCCTAATTCGTAATTTCTTTTTAGTCTGCTTTTTCATGTTATCAGGGGTGTGATGCGAAACCAAAACTTCATTTTCAATTGCTTTTACATCTTCAGTGAATGTAGGCCAGGGCTTAATGATTTGCATTGTTTCTTTATTCACCTTGTGAAAACCTTCTTCATCATTATGATATATTTTGGCAAGCATATCATATTTATCTTTTGTCATGCAAGCGATGGTTATGGCATCAATACAATGGTGAATATGATTTTTTCTCTCTTTCTTTTCATGAATTTCCTGTAATCCCCAAAGCTTGCGAAACTCTGATGTCATGCTTCCTTTTACCGAATAGACCTTTTCAAAAGCCGATTTCAGGTAGGCTCGTGCATATTTTGTAATTATCCCTGTATCCACCAATTGGCTGTTCTTAAAACCTTCGGGAATGTCATTGCGTTTAAATCGATTTATTTTTCCTTTCCAGTAATCCAAATGAAGCTTAAAATAATGTTTCTGGCGAATCCTTTTGTCCTTTTGTTCTTTGGTTTCTGTGCCCCTTGCTTTTTTACGGGAATTGAATTTTTCCTCAAATTCCAAAATATTTTTTTCCCAATCGGAAAGCCGGATTAAAATTTCCGCATGGTTTGATAATTCAAACGGAATTTTATTACGCTTTTCATTCCGGTTAAAATTTATTTCGCAAAGAGTCAGGTTTTCCTGTGAATTATCAAAACTCAAACTTTTTGGAATGGTGTGTTCAATTTCATAATTTGGCGTTCCGCCAATAAAATCACAAATCCCAATTGATTTACCCGAATACAGACAAATCCTGTTTTGTTCGTTCCATAACTGGAATTTCAAAATTTCATCTTCCGAAGGTTCAATTTCTTTTTTGCATTCTTCTCTGAATAATATTTTTATTTCTTCTTTATATTTTTCTCTTAAATCTTTTCTTTCACTTTGCCATTTTTTTATTGCATATCTTTTGTTTGAATCATTCAGCTCACGGGCAAGTTCAATATGAACTTTTGTTTCAAAATCAATCGTCCCCTCCTTGACTAATGTATTCACCAACTTTCTTAACTGGTGCATGGTCCGCATTGCCATTGGATTTTTTATTGAATCAATGATCGGACTCCCGAGATATAATTTTTCGTCAGCACTCCTTTTTGGCGCTTCAAATTTTTCAATGTCTGACGGGTGATAAAGATTTTTTAACGATTTCTCGGTAACCCCAAACCTATCGTGGCTTAGCAAAAATTCAACAATTTTCTCATCCAATCGTTTCGGTTTGATAAATTCTCCTCTGTATTTACGAAGTTGTTCGGTAAATTTATCTTCAACCCAGTTGATAATTTCATTTTGTTTTTCGCTTGATAATTCCGGGAATGTTTTTTTGCCATAAACGGAGAGTATTTTATCTCTTAAATTTTTTCTGTCTTGATTATCAAGAGTATAATCTTTATGCGAATTATTATATTCATTTTTAAAACAACCCACAAGGTCATTTACAATGCTTTCGCGTTTTTTTATTTCATTGAATTTATCAATGATTTCTTTAACTGAATTTCTAATAATTTTTTGATTTTCTTTATCATTCCAGATTTCCTTTCCAACCACCTTACCAATGTTTGCAAGGAAAACGGCATAAGAATAAATAAGCCCTTCGCGCAAAAAAGGCAGAATTTTATTAATGGCCTTCAAACTTAAATTTGAATATTCCTTTTTCAGGACTATTGCACTGAATTTTTTTGCCCTTATAGAATCAAGTCCCAATTTCCTTTCCGCCCACCTTTTTATTTCACCATTCTTGTCATCAAATGAATAAAGTACATGCCAGATATCCGTTATAACTTCCTCAATGTTTTTTTTACCTTGCCTGGTTTCCTTATTTGTGTATCTTTCATAAATTGATTCCTTCCAATTTTCCGAAAAAAGATTCTTTTGAGATAATTGGGCAATGGTAGGACAACCACTGACATTTGTTTTGTCAGTATAGTTGAATTTCCAATCGTTTTCATTTGGTGAAAGATTTTTTCGGATTTCAATAAAATCAAAATTTGGTTTGCTTTTTCTGGTAAACAACGGCCAAATGTTTTCTCTTTGCTCTTTTGTAAGAAATTCACCATTGCATTTTATACTGTTGATAAATTGTAATGCTCTGTATTCTTCGTAAGCTGGATGTGAAACAGGGCATCGAGGTTTATTTTTTTCAAATGAGCATTTCCCAACAAGGCCCTTTTGAGATTTTAATGGCCGATAGAAAAAAATAGCATCGAAAAGTTCCTTTACAATTCCCATGTATCTTTTTTGGGGTAAATCTTCTTTCTCTTTTATTCCATCGAGTTGCTGAATAATACAAATCTTTTCAAATTCCTTTAAGTAGTGTTCTTTTCTATCCGTATACTGAACTCTGATTTTTTCCTTGTTTTGATATAGTTTGTAAAAGTATTGACCAATTGTTTTGCAATTTTGCTCCTGAATCTTTTGGGTCAATTCATTTATGCTTTTTTTTACCGCCCCGAGATTTTCAGTTTTGTTTAGAAATTTTTTTAATGTTTCAACAATTTCTTCAAAGGATTTTAATTCAACCCCCTTTATTGTTTTCTCGAAATTTTTGACAAACTTAATTACAGCTTTATCCTCTTCTTCCTTGAAATTTTCCAAAACCAATCCAAGCATTGCTGACAATTCATCCTTTTCTGTTTCTGCCTCAATTAGGGTAAACAACTCCTGCCTTAATTGTTCCACCCTTCCATCGTTTCCTTGATCTAGACGATTGCTCAAGAATCCCCTCCGTTGTGCCAAATGATAAAAGGCCCTTCCTAAATCCTGCAAAGGCATTTTTTCTCTACTTGCTTTATTCCTGAAAAAATATGGATTCTTTTCGGTTGCTTCATCCGTTCTCAACCAATTTAAAAATTCAGGACTTTTCGGGTATTCCTTTTTATTTTTTTTCCAGTTATTCAATTCTTCAATTGAAAGTGGACACATCTTATTATTTATTAGCACTTCTAAAGTTTCTTGTTTTCGAAGTTTTCTTCGGAACTTAATTCTTCTTGCACTTCGGTACTTTGTCCTTTCAGCTGCTTTTGAATATTCAACACCTTTTTCGATTTTAATTCCCTCGGAAAAAACATGAACTCCTTTATTTAAAAGTTCAAATTGTTTTTCTTTGCGGTCTAACACTGCCCATCCAATTGAGTTGGTTCCCAAATCAAGTCCAAGTATTTTTCCCATAACTGTAAGTATTTAAAATTTAGAGAAGTAAAAATAAAAAACAATTTGAGTTGATAAAAATATATGTATGTTTGCCCCAAGAAATCAAAAGATATCCCTCTTTGAAATTTCTTATCACAATAAGGCTATATGCCGAAGGTGAAAACCTTGAGCCCCGCTTCGGTGGGGCTCATTTTTTTAGATAATACTAAAGGATTAGGTCCGTTGACGAAAAGCGAAGAGCAAGAGATTAGCGAATTTATTAAAGGTCAAAAACTTTTGAGAGCTAAGAAACCAATTCGCAGGACGAGGACAACCGCACGAACAAGAGTGACTGCATAACTCAACCTGTTATGCACCGAACGAACGGTAAAACTTCTTTAATCCCATCTTCTTTGGCTGTAAGCGGAAAAGTGACAAGGGCAAACGCATGAAAAATATCTGCGGATTAAATGCCACTCCTTCGGAGTTTTTTGTAATTTTATAATCCCGAAGGGATGTCAGTTTTATAGTAACAGAGTTAAAAGAAGATACACAAACCTCGAAGAGGTGAAATAAATTTTTTTTCATGCGTTTGCTCTGTAAAAGTGACCTGCAAATTTCAAGGGGCAAGACTTTTTTGTAACTTTGGGACGAATAAAATTAGTTATGAAACAAAGAATTTATATTGACACTTCAGTAATAGGCGGCTGCTTTGACAAAGAATTTAAAGAGTGGTCTGACAAATTATTTGAGGATTTTCTTAAAGGAAATAAAATTGCTGTAATTTCTGACATTACCCTTGACGAGCTTTCTTTCGCAAGACCTGAAGTTCGCAATCATGTTGACATTATACCAAATGACTATAAAGAATTTGTGCTGAATGACAGGCAAACAGAGGAGCTTGCCGACAAATACATCAAAGAAAAAGCGGTGACATAGAAATCTCATGAAGATGCTTTACACATTGCTATCGCGACAGTAAATAAGGTTGATGTTTTGGTAAGTTGGAACTTTAAACATATTGTGAACCTTGACCGTATCAGAAAATATAATGCTGTAAATCTGATGAACGGCTATACCATGCTTGAAATCCGTAACCCAAGAGAAATTTTAAAATAAACAGACAATGGAAAAAGAATTTGATGCAGTAAAAGAAATGCGTTCCATACGGGAAAAACTGCAAAGAGAGTACGAAAAAAATCCAGGGTTGAGACGCAAACGTTTGGAACAAATTCGTAAAAAATATCGTCTTACAAAACGGACCCAAATGAATTCCTACCGCTAAGGAAAAGTAGTTCAGAGGTCTGACATTTTAATTATTTTCGCAGCGTGGCGACAGTGACTGATTTTCAAAACGCAAAAAACTAAAATCGCTAAGCCGAATCCTGTAGGCACTATCTCCTTCTCTGGTTTCCGGCTGCCAGATATTCCATAAGCCCGATCAGTGCTTCACAACCTTCCATTCCCTGTCGCTGCTCCCTTAAGGGAAAAAAGGGTATGGGTAGGAAAATATTGTTTTATATTTCTAAATGGTATTTTCCTCCGTTTAATAAACCTTTCGGCACAAATAATAAATGCCCCGAATTTTTTAGCCCATCGTTAATAAAATTTATTTGCTAAATCGGGCTATTCTATTACTTTTACGTCCTTTAATGCAAAAATTATTTATGCCTTTTATTTTACTGAAGCTTCCTCCTCTTTTATTTCCCCAAAATTATTTTAATCTTTAACTCTTTTTATCATGAGAAAAATTTTACTTTTTCTTGCCTGTGCTTTTTTAGCAAACGGATTTATTCAGGCTCAAACCATTGCTGTTACATCTCCTAACGGTAGCGAAACCTGGGCAGGTTGCTCGGTTCATTCCATCACCTGGACTCATAGCAGCACCTCCGGTTATTTTAATGTGGAGTACTCCACCGATAACGGTGGCAACTGGGCTTCATTAGCCACCAATTATCAACAATCCACCAGTCCGGGTTCTTTCAGCTGGACGGTTCCGAACGTTAGCTCTACCCAGGCACTTGTAAGGGTTTACCAAAACGGGAACTCCTCCATTACCGATCAGAGCAATGCAAATTTTACCATAACACCGGCCTTACTTGTAACTTCTCCAAACGGGGGTGAATCATGGCAGGTGGGAGGGCCAACAAAAAATATTACCTGGACCGCTGCCGGAACTTCAAATTATTATAATATTGATTACTCTGTAAATGCAGGAGGAGCATGGACAAATATTGTTACTAATTCTTATATTACCTCCGGATCCTATACCTGGACCATCCCCAACAATCCATCCACCCAATGCCTCATAAGGGTTCAGGATTATCAAAGCAGCACCTGTAAAACAGATAACAGCAATGCACTGTTTACCATTGCACCGCCTACTCCGGTTATGACTTTAACCTCACCCAACGGAGGAAACAACTACTACATTGGTCAAAACTACAGTATCACATGGACGAGCCAATATGCCGGCTCTACTGTTAAAATTGAGTATTCCACCAACAACGGCACCAACTGGAACACCATCATTTCTTCCACCACCAACAGTGGTTCCTACACCTGGACAAATGTTCCTAATTCCCCTTCAAATCAATGTTTGATTAGAGTTTCGGATGCTGTTACTCCCACCACAACAGATGTAAGCGATGCAGTTTTTAATATTATCCCCGGAACACTTACCATCACTTCTCCCAATGGGGGAAATACTTATTATATTGGCCAGAGTTATAACATTACCTGGTCTTCGTTATATGCAGGAGCAACCGTTAAATTGGAATATTCTACAAATAATGGCTCAACCTGGAGTACAGTGGTTTCTTCGGCTACAAATAACGGAAGCTATACCTGGGGCAGTGTTCCCAATGCTCCCTCCAGCCAGTGCCTTATTAAAATTACCGATAACACGAATTCCTCCATCACCGATGTAAGCGATGCCGTTTTCAATATTGTGCTTGGCTCACTTACGGTTTCCTCTCCCAATGGGGGAGAAAGCTGGATTGCCTGCAGCAGCCAATCGGTAACATGGACCAGAACCGGAACCTCCAATTATTTTAATGTTTATTTTTCAATTAACGGTGGCTCCACCTGGCAGGCCCTTGCAACAAATTATTATCAGTCAACCACAAGTTGCACTTATAGCTGGACACTTAACAACACAGCCACTACTCAGGCCAGGGTTTTAGTTACCGATTACAATAACAGCGTGATTCGCGACTCGAGCGATGCCAATTTTACCATTGTTCCCTCGGTAACTGTTTCAACACCTAACGGAGGAGAAAGCTGGCAGGGGGGAACTACACATAATATCACCTGGACCCAGGCCTCGGGAGCATCAAATTACTGGACCATTCAATATTCCACCAATGCAGGTTCGAGCTGGACAACAATTATCACCAATACCTATATCACCAATGGAACTTACAGTTGGGCTGTACCAAACCTTCCATCCACCCAATGCCTGGTTAAAGTTTATGATTACCAGAATTCCTGTAAAACTGATAACAGTGATAATCTTTTTGAAATTACACCCGCCACCCCGGTAATTACAGTTACCTTGCCCAATGGAGGAAATACATTTTATGTTGGAGGAACCTATAATATCACCTGGACCTATCAATATGTGGTTGGAAGTTTTGTTGCCATTGAGTATTCAATTAATAATGGTTCAAGCTGGAATTCAATTACCACTTCTACTTCGATAAGTGCCGGTTCATACTCGTGGAATCCGGTTCCGAATACCCCCGGTACTCAATGTCTTGTCCGGGTATCTGAATTTGGAAATCCTACTGTAAACGATGTTTCAAATTCTGTTTTTTCCATAGTATATCCCTATGTAATTTTAACCGCTCCAAATGGGGGCGAGAGCTGGAATGGATGTTCTTCACAAAATATTACCTGGAGTTATTATGGTACCGGAACACCCACCTGGCAAGTTCAATATTCTCTTAACAATGGTTCCACCTGGAATACTCTAACATCAGGAACAACCTCCACAAGCTTTAGCTGGAATCCGGTTCTTGATACAGCCGTTACACAGGCAAAAGTTAAAGTTACCAAAACCACCGATGTTCTTGTAAGTGATACGAGCATTGCAGTTTTTACCCTTAATGCCGATAATTCAATCATTGTAACTTCTCCCAATGGAACCGAAAGCTGGCAGGTTGCAAATCCCACTACCCGGCAAATTACCTGGAGTGCAAGCGGTACCAGTTATTATTATAATTTGTATTACTCTACCAATGGAGGCTCCAGCTGGACCACCATTACCACAGCTTATTATAACACCGGAGCAAACCCAAGTTATACCTGGACGGTTCCAAATGCACCATCCGTAAACTGCCTTGTAAAAATTGAAGATTATTACAACACATGCAAATATGATAACAGTAATGCCACGTTTACTATTGTTGCTCCAAACCCGGTAATTACTGTTACTTCACCAAACGGAGGAAACACATTTTATGTAGGAGGCAGCTACAATATTACCTGGACGTATCAGTATGTGGTTGGAAGTTTTGTTACCATTGAATATTCAACAAACAACGGATCTTCATGGTCTACCATTACCAACTCTACTTCATTAAGTGCCGGTTCCTACACCTGGAATCCGGTTCCAAATACACCGGGTACAAGTTGTCTTGTAAAAGTTTCGGAATTTGGAAATGCATCGGTAAAAGATTCATCTAATTCAGTTTTCACCATTGTTTACCCCTATATTACTGTTACTGCACCAAACACAGGTGTAACATGGAATGGCTGTACTTCTCAAAATATAACCTGGAATTATTATGGCACCGGTAGTCCGAATTTCCTGGTGCAATATTCTACCGATAACGGATCGGCCTGGACAACCCTTACCACAACCACAGGTTCATCTTACAACTGGAATCCGGTTCCTAATACCATCACTACAAGCCAGGCACTGGTTAAAGTTACCAATAGTGCCGATGCCCTTGTGAAAGATTCAAGTGATGTGGTTTTTTCCATTGTT
>JAHEZO010000026.1 GCA_023250995.1 Flavobacteriales bacterium | reverse complement strand
TGTGAAAGAAAGTTAAAAACTTAATCTTGCGATTTTAGTCCTTAACCATCTTGTCCGAACCGGAATAATTTTCAGTTTTGATTGCTCAATTCTTCCGATTAATCCTTGTGTTCCATTCAGGTTGCCCTGAACTTCCCACTAACCGGGGAGGTTTGCCTTGCAGCTTGTTCCCCTGTTGTTCTTTGGATAAGTATTTCAGAGCACACTCTGAATTACCACCCTTTCGTTGAACCGAAACCCTTAACCGATCGAAACCGGCCAGGTTTTTCAGCCTTTCAGGAACATTGTTCTCAAATGAGAAAATTTCTAATCCCATTCTACCGGTGTTGCACTTTTTGTCCTTGCGGTTCCCAGATCCCGATGTGTCGGAACCCTTTCAGCACAACCTCCTTTGAACCTTGTTCCGGAACCAATTTTTCAAAATTTTCACTTGGAAAAATTGTCTTTTATCCCTTACTTGGCATGGCAAACATAATATATATGGATAACTACTTCCAAATTTTTTGGCTCATTGTTTTACACAATCTTTCAACCCGGCTTATTAACAAATGTTCATAAATCATATCCATCCAAAAGGCAATGATAAAGGCACTTTTCAAATGAATAAAAATTTAATTAACATTCCTGAAAATTATGTTCATAACCATTTTTTGAATCATCCCATTGTATTATTTTCGCCCCTGCCTTAAATTAAAGTCAAAAATTATCCATTTTCAAATAAATTTTCGAAAACAATTATTGAAATGAAAGAAGTTTATATCGTTTCTGCTGTAAGAACTCCTCTGGGTAGCTTTGGCGGTTCCTTAAAAGATATTTCTGCTACCCGCCTTGGAGCCATCGCAATTAAGGGAGCACTTGAAAAAATTAAATTAAATCCTGCCGAGGTTCAAGAGGTTATTATGGGATGTGTTCTGCAAGCCAATCTGGGCCAGGCACCCGCCAGGCAAGCCGCTAAATTTGCCGGTCTCCCAGATAATGTTCAATGTACTACTGTAAATAAAGTTTGTGCATCTGGGATGAAAGCAATTATGCAGGGGATGCAGGACATTTTACTGGGGGATGCAGATGTTGTGGTTGCCGGTGGGATGGAAAATATGAGTTCTGTTCCTTTCTACTCTGATACCATGCGATGGGGCAGCAAATACGGAAATGTGCAACTTACCGATGGCCTTGCCAAGGATGGCCTTACGGATTGCTATCACAACTATGCCATGGGAGTGGCGGCTGACCTTTGCGCCAAAGAGTTTAATATATCCCGGCAGGAGCAGGATGCTTTTGCCATTGAATCTTACACCCGTTCGGCCAATGCATGGAAATCGGGAAAATTTAAAGAAGAAATTGTTCCTGTTGAAATCCCCCAGAGAAAAGGAAATCCTTTGATTTTTGGAGAAGACGAAGAGTACAAAAATGTAAATTTTGCAAAAATTCCGGACTTGAAAGCAGTTTTTTCAAAAGATGGAACGGTTACCGCAGCAAATGCCTCTACCATGAATGACGGTGCCGCTGCAGTTGTTTTGATGAGCAAGGAAAAAATGAATTCACTGAATTTAAAACCTCTTGCAAAGATTTTAGCTTATGCAGATGCCGAGCAGGCCCCCGAATGGTTTACCACCACACCATCTCTTGCCGTTCCGAAATCGGTTGCCAAAGCCGGTTTGAAAATTTCTGACATACACTATTTTGAACTGAATGAAGCTTTTTCGGTGGTTGGAATTGTGAACTCAAAAAAAATGGGCCTGGATCCGTCAAAAGTGAATGTTAACGGGGGTGCGGTTTCTCTTGGGCACCCATTGGGTTGTTCAGGTGCTAGGATTATTGTTACCCTTATAAATGTTTTAAAACAAAATAATGCAAAATACGGTGCTGCCGGAATTTGCAATGGTGGGGGAGGAGCAAGTTCAATGGTGATAGAAATCTGAAAATGATGTTTGGAATCTGTAATTTATCAGTGATCCCCTGCCGGCTTCAGCCATTCGATAAAAGTGAAATGGTTTCCCAGCTTTTGTTTGGTGAGCATTTCTCCATCCTTGAAGAAAATGAAAAATGGGCATTCATAAAGAATTTTGCTGATAATTATGAAGGATGGGTGGATAAAAAACAATTTGTAAAAATTTCAGAGGAGGAATATTTGTCTCTTTGCAATCAACCTCAGCATCTATTGTTTGAAATTTTTAAAAAAGTTGGCAAAAAGGAAAATCTTGTAATGGGGAGCGTTTTAAACCATTATAAAAAGGGGAAATTCCAAAATGCTGGTACCAATTTTTCTTTCAGAGGTAAATCTGTGTTGTCGAACCGGAAGCCGAATAGGAACAACCTGATTAAAGTGGCCAAAATGTTTTTGAATTCACCCTACCTTTGGGGAGGCCGTACTTTTTTTGGAATTGATTGCTCTGGGCTAACCCAAATTGTTTTCCGGTTAAATGGAATTCAGCTTCCGAGGGATGCATGGCAACAGGCGGAAAAAGGGGAAACCCTTAATTTTATCGAAGAAGCCCGTAACGGGGATTTAGCTTTTTTTGATAACGAAGAAGGAAAGATTATCCATACAGGAATAATTATTAATTCAACCATAAGTAAAATAAAAAATACTATCACCAAAAAAGAAGTTCATTCATCAGAATTTGGAGGAGAACCGGGTCCTCTTATCATTCATGCTTCGGGAATGGTTAGGATTGACAAACTGGATCATTACGGAATTTTTAATTCTCAAACCGGAAGGTATTCCCATAACCTTAGATTGTTAAAAAAAGTTGTCTGAATTTTTTAATTATTAGAAATAAATTTCTTTTCTTTGAATAAATTTAAATAATCAACCTATGAAAAAAATTATACTCCCATTAGCCCTTATTTGCTCCTTAAACGGGTTCAGCCAGATTTCAATCAATCTTTCCAATATGATTCAGCTTGGAGATACCGTAATGAGAAATGTGGATACCATGACAACTTTAAATTCAGGAACCTCCGGGGCCAACCAATCCTGGATTATGACCAATGCAACCATTCATCAAACCCAGGCCACCAAAGCTATTTCTCCCTCTTCCACTCCCTCGGGTTCATCCTATACCAATTCCAATATTGCTTTAACCAATGATAACCTGACCTATTTATATATGAACCAAAGCAGTGCAACTTCACTGGTAAAAGGGGCTGCAGGAGATTTGCTTATGACCGGGTGCAATGTAAACACCCCATTTAGTCCCGATATCCTTTTGCATAATTTTCCGCGTAACTATAACGATAATTTCAATGATGTTTATGGAATTGATGTTACGGTTGCGGGCTCCTGTGTAAACCAGCCGGTAGATCAGGTTCGTTTCAAGCAGGTATCCACTGTTTACGATTATACCGATGGATGGGGAATAATTACTACTCCTGTTGGAAAATATGAGGTGTTGAGGATTAAAAGAATTGATTATGCAGTAGATACAACCTGGTATAAATTATTTTCATTTTCAAACTGGACCATGGCAGGTACAAAATTAGATACCACTTTTAGCTATTCATGGGTTTCAAAAGAAGGGAAACTGGCCATTGCCGAACTTGCAAATGATTCGAACGACATTCCTAAAAAATTTACCTGGTCGCTCATTGAACCGCTCAAAGCAGGCATAACATCCTCAAACAATCTTAACTGTAATGGAGTTTGTGGCGGGAAAGCCACTGTTTCAGCCCAGGGCTTGTACACACCCTATTCATATCTCTGGACAAGCGGGGAAGCAACGGCAAGCGCCACCGGTCTTTGCGAAGGAGCAAATTCTGTAACCGTTACGGATAATATTGGAAATACAAAGGTTGTTTCAGTTACCCTTACCGGTCCGGCTGCACTTTCGGTTTCGGCATCATCAACCAATGCATCTTCCGCAACGGCAACTGATGGAACGGCAAGTGCAACGGGTACAGGTGGCGTATCCCCTTATACTTATATGTGGAATAACGGGGCCGTCACACAAAATATTTCCTCTTTGTTAACCGGAAACTATTCGGTAACAATTACCGATGCCAACGGATGTACCGCAACTAATTCTGTGTTGGTTGGTTTTACGGTTGGCCTAAATTCAAACAATTCAAAAGGATCCTGCCAGCTTATTGCATTTCCAAATCCCACCTCCGAAAAAATTTATTTTTCGGGATTGAAATTAAATGATGTGATAAAAATTTTTGATGCCAGGGGCAACATCCTGGGAAATTTTTCTTTGAACCCGGCAACACCTTCGGTAAATGTTTCAAACTTTATTGGCGGCATTTATTTTTATCAGGTAGTTAATAAGGAGGGCAGATTAGAGGGTAAGGGTAAATTTTCTGTTGAAAAGTAAATTTCTCCGGTTGAAATAATACTATTTCCCATTATGAAATAGTTCGAAAACTCATCCAAATCATCATCCTCGCAAACAAACTTATTTCGGGTACTTTTTAATCAACAATTTTTATTTTCTTTCTTACTTTTTTTATAAAAAGTAAGCAAAAAATCGAAAAATCTGATGGACCCTGCGATGGTCCCGATTTTTCGGGATCGCACATCCAACGGCCTGCTGGGCCACAGCCATCACATCAGCCCTCAACGCTTCCGCACCAGATTTTTCAGAGAGCCCCCCGCGATTTGAGATGTAGATTGTTTTCTCCTCAAATAGAAATTCTAATAAAAAGAATGCAATAATTCTTCCCAACTCAAAGTAATATATTCAAGTCGCTTTAAAGCCAATCACAAGAATATCGTCTACTCTTTCAAATTTTCCCTGCCATTCTATAAGGGATTTCTCCAGGGATTTTATTTGTTCTCCGGGTGATTTTTCGGCAATTTCGGAAAGTAATTTTTTGAAATTCTTAAACATAAATTTCTTTCCCTTTGGCCCTCCGAACTGGTCGTGGTAGCCATCAGAGAAAATATACACCTGGTCATTTTTTTCTAAAACGGTGTTAAAGCTGCTGAAGTTGAAACCCGGTTTCGCCTGGCCCCCGATTGAAATTTTATCAGCAGGAAATTCAATAATTTCTTTATTTCTAACCAGCAGCAGGGGATTCATGGCCCCGGCAAATTCAATTGAGTTTGATTCACTGTCAAAAACACAGAGGGCAATATCCATTCCGTCATTGGCTCTTGATTTAGTTCCTTCCCCCTGGAAAACATCAAACACGCTCTTATTTACTTCTTCAAGAATTTTTCCGGGATTATCCAGCCCTTTATGTACAATGGCTTCATTTAAAAAATTATTACAAACCATTGAAACAAATGCTCCCGGAACTCCATGTCCGGTGCAATCGGCAGCAATGATAAAATGTTTTTTCTCCATTTTGTAATACCAGTAAAAATCACCGCTTACAATATCGCGCGGTCGAAAAAAAATAAAGCTTCCGGGGAGTGCTTTCATCACCTGTGAAATATCGGGCAATATGGCATCCTGTAATGTTTTGGCATATTCAATGCTGTCGGTTATATTTTTGTTTTTTTCCTCAATGAGGGTATTTTGCAATTCAATTTTATCTTTTAAAAATGTAATTAAAATATTTTTTTCTTTGAGAGCAAGGTTTGCTTTTTGTTTTTGCCGGTAGCTGCGGAAAATTACAAAAGCAAGAAGAACCATCAAACCCAGCGAAGCTGTTACAGCATAAATTACAATTTGTTTTTCCCTTAATTGAAGGTTTTGGAATTCAATCTGCTTTTGTTTTTTTTCTGTGTCGTATTTGGTTTGAAGTTCATTTATTTGTTTGGAAGATTCTTCATTGTAAATGGAATCTTTTACTTTGATGAGCAATTCAAGATTCTCCATGGAACTTTTAAATTCATTTTGGTTTTTGTAAATATCCGCAAGCAAATCATAGATGTATTTTAAATAGTATTTTGAACCAATTTCTTTGGCAAGTACCAAACCGTTTTGTAAATATGAACCGGCAAGAGAATATTCCTTCATATCATTATAACAGGAACCTGTATTGATGGTAACCAAAGTCAATATTTCCTTGTTTCCTCTGGTTTGGGCAATAAGTTTGGCTTTTCCATAGTAAGATAGTGCTTCCTTATATTTTTTCCGGGTTTGCATAACGAGTCCGATGTTAATGTAAGCATTGGCCGCTGCATCAAAATCTTCCACTTTTTCGGAGAGGTTCGCACTGCTGTAATAATATTCAAGTGCTTTATCATATTCCTTTTTCGAGTCATAAATTAAACCAATGTTTCCAAGGGTTTTCGCTTCACTCGAAATTTCTCCGAGGTCCCTGGAAACTTTCAAATCCTTGAAATAAAAATCGATGGCTTCATCCAGCTTTCCCTGTAGCCAGTAAACATTGCCGATATTGTTATAACAATTTCCAATTGCTTTTTTATCGCCTGTTTCCTCATTTACCTTTAATGATTTAAAGTAATAGTTTAAAGCGTCACCGTAATCACCTTTAAAGTAAAATATATTACCAAAAGAGTGGAAACACCTGGAGAGGAGTTTTGGATTTTTTAATTTGGTAGCAAGGTCAAACGCTTTATTATTATAAAACAAGGCAGAGTCGGGATTATTACCCGTGAATTCCTGAACAAGATCAATAAACATTTCGCATTTTGCACTATCGTTTTTTGCGCTGCTAAGAAAAAATTTTGTCCGGTCAATCCGCACCCTGTTTTGTGAAAAACCGGAAACGAAAAAAATGAAGAATAAAAAAAATAAAAATTTTAATTTCATAACTTTAAATATCAGGAGAATTCCATATTTCCCAGCTCTTATCTGCCTGCAGTTTCAACATTTCCATTCCATTCACAGTGGTGGCGGATTGTTCCCTACCCTTTTTTAAAAAAAGAGTTTCTTGTGGATTATATATCAGGTCGAAGAGTAAGTGGGAGCTGCTTAAAAAATGGTAGGGGAGGGGAGGAGCTTTTTCAACCTTGGGAAACATACCGAGCGGGGTGCAATTAATAATGAGGGCACTTTCAGAAATAATATTTTCATTTAAGTCATCGTACCCAATGATGTAATCACTTTTCAAAGTTGGAAAATTTTGGGATTCATTGTATTTTGAGGAAGAAGTTTTTCTTGAAACAAAAAAGAAATCTATGTTCAATTTTTCCAATACAAAACAAACGGCCTTTGAAGAGCCCCCGGTTCCCAAAATAAGGGCCTTTTTATGATCTTGTTTTAAATATTTGAGGAGTGATTTTTCAAATCCCCAAACATCGGTATTGTAACCTGAAAGAAATGGAGTTTCCGAATTGTTCTGTGGATTTGTTTTTAGGATTTTAATGCAATTTACCGCCCCGATTTTTTTAGAAACGGAATCTAATTTATTTAAATAAGGAATGATGGTTTCTTTATATGGAATGGTAACATTTAACCCTGTGAGAGAGGGGTTTTGCTCTATAAAAACATTGAAATCTTCAATTTTTTTTAGTGGAAAAACGGTGTATTCAGCTCCTGAAATTTTTTCAACCTTGAATTTTCGGGCAAAATAATTAGGCGAAAAGGAATGTGAAAGCGGATAGCCGATTAGGCCAAAAGTTTTCATTTTCCGGGAAATTTTTTTTTCAGAATCTCGAACAAAATAGGCAAAACGGAAATAAAAATTATGGCCAGGGCAACCAGTTCGATATTTTTTCTTATCCAATCAAATTCGCCTAAAAAATATCCTGCTGATAAAAGGCTGAAAACCCAGATGGCTCCGCCCAGAATATCAAAGGGTAAAAATTTACGGTAGTTCATTTGGGCGAGGCCCGCAACAAAGGGAGCAAAAGTCCGCACTATTGGTACAAACCTTGCCATGATAATTGTTTTAACGCCATATTTTTCGTAAAAGGAATGGGTTTTAAGAAGGAATTCTTCTTTCACAATATTTTTGTTCCTAAATTGAAGTTTTGATATTTTAATCCCAAGGGTGCGTCCAATCCAGTAATTAATGTTATCACCCGAAACCGCGGCTGAAAACAATAAAGCCATAAGGAAAAAAATATTTAAAAATGGTTCTGCAGTAACGGAATTTATCTGATTGGCAAAAAGACCTGCTGTAAAAAGAAGGGAATCGCCAGGCAAAAATGGAAAAACAACCACTCCTGTTTCAACAAAAATTACCAGGAAAAGTATTATGTAAACAGCCGTGCCATAATGCTCAAACAGCCATTCAAAATCGAGATGAATTATATGTTGAAAAAGTTCGAGCAGGTGTCAGTATTTGGTAAGGGATGAATCTATTTCGTCCGAATATGCCAGAATACCGCCTTTTAAGTTGAAAACATTTGAAAAACCAAATTCTCTTTCGAGGGCATCTACAACAGAAGCAGACCTTTTTCCGCTGCGGCAATAAATAATCACATCCATCTCCTTTGAAATTTTATCCACATTAGTCATAATTTCACCCATCGGGATAAGCTCACCTTTTAAATTTGCAATTTCATATTCGTAAGGTTCCCTGACATCAATAAGCTGAAATTTTTCCTTTTTGTCAATTTTGTTTTTAAGCTCCCTTACAGTAATCTCTCTCATTGTGATTAATTTTTTAAAAACTGGTGAAAAGTGTCTCCCCTCAAACCAAGGCGAAGGGTTTCGAGGGCCAAAAGTTCATGAGGGGAAATATTTCCG
This sequence comes from Flavobacteriales bacterium, assembly GCA_023250995.1. Taxonomy (GTDB): domain Bacteria; phylum Bacteroidota; class Bacteroidia; order Flavobacteriales_H; family JAHEZO01; genus JAHEZO01. Next base: position 15,429 of record JAHEZO010000026.1, on the reverse strand, counting down.
ATATTTACATTGGCACCTATCAGTTTGATAAACCAGACTTGCTGGGATTTTTGAGGGGCTTCCCACAATATTTTTTCGGGAGCTACATTTTTTAATATCTTTCTGATTAAAATTACGTGTGCCCCTCCGGTAGGTCTGAAAATTCCGACCGTGCCGCTTTCCCTTGCCTCGGTAATAACCTTCCAGGACCCGGCCTCTAATTCTGCCTTCATCATGCTAATCCATTTTCCCGGGCTGATCATAAAACCCTCCTCTTTTGAACCAACTTCTGAAAGTACAGTGTAGTTTTTTGAAAGCAGCTGAATGTAATCGCATTTTTTTAAATGAGGAATAGTGATTGACCCGTCAGAAACTTCAACTGTTTCCACCTTAAATTTATCCAGATATCGCCTGTAATCATCAAATTTATTTCTAATGATAAAAGCCTCAAACAGTGTCCCGCCAAAATAAACTTTAATTCCGGCTTCCTTATAAAGATTAATTTTTTCCTGCAAACGGCTGGTGATAAGTGAAGTGCCAAATCCAAGTTTTACCAGATCGGTGTATTGTCCGCATTGCTCAATGAAACCAATGGTATCAGAAATGCTAAGGCCTTTATCCATTACCATTGAAAGCCCCTTTTGCCGGGGTTTTTCCGGTCGTTCGGGAAGGCCATGAAGATCAAAATTCATGAATTATTTTTTAAAAGAATCAATAAGGTTCAAAACAAGATTGTTATTTGAGGCCGGAGGAAAAAATTCAAAAAGCTGAATGTGTTTTTCAAAATTTAATTCAAGGGACCTCTGTAATATGTCAAATGCCATATATTCATTTCCTGAAGCGAGTAAATAGGCTGACAAACGATACAGTAAATCCGCATTTTCCGGATGTATTTTTATTCCTTCCGACAGAACATCAATTGCATCATCAACAAAATTATTTTCAAAAAGCATGGAGGAATAATCCAGCCATACAAACTCGTTTTCTTTTTCAAGCTCAATTACTTTTTCAAAAGCATCCATTGCTTCATCAATAAACCCCGATTTCTGTAAAATTTCGGCATAAACATACCAGAAATCAGGATTGTCTTCTTCCAGGAAAACCGCTTTTTTAATAAATGGAATGGCCTCAAGGGTTCTTACCAGGGAATCCAATACAATTCCCGAACCCAACCAGGCATCGGCAAAATCGGGATCTATTTTAAGCGCTTTATTATAATTTGAAAGGGCCTTTGTAAATTTTTCGGCTTTTTCATAACATTCTCCAATGTAATAATATATTTCGGCATCAAGAGCATCGAATTTTAAACATTGTGTATAAATTTCAACCGCTTCATCGTACCTGTTAAGCTGGGCAAGTGCATTGGCTTTGTTAATGTAGGCTGAGGTAAAATTCTCCTGAATCAAAATGGCATAATCATAAGCATCCACCGCCTTTTCAAACTCTCCTTTACGGCTGTAGGTAAAACCCAGGTTAAACCAGGCATGCAATGAATAGGGATTTTCCTCAATAAATTTTTTATAAAACCGCACTCCTTCATCCAGTTGCCCAATGCAATCACAGCAATAACCAAATTCATACAGGGCTTCGGTGTTATTCGGATTTTCCTCAATAGCCAATCGGATATATTTTATTGCAGTTTTATGCTTGCTGATATTTTCATATTCATAACCCAGCGAAAGATAAAGGTGATCTCTGTCTTCGTTGGAATATTTTAGAGATTCTTTTAAATTCCGGATGGCACTATGTGAAGACCCGAGCCTGCTGTAAACGGAAGCACGAATAAAAAACATTTCAGGATTGCAGGGATCCAGTGATTGGGCTTTATCCAGGGTTGAAAGGGCTTCCTTAAATTTTCCGTTTATGGTTAAAATATCGGCTTCGGTGAGGAGAATATCAGCTGAAAAGGGATGTTGGTTCTTTGCAATGGATAATGCATTGAAGGCTTTTTCGAAACTTGATTTCTGAATGAAATGTTCAGCTATCTCCTGAAAATCGGAAACATCAAAAAAGCCCTCTTTTCCCTCTGAAAGCATCCCCTCATATCGTTCTACCAGCAAATTGGTTTCGCTGTTTTCCTGATTATTTTCGATTCCTTCTTCCATAATTTCCTGTTTCAGTTTGACACTATATATGTAAGTAGAGCAAAATTAATAAAAGGAAACCAAACGCATGTCCGGAAGGTCTTTATTTTCAACAAAAGAATTAACAAATATCCCTTATTCCTCGGTTTTTTTGATTTCTTTGTGAAAAATATTACCCATGAATGAAAAACATATTAAAGTAAAAAAAACTGCCCGATATTTTGTTTTGGGTGAACCTTCGGAAAACATTTCCCAGGTATGGTTTGTTTGCCATGGTTATGGTCAGCTTGCCAGTTATTTTCTTAAAAATTTTGAATTATTAACCGACAATAAAACTCTGGTAATTGCACCAGAGGGAATGCACCGTTTTTACCGGAATGGATTTGACGGGAAAGTGGTAGCCAGCTGGATGACAAAAGAAGACCGTCTTGCCGACATAGAGGATTATGTAAATTTCCTGGATCAACTTTATATTGAAATTTTCGAAAGTTTTCAGAGTCATAAACCATCCGTTACTTTCCTTGGATTTTCACAAGGAGTTTCAACGGTTTGCCGCTGGGTTAGGTTTGGGAAAAAAAAACCGGACCACCTTATTTTGTGGGCGGGGATTTTTCCTCCCGATTTGCCCCCCTTTGAACCGGGTGAAAAAAATTTTTTCGATAAAATTTCTACCAGGGTGGTTATTGGAAACCAGGATGAATACTTAAATGAAAATTCAATGAGTGACTTTAAAAAAATTATGGAAAAACAGGGGATTAAATTTCAGCTTTTGACTTTTGAAGGAAAACATGAAATAAATGCAGAAATTCTAAAAAGAATTTCATTGGAATTGGCTAATCCTTGTAAATAATATCATTGTACTTATCCGGATCCATGGTTCCTAAAACTTTAAACTCCGTCCTTCTGTTTTTTGATCTCCCATCAGGGTTATCCGACCCATCCTTGTTGGAATTAGGAGCAAGGGGAGTAGACTCTCCATATCCTTTTGGCTGCATTTTAATCCTTTCAATTCCTTTGGAATTAAGGTAGTTTACCACGCTTTCGGCCCTTTTTTGCGAAAGAGAGATATTGTAAAGGTCTCCTCCCTTACTATCGGTATGTGAACTGATTTCAATAATGATATGCGGATTTTCGCGCATAATTTTTAACAAAGTTGTATCAATTACATTTTTTGAATCCTGATTAAGTGAAGCATCGTCATATGCATAATAAATATTTTTCACTACAACGGGCTCCTTGCTAAGCATGCTTATCCCAATATGTTGGTTAATACTTTCCATCGAAACATTTTTGGTAGAGAACTTATAATGTTTACGGAAGTATCGTTCCTTGTTGACCACTATTTTATAATCTTTTTCCTTTTCGATTTTAAAAAAATATTCTCCCTTTGAATTGGTGGTATCGGCACTTATAAGGATAGGTTCTTCATTTTCTTTATCAATTAAATATATTGATACCAGGGCACTATCGAGCAAATACCTTTCTTCATCAGCAATCATTTTATTTTTTTCACTTGCATCCTCCATTTCAAGAATGTATTCTATAAAATCAACGTCATAAAGTTTTCCATGGATTTTAACATTTTTATAATCTTTCCAGTGAAATTCATAAATATCATCACAGCAAGTAGGATTCTTGAGTGCAGCCCCTCCCTCTCTGTTTGAAGAGAAAAACCCCGCCTCGCTGTTATCGGGAAAAAGAGAATAATAAACCTCATCGGCTCCGGTGTTTAAAGGGAAACCCACATTCTCGGGCCTGGTCCATTTACTCAATTCCCCATTTGACTTAAAAACATCCATTTCTCCAAAACCGGGCAAATAATCAGAGCTGAAATATAAAGTATGGAATTTGAGATCGTAAAAGGGGCTAATTTCATCACCCGGGGTGTTGAGCTTGCTGCCGGGATTTTTTGGTGTACTCCACATTTGCTTTTTGTTGTCGTACACGATGTACCAAATATCCATTCCTCCCTCCCCTCCGCTGCGGTCAGAAACAAAATAAAGCACTTCGTTTTTCTTTTTGGATTCTTCCCCAAGGGCAGGCATGGTAGTAGTGCTGCCGGATTCATTCACCCCTGCAACTTCTTCGGGATTGCTCCAGCTGTTTCCTTCCTTCCGGCTAACAAATATTGAACAGGTAATCTTATTATGAAAATCTGATTCACAACGGGTAAAATAAAATGTATTTCCATCCTTGGACATGGTTCCGTTTCCCACGTTAACCTTCGGGTCATTAAAGGGCCCCTCAAATTCACCTTCAAATTCCCAGTTTTTACCGTTTTTGGCGGCCGTGTAAAATTTCCTTACAGGTTTTTTTTCAACAGGTTGGTCCGTTGGATAATATTCCATTCCTTCCACCTTAAGAGAGCCGAAAATCATGTAGGTGGAGTCGATGGCCAGGGGTGAAAATTCAATATGTGGTTTGTTGATGGATGAGCCAAGGTGTTTAATTTCTGCCTTAAGGGATGCTTTTTTTTCACTTACATCAGCAATTCCCATGTCACAACCTTCCATTTCGAGTTTTAATATTTTTTTAAAATCGTTTGGACCTCCTCCTTTGTTTAGTTTTTGAAAATTCTGAAAACTTGATTTGGCATCGGCATAATCACCCATGGCTTTTTGCATTTTGGCATAATAAAAAAGTGCATTGGAGTTTCCCTGCTCACTGCACTTAAGATAAGTTATTGCGGCTTTCTGATAATCACGGGATTTGCGGTAAAGCTCTGCCAGTTCAAAAAGGGCGTTTGTATCATCGGGCTTTAGTTTAAGATATCTTTCAAACAAATCAATTCCTGAATAAATATCCCCCATGGAAAGCGAACTTTCAGCAAATTTTTTTAACTGGGAGGGCTTAAGTAAGTCTACATTTTCAACCGGCTGCGAAAAACAAGGGATCGTGATTATTGACAAACCAAAAAAGATTTGAAAACAAAAAACTAAAAAATACTTTAATCTCCTGCCCTTCATATTAATTTTTTCAATTTCCATAAATTAATATCTGTCGCATGGAGTGGTAACCTTTGTAACCCGCGTGCTCATATTGGTGAAGATTATTGAAAATTCCAATGCCCCGCGATTTCGGGTGGAACTTCTCAGGGTAGAAATATTAATATCGTAACTCAAACCGGCATCAAGCTGTAAAAAATTTACTCCGAAAATGAAAATGAGGGCATCTGAATTCCTCCCCACACCGCCTCGAAACAACGGACCCGCAAAAACCGATTTAATCTTCGGGGTGTTTTCTTTTAGCTTCATTCCCAAATTTGCTCCTAAAAGCAAATCATTTGCCTTAGAATTATTCATGAAAAACAGGTTTGGCATCAGAAAATACTTTTCATCCAAATCGATTTTGCCTCCTATATGAAAAACACTCCTCAGGGATAAACGGGTATTTTTTTTAAGGAAAGATTCTCCTGGCTTTGACAAATGAAATAAAGCAAACCCAACCTTAGGTTGAAATTTTCCAACAATTCCGGTCCATGCAATTCCACTGTTAAAATCCATAAATGATGTTTGATCACCAAGTGACTTTTCATTGTTGGGTAATGTTTTATCAAATTCCCCTTTGGTAACATCAAACTGATTCGGAAAGGTCATTTTTGAAGTGTTATAGTTTTTCAAAATATACCCACCCTGAATGCCAAAATGGAAATCGTTTGTTCCGAATGTTTTTCCATACCCTCCCGAAACAAAAAACTTATTTACCATTAGCTTTTCATCTCCCGATTGGTCATTAATTACAATGGCACCTGCTGAAAAACGCTCGTTGGAAAAAAAGAACTGGTGGTCGTACCCGAGGGAAACCGTGCGGAAGGGGATGCCAATGGCTTTCCATTGGGTGCGGAAATTATTCATCAAACGCCAATCCCCCTGATAATTTCCTGTTTCAGCCGGATTCAAAGTAAGCGGTGAAGCATAAAATTGTGAAAAATGAATATCCTGGGCAAATGAAATAGCGTGATAAAAATTAACAATCAGGCAGAATAATATTATCCTACAGAGGATGCAATTTTTACCTGAGAAATTAAAATTTAACAGATATGAAATTACCGGAAAGTTATTTTTTGCCAAACCAATTTTGTTTTTACAAAAATAAAAGAAATACGTCAAAATTTATTTCAATTACATTTTATCATTAATTATATTTTTTATTTTTTCTGAAATAAAGGTTTTCCAGTTTCCGTTTTCATCATAAACAATATATGCTCCGATTTCTTTTTTTTCGGAAATAAATTTTAATGAATTATTCAATCCCCCGGCCATAAAAGCAGTTGCATAACCATCAGCATCCATACATTTTTCCATTATCACAGAAACGCTTAGCATGGTTGGGTTTTGCCTTACCGGGAAGCCTGTTTTAGTATCAATGGTGTGTGAGTATTTTATTCCATTTTTCACATAATATTTGCGGTAATTTCCCGAAGTAGCAACGGCAAGATTATTTAAAGAAAGAATTGCCTGAAGTGGCCGGCCGGCTGAAAATTCCTCTTTTGGTTTGTCTATTCCAATCTCCCAGGAAATTCCAGCGGGATTCTTTCCCTTCACTCTTACTTCGCCCCCAATCTCTACCATAAAATTCTCCACACCCCTGCTCTCAAGAAATTCACTTACCAAATCAACGGTGTAGCCCTGTGCAATGGCATTAAAATCAAGCTGGATTGCTGAATTTTCTTTCAATAGAAAATATTCCCCTGGCGGAAATAACTGATCGGATTTATAAGTGTAAATCTTGTTTTCTGTTTTTTCAAATAGTTTAACTTTATTTAACCCAACATTTTTGAGCAGGGAATTTACTTTTGTAGTATCCGGGGAATCATTACTTTCCATTTTTTTTGACCCAAAACCCCAGAAATCAACCAAGGGTTTTACTGTGGGGTCAAAGGCCCCATGGCTGTTTTCATAAATTTCCAATGATTTCCAATAAACCTTAAGGATATGTTCATTTACCCGACAACCGGTGTCGGACCGGTTAAAGGCCGATAAAATGGAAGCGGGTGAATAGGTGGAAAAGGACGTATCAACAAGGCGAAGGATCGAATCAATCTCACCTTGAAACAACGTAGATTTTTTTTCAAAATAATTTACCTGATAGGTGGTTCCCTGGGTTTTTCCATTTATCGAAATAAAATTATCCGAGTAGTTTTTTCCCTTGCAACCTGATAACAACAATAAAAAAAGAACCGGGTAAAAAAATTTCATTTTTTTTGTTCCTGAATAAAATGTATCAAAAAGATTTTTGAAAGGCAAAATTAGTTTAATAAATCCTATTATTTAATACTTTTGTTTCATTAGGAACTAATTATTTTGTTGCCTGAAACAAAGTTTAAAATCTGAATATGCGGAAAAAAATTATTGCCGGTAATTGGAAAATGAACAATTCCCCGGAAGATTCTAAAAATCTTGTCCGTGACACTATGAGAAATATTTCATTTGGGAAAGAAAAAAATCTAAACGTAATATTTTGTCCGCCTTTTACAAGTCTTTCCTTGGTTTCCGAAATCATCGGCCACCATAAAGAGAATGGAGTTTTTACCGGAGGGCAAAACTGCCACTGGGAAGAAAGAGGAGCATTCACGGGTGAAATTTCAGCTTCAATGCTAAAATCCTCCGGGGCCGATTATGTGATTCTTGGACACTCGGAAAGAAGGCAATATTTTAATGAAACGGATGAAATAATTTCCAAAAAAATTAAAGTTGCCCTTAAAAATCATTTAATCCCTGTTTTTTGTTGTGGTGAAAAATTGCTTGAAAGAAAGGATCATCGCCACTTTGAAATTGTTGAAAAACAAATTTCCTTAGGCCTGTTCCCTAATTTTTCAGAATTACCTGAGGGGATTTTTCCCGTAATTGCTTATGAACCTGTTTGGGCCATTGGTACCGGGGAAACGGCTACCCCAAACCAGGCACAGGAAATGCACTTTTTTATAAGAAGTTTGATTGCCAAAAAATTTGGGAACGGAAAAGCCGCTTCCGTTTCAATTCTTTACGGTGGAAGTTGTAATCCCAAAAATTCCGGGGAACTTTTTATTCAACCCGATATTGACGGTGGCCTTATTGGCGGGGCTTCACTCAAACCGGAAGAATTTATCGGGATTATTAATTCTATATAAAAAAAATAAAATACTTGTTAATATGGTTGTTGAGAAATCTGTCGGCCGGTATTGGGTCTTAATTTCTTAAACGTTATTTTAGCTGAAAGATTTACCCTGTTGTGAACGCGGTATAAATGCCGATAATATTTATTCCTGTGAAAAAACCATATAGAATTTTTATTCTTTCATTTTTCTCGTTTTTTTTTCTGAGTGCCGGTGCTATTAGGTGTCAAACCTCTATTTCTAATTTTACTCCTGATTCAATCAGGTTTCACAATGAAATTTCAAAATTTCTTGGAGAGGCCCGTAAAAAGGAAGCCAAGGATTTTATGGAAAGTTTTACCCTTGTATGGTACGGGGGAGTTGTTTCAGAAACGCAGCGAAGGGCGGTTTATAAAACCTGCAACTTTATGCTCGAAAAAAAGATGCAGCCCTTTCCCGATTTTCAGAGTTATCTTTTTTCAATTATCAGTTTTATTAAAAGTAACCAACCGATAGAAAGTTTTGAGGCATGGCAGGCGAGCATTGAAAAATTAATTGACAGCAAGAATAAAAAGAAGTTTACCGAGTACCTCGAATTCTGCAACGAACTTTTTTCGCAAAATGCCATTTATGTTTCCAACTCGGTTTCCTGGAAACCCAGCAGCGTAAATTATCAATTCGAATTTGATGATAAGCCTTACCTGGTTTTTCCGCAAACTGATTTAAAATGTTTTTCTAAGGAAGACAGTTCGATAATTTATAAAACAAGCGGAATTTATTTTCCTACCCTTCAGGAATGGGTTGGAAAAGGCGGAAGAGTTAATTGGGTTAGGGCGGGTTTCCAGGAGAATCAGGTTTTTGCTGATTTGGGAAATTACAGGATTCAGGTTAAAAGTGCTTTTTATTCGGCAGATACAGTGACTTTTCAAAACTCGGTTTATTTCGATAAGCCATTGAAAGGAAAGCTTACCGATAAACTTCTGGCCAACGTGAATGAAAAAAATGCTTCCTACCCGAGATTTGAATCTTACGATAAAAGGTTAAAGGTTAATAATATTGTTGCGGGAGTTGATTACGATGGCGGATTTTCCCAAAATGGTCCAAAATTTATTGGGGCAGGAAGCAAGGAAGCGGATGCTTATCTTGTTTTTAAAAGAAATGAAAAACCTTTTCTGGTGGCAGCCTCAAAAGCATTTATAATCCGTACCGATAAAATAACTTCCGACAATGCAAAAATTACTATGTATCTTGAAAACGATTCCATCGTACATCCGGGTTTGAATTTTAATTTCCTGAGTAAAGACCGAAAGCTATCTTTATTCCGGAGTGAAGAAGGGGTTCAGCAAAGCCCCTATTTCGATACCTACCACAAAGTGGATATTGAAACAGAGGAAATTCGCTGGAAAATTGATGAACCAACCATGGAATTTGGAACTATCGTTGGCGCCACAAATAAATCGGCCACCTTTTCTTCGGCAGATTTTTATAAAGAAGAAATGTACGATAAGCTGCAGGGAATGGATGAAATTCATCCTTTAATAAGAATACGGGATTGCGTAAAGAAATCCGGGTCTGATGATGCTTATACGGATGATGTTGCAAGGTGCATGGGGTTTGCACCCACTCAGGTGAGGCAAATGCTCATGAAACTTTCCACCATGGGTTTTGTCCGTTATGATTTTGACAATGATCGAGTTTTTCTTGAAGACAGAATATACCATTACATTAAAGCCAAAGCCGGCAAGAAGGATTATGATGTAATTGAATTTAATTCGGTGGTAACCGAAAAAAATAATGCTACCATGAATCTTTTAAATTTTGATTTAAGGCTCAATGGAATTAAAACCATACTCCTTAGCGACTCCCATAAGGTTTTTATCTATCCCAAAAACAGGGAAATTGTTTTAAAGAAAAACCGCGATTTTAATTTCAGCGGGGTTGTATTTGCCGGGAAATTTGAATTTTTTGGAAAGGAGTTCGGTTTTCAATACGATAACTTTAAAATTGATATGCCCATTGTAGATTCATTAAGAATTAAGGTGGAAACTGATGAGTTGGATGAATTTGGCCAAAAAGTGCTTAAAAGAGTAAAGTCAGTTATTGAATATAGTAAAGGAGAATTACTTGTTGACCAAATGGGTAATAAATCGGGTATCAAACCATTTCCCCAATACCCTATTTTTAACAGTATGAAAGATTCTTATGTTTTTTATCAAAAAGAATCCATTCAAAAAAATGTTTATAAAAGGGATAGTTTTTATTTTCATCTTTTGCCCTTTCAGTTCGACAGCATTGATAATTTTCAGAATGCTTCATTGCAATTTAAAGGGTCTTTTGCCTCTGCCGGTATTTTTCCAATCTTTGATGAGAACCTTTCTTTGCAACCCGATTTTTCCCTCGGATTTAATCGTCCAACCCCAAAAGAGGGATTTGAAGTGTACGGTGGCAAAGGAGTGTACAACAATAAAATCCGTTTGAGCCATGAAGGTCTTAAAGGAGATGGTTTCCTTAAATACCTCACCTCCACAACCGAATCCAAAAACTTTATATTCTTTCCTGATTCAATGAATGCGGAGGCACATAAATTTAATATTGAGGAGCAAGTAGGCGGACCGGTAGAGTTTCCTCCTGTAAATGGAACCGATGTATATGTTCACTGGGAACCCCGCCACGATATTATGAGCATTAAAACCAATGAAAAGCCAATGCTTATGTATTCGGGCGATTCCAGGTTTTTTGGTACCCTTGTTTTAGAACCGGTGGGGCTGAAAGGAGGCGGAGAATTTAAATTTCAGGGGTCAGAGCTTTCTGCCAATTTAATTAAATTCAAGTTCAGCGAACTGAATTCGGATACTGCCGATTTCAGGTTGAAAACAAAAGATGACTCATCGGATCAGCTTGCTTTTGCAACAAATAACGTAAAAGCTCATATAGATTTCAAAGAGAGAAAAGGAGTTTTTGAATCCAATGGGGGAGGCTCATATATAAATTTCCCAAAAAATCAATACATAGCCTATATGGATAAATTTACTTGGTACATGGAAAGCGAAGACATTGAACTTTCTGCTTCAACCAAAGAAAAGGCCGGGGCCGGTCAGGATGTTGCCCTTGAAGGTTCTAAATTTATTTCCATTCATCCTGATCAGGATTCACTTTCTTTTTATTCCAAAGCTGCCAGGTATGATGTAAAAACAAGCATCATTCATGCAAAAGAAGTTGCCTTTGTACCTGTTGCTGATGCTTATATTTATCCCGACAGCGGTCTGGTTGTGGTGGATGTGAAAGCTAAAATGAGGACACTTGAAAATGCAGTAATTGAAGCAAACGTTACCACGAAATTTCACAGGATTTATAATGCCTCGGTAAATGTTTTTGCCCGAAAAAAATACAATGCATCGGGAGAATATGATTTTATTGACGAAAATAAGCGTAAGCAGGTTATTAAATTTACAACTGTTACAGCAGATTCCACTGCTCAAACCTATGCCACAGGAGAGGTTCTTGAAGACCAAAATTTTACACTTAGTCCGAATTTTGAATACAAAGGGGATGTTCGGTTAACCGCCAGCAATCCTTTTCTTAAATTTACCGGAACTTCAAGAATTCAGCATAATTGTGAAAAAATTCCCAGGGTTTGGTTTAAGTTTTCCGGTGAAATTGATCCCCAGGAAATTTATATCCCTATTGATTCAAATCTGATGGATGAAAAAAATCAGGACATTACTTCTGGAATTTTACTCCGGACTGATTCCGTCAGCATTTACTCCTCCTTTTTATCCAGGCAAATGAAAATTGCAGATAAAAGAGTTTTACCGGCAAGCGGATTTTTGTTTTACGACAAAGGAACCAGGGAATACCGCATTTCAAATCTTGCTAAATTATCACAGCCTTCTCTTCCCGGAAATTATTTGAGCTTATTAACCGATAGTTGTATTATTTATGGAGAGGGGAAAGCGGATTTTGGAGTTAACCTTGGCCAAATTAACCTTACCACTGTTGGTAATGCAACCCATCATCTCGACAGCAATTCCGTTGAATTTGACCTGATGATTCTGGCAGATTTTTTTATGGAGGAAAATGCCATGGAAAAAATGGGAAAGAAAATGGAACTTTTTACAGGCCTGGAAAGTGTAACCTTCGACAGGAAAATTTATGAAAAGGGCCTTGCCGAAATTCTTGGAAAAGAGGAAGCAGACAAACTAATTTCACAGGTAAACCTTTATGGAAGTTTTAAAAAATTTCCATCGGAGTTAAATAAGCCATTATTTTTGACCGATATAAAGATGATTTGGAACAAAACCTCAAGATCATTTCAGTCGGTAGGAAGAATCGGGGTTGGAAATATTTTCAAAAAGCAAATTAATAAATATGCTGACGGATATGTGGAAGTGGAAAAGAAAAGAAGCGGTGATGTACTGAACATCTATATTGAGCTCGACAGGCAGACCTGGTATTTTTTCAGCTACCAGCGAAATGTGATGCAGGTATTATCCTCTGATGATGATTTTAATAAAATCATAAAAGAAGTTAAATCGGACAAGCGGAAAATCAAATGGGATAAGGATCAGGATTCATATTCATTTATTTTATCCAATCCGGCTAAGAAAAAAGATTTCCTGAAAAAGTTTGACCGGTTTGATTAAAAATTTTTAACTCAATTCACTTGACACCAGAAAATTTGATAGCATTATTTGCAGCTTACCTTCTTGGTTCAATTCCTACTGCGGTGCTTATCGGAAAAATGTTTTATGGAATTGATGTGAGGGAAAAAGGAAGCGGTAATGCAGGGGCAACCAATACCTTCAGGATTCTGGGTCCGAAGGCCGGAATACCCGTTTTGCTTATTGACCTCATCAAGGGATGGATTGCGGTAAAATTATTTTTTGTTCTTGGTAAAAATTTTAATTCACAGGAAAGTGTGATTAATTTTAAACTTGCACTTGGGATTATGGCCATGGTGGGTCATATCTTCCCGGTGTTTGCGAAATTTAAAGGCGGAAAAGGAATTGCTACCTTAGTCGGGTTTATGGTCGGGGTTCATTTACCTGCCACCCTTTTTTGCATTGCCATATTTTTGATTATCCTCTTTTTAACCCGGTACGTTTCTCTTGGTTCTTTAATAGGAGCCTTCTGTTTCCCATTTAGTATTATTTTTTTATTCCATGAAACCGTACCTTCGCTGCTTATTTTTTCGGTTTGCATCACTATTATTGTTATGATAACTCATAGAAACAACATTTCCAGATTGGTGAAAGGTCAGGAACTGAAAGTTTATTTTTTTAAGAAAACAAATAATTAAAAGGCAATTAAAAATATTTTTTACATAGCAGGGCTGATTTTGATTTCTTTAAATTCCTTTTCTCAGGGGGCCAAATCAGAGGAGGAAGTAAAAGAAAACGCAAAAAAGTTTTTTTCTAATGGAGAATATTCCTCCGCCCTGCCGCTTTACTCCCAGTTGCTAAGCCTTTATCCTAAGGATGCAAATTACAGCTTCCGGTTCGGAGCCTGCCGTTTTTTTTCAGAAAAAGATAAAGAATCTCCTCTCACCTATCTTGAATACGGAGCCAATGACCCCTCCGTTGAGCCCGAAGCATATTTTTTCCTTGCAAAGGCCTACCATTGGAATTACCGATTTGATGAAGCCCTGTTATGGTACAAAAAATTTGAAGAAAAAGGGGATTCAAAATCAAAAGAAAATCTCTCATTGAAGAGAAACATGGCCATGTGTGAAAATGGAAAAAAGTTGCTTAAAAATATTACTGATATTGTGGTGCTTGATAAAAAAAATCTCAGCACAAGTGATTTTTTCAGAAATTATAACCTTGCAGAATTCGGAGGGAAAATTATAAAAACCCCTGAAGAATTTAAAATGGCTTATGACCTGAAAAAGAAAAAAGAATCAATTATGTACCTGCAACCCAATGCAGATGTAGTTTATTTTTCAAGTTATGGGGAAGATGGCTCGAATGGAAAAGATATTTATTTTGCTAAAAAGGCTCCTGACGGGAATTGGGGAAAGCCCCAGATAATTTCAGGCCCCGTAAATACTCAGTTTGATGAGGATTTCGCATTTATTCATCCAAATGGAACTCTATATTTTGCTTCCACCGGTCATAATTCAATGGGTGGATACGATATTTTTAAAACCAGCTTTGATGAAAGCTCTCAGCAATGGGGTTATCCACAGAATGTGGATTTTGCTATTAACACTCCGGGTGATGACTTTTTATATATTACCGACCAGGATGAGAAATATGCCTATTTTTCATCCAACAGGGAAAGCGCAGAAAATGAACTTTCGGTTTACAAGGTAAGGGTTGAAAGGGTGCCGGTTGATCTGGCCATAATTAAAGGAAATTTTAATTCTGATTCCACGCGGTCCGCCAAAATTACCATTGAGGATTTAAGAGATGGGAAAATTGCCGGAGTGTATAATACCAATGCAGCTTCGGGAGATTATGTACTTACCATTCCCAATGGCGGAAAATTTAAATTTATTGTCGAAACTCCCCAAAGTCAGGTAACTTATTCGGGAATGGTGGATGTTCCCCGCCAGAAAACCCTAATGGCTCTAAAACAGGAAATGCAGTTAATTTCCGACAATGGCGAACAAAGGCTGGTTATTAAAAATATTTTTGAGGAAGAGGTTACATCTGAAGTATCGGTGTTGCTTGCCGAAATATATAAGGAAAAAGCCTCCCTTGAAATAAATGCAGATGCCCTTAAAGCCGACTCTGTTTTTTCTGAAAAGAAAGAGGAAATTGTTCAACCTGTAATTGATTCAGCTATAGCGGAACAAACTCCTTCCTCTGAAAAAACTATTGAACCGGTTTCCAAAGCAGATAATATTTCTAACGAAGAGATTTTAAAAATTGCCATGGATGATGCGAAAAATTCTCAGAAAGAAGCCAGCGATTTAAAACTGGAAACAGAAATTGCCTATTCCATTGCAAATGAAAAAAATCGCCTTTCCCTCGAAAAAGCAAAAAAAGCGGATGAATTGGGTGAATCTTCATTAAGCTCTCAGGATCCGGCCATAAAAGACCAGCAACAGGATTCCTCAAGGCAATTTAAAAAGGAATCGAAGCTTTATGCCGAGCAGGCAGTGGCCGCTTTTAATCTGGCCAAAGAAAATGAGAAATCAGCTTTGGCAAAACAAAATGAAGCGGATATTGCCCTTAATTATGCAAAGGAACTGGAAAGTGCAATTAAAGAAAATTCCTCTGAGGCCACTGCAGCAAAACTCGCCCAGTTAAATGAATTCCAGGAAAAACAAAAATCCCAGCCGGCCGA